>CAYSEO010000007.1:0-35808 GCA_964429885.1 uncultured bacterium
ATCAGGATCCGCACCGCCTGTTGCAGGATCATGCTGACACCGCAGGTGGCCATCAACGTATCCAGGGCTCGGCGATATAACTTGCCCACTACCACCCGTTCCAGCAAGATCCCAAACAACCCACAGATCACAAACGCTACACCTATCGATAACAAATAAGTGATGTTATAGGCGAAGGGAAAGGCCTCAAAATAGGCTCGGCCAAAATCCGTGATCTGAGTACCTTCACTGGCCCCACACCCGCCCAGACAGAAGATCCGGCCAAAGACATATTTTTGTAAGACATAGGTGGTATAGCAGCCCAACATAATGAACTCACCATGGGCCATATTGATCACCCCCATCAGGCCAAAGGTGATAGCCAGACCCAAACCGATGAGTAGAAAGATAGAGCTGTTGCTGATGGCGTTAAAGAACTGGGTCAGGATAAAGAATCCCTTCCTCGCAAACAGGACCTCGATCCCGTTCTCAACGATAAACAACTCAGCCTTAGCGAACAGGACATGATTGAGGGGAAGTAGGAGATCAAGCATCGGATCAACAGACCTCATCGAGAAAATTAGTCAAGCAGCGATTCAGGATTCCAGGATCCCTTGAGGAGGCTACCGTGTACACATTTTGTGGTGATCCATTGAGATTGACCCGGAACCAACCACAGAGATCCGTATACACAGTAGATCCTTAGTCAATCAGGGGCTAGGGATCAAGATTTGAAGTGGAGATCCCTCTCCCCTGCTCAGATCCAGGGTTTACCGGTAATCCTGATCCCAATCCGCCACTTCCACAGTGCCTTCCTCAGGGAACTGGGCCCAGTCACAGACGTTATCCCCTGCGATCAAGGGATCCCAGGTTTGGGGCTCGATATCCCCCAGCTCATCCAGGATCTCGAACTGACCATCAGCGGTGTGACGTCCCACCAGAACGGGCTTGCGGGTGTGGTGATTAGGCCGCATCACATGCACGCCACCGGGAGCATTGAACTCGACCCCGATCACCGCCTCGAGCACCGTGGGGATGTCGAAGGTATCTGCCTTCTCACAGGCCAGCTTCCACATGTTGATGCCCACATAGGCCTTCTCGATCGGATCCCCCGTCACCCGATCCTCGCCATACTTAGCCTTGAAGGCCTCCACAAACGCCTGGTTCTCGGGCCGATCCTGGGATTGGAAGTAGTTCCACACCGCATACTGGCCCACCACGTTCTCAGCCCCGATGCCACGCACATCATCCTCAGACAGGCTGGAGGACATCACCGGCACAAGATCCGGGGTCAGTCCCTGGGCCTTGTACTGCTTGAAGAAGCCCACGTTGCTGTCACCATTGATCGTGTTGAGCACCCCATCGGCACCGGAGGCCACGATCTTGGTCACCGCCGTGGCGTAGTCCTGAGCCCCTAGAGGCTGATAGTTCTCACCCGCCAGCTCGATCTCGAAGCCCTCCTCCTGCAGCTGCTTGATCTGCTCCTTGGCGATCTGGTTGGCGGTACGGGGATAGACGTAATCGGAGGCTTCTAGATAGATCTTGGTCACCCCCAGCTCCTCCACCATGTAGCGCAGAGCCTGCTTGGTCTGCTGGTTGGGTACCGCCGGGGTGTAGAGGATGTTCTTAGAACACTCGTTGCCCTCGTACTGCACGGGATACCAGAGCATATGATCCAGACGCTCAAACACCGGCAACACCGCCTTCCGGCTCGCGGAGGTCCAGCAGCCAAACACACTGGCCACCTCATCGGACTCGATCAGCTTCTGAGCCTTCTCCGCAAACGTCGGCCAATCGGAGGCCCCATCCTCAATGATCCACTCGATGGGCTTGCCCAACACCCCACCGTTCTCATTGATCTCCTCACAGGCCATCACACTCACATCCTTGATGGACACCTCACTGATGGCCATGGTGCCGCTGAGGGAGTGCAGGATCCCCACCTTGACCGTCTCCCCTTGGGCATAGGCCGGTAGAGGACGCTTCACAATCAACTGGGGACCCACTGCCGCACCCGCAGCAGCGATCGCCCCTGCCTTTAACACCTGACGACGACTGAACTTGACACTCATACTCGAACTCCTGAATCGGATTGACATACTGCAAGGATCCTCAAGACTGGATCCTTATCGACACCCTGGACCCCATCTCAACTCAATGACTGATCATCCAAGGACGCCCTCCCAACTGACTGTGGTGTCGCGGAGAAGTTGGCTCTCGTTCTCCTGATCGGATCAACCGAGGCTCCCCTTTTGGGTGGGGCAAACTCCCGGAATTTAAGATCAGGGGCGGAGAAAAGATCCGTTGGGCCGGACCATGACAGATCACAGGCTGATCCAGCTCGTCCAAACGCCGCCACTTCTCAAACGGGCCACAGACGGGACATCGATAATCATACAGAGGCATAGGAAACGATCCTCACGTTGAGCCATAGAAATGAGGCCAGGGTGACCTCGAACCAAATAGACCCCACCCTACACAGGCAGGATATTCTTGTCGAAGATCTCCGTAGGCAAAGCCAGGGTACAACAGGCATTGGGAATATCTACGATCCCACTCACCCGTCCCTCGACTGGTGCACAACTCAGCAACAGGTAGGCTTGCTCCCCGGTATACCCGAACTTCTTCAGGTACTCAATGGCATTGAGACAGGCCCGCCGATAGGCCACATGGGCATCCAGGTAGTACTGCTGGCCGCTGAACTCATCCACCGAGATCCCCTCAAACACCAGATACTCCGAGTAGCGAGGCTCCACCGGACCCGGCTTGAAGATGGGATTGACCATACCATACTTCTCCACACCCCCCTTGATCAGGTCCACATGCAGATCAATAAAGCCCGACATCTCGATCGCCCCACAGAAGGAGATCTCCCCATCCCCTTGGGAGAAGTGAATATCCCCCATGGACAGCTTGGCCCCATCCACATATACCGGGAAATAGATCCGTGAGCCCCGCGACAGATTCTTGATATCGCAGTTGCCCCCATGTTCACGGGGAGGCACCGTCCGAGCCGCCTCAGCCGCCACCCGATCGAAATCAGCCCCTTTCAAAGATCCCAACACCGCACTATCCGCCGTGGGCAGAGCCGCCATGGGAGGGATCTGAGGTTTCCAGGGAGGACCCGCTGTGTTCCCCGCATCCACCAAAGCCTTCTCGCGGGTATTCCACTTAGCCAGCAGTTCATGGGAGGGGGCACAACCGATCAAACCGGGGTGAGTGATCCCGGCAAATCGCACCCCAGGAATATGTCGAGAGGAGGTGTAGATGCCCTGTAGATCCCAGATGGCCTTGGCGGCTTCCGGAAAGTGATCCGTCAGAAATCCGCCCCCATTCTCGCGGGAGAAGATCCCTGTAAACCCCCATTCATCCCCAGGCAGAGCACCGATATCCAGCAGATCCACCACCAAAATATCCCCAGGCTCCGCCCCATTCACATAGATCGGGCCACTCAGCACATGCACCACCGTGAGATTGACATCCCGAATATCGCTGGGATCATCATTATCTTTGATCTGGCCATCGGTCCAATCCTTGCACTCGATCCGAAAGATCTCCCCCGGATTGACGGAGGCGACTGCCGGAATATCCGGATGCCAGCGATTGTGTCCCACCAGCTCCTGCTCCGCCATGGGTTTGGTTAGATCCACCTTGAAAAGGGTTTGGGGCATTAGTTCTCCTCACACTGCCGGTTCGGTTAGTCATAGGCTCCTGCTCTGAGCCGTGGGAAGTTCCTATCACTATTGGCCTACGATTATGGAGAGAGCTATTCTCTTGATCCGTATCAGGAAATACCATTTTGCAGATTCATAAGCCACGGCAAATGATAACGATGGATCCCAATAGATGAACCCGATATCCTCCTTACCTAGACAAACCCGGATATTCCCATGATCCAACCCCTTCGCCGTCGTCGCTTCCTGGAATGGGGCTCCGCTGCCACTGCCATTGGAATCGAATGGGGATGTAGAGCTGGGGATCGCCATGTTTCACAAGCTGCAGAGGCTCCGATCAAAGTGGGGATCTTACATTCCCTGACGGGAACCATGGCCATCAGTGAGAACAGTGTGGTGGATGCGGAATTATTGGCCATCCAACAGATCAATGAATCAGGGGGTGTCCTGGGCCGATCCCTGTTGCCGATCATTAAGGATGGGGCTCTGATTGGCCCACCTTTGCAGAACAAGCCGGATCCAAGAGCGCCTACCCACGGGGGGAGTGATCTTTAACAGCTTGAACGGGGATAGCACTGTGGCCTTCTTCAAACAACTTCACAAAGCCGGTCTCGACCCCGATCGATATCCCACCATGTCCGTCAGCATCGTGGAGGAGGAGGTCAAGACCATCGGCATCGAGATCATGCGGGGACACTATGCCGCCTGGAACTACTTTATGTCCGTGGAGAGCCCCGAGAACCAGGCCTTTGTCAGCGCCTTTCAACGGGAGTATGGAGCCGATCGGGTGACCACAGATCCTATGGAGTCCGCCTACATCATGGTCAATCTCTGGCGACAGTTCTTTGAGGATCACCGCCGGGAAATCTGCACAAGGGGGTCTGAGGACGGCTAGACTTATTAGTAAATGATCTTCCACAGTTACCTTGAGGTAAGGATCGATGGCTGTACGTTCAGGACCTCCCCCCATCGTTTACATCCTGGCAGTTGCTGTGTTGGCAGGTGGCGGATGGTTAGCCTATAGCCAGTTTAGCGGGCCTCGTTCCGCTCCCCCTCCCTCAGATCCGGCCACCCAAGCACCGCAGCCCCAAGCACCTCAACAGCCCCAAGCACCTCAACAGCCCCAGCAACAGGCTGCCAATCCACCAGCCGCCCCCGCGGCCCCTAACCTAGACACCTCTCAGCCCAACCCCAGCGTTCTGCAGATGGATGGCAGTGTCTCCATGGTGGCGTTGATGCAGACCCTCCGTAACACCTATGGCCAACAGTATCCCAATATCCCCACCACCTACGGCTATCCCGAAGATGGTATACCCGGCGGATCCAGCGATGGCCTCGAACACCTAGTCAATGGCGAGATCCAACTGGCAGCCAGCTCTCGTCCCCTGCGTCCCAATGAGGCTCAAGCGGGGATCCAGGCGATCCCGGTGGCCAAAGATGCCGTCGCCATCGTGGTCGGGGTCGATAATCCCTTCTCTGAAGGTCTGACCCTGCAACAGGTGGGTGAGATCTATCAGGGCTCGATCACCAACTGGAGTGAGTTGGGCGGTCCCGATGCCCCGATCAAAGTGCTTAACCGCTCCCCCGATGGAGGGACTCACGATCTGTTCAAGAACGTCGTTCTCCTTGGCCAAGACTTCGCCCCAGACGGCCCCAACTTCATTACCTTTGAACAGGATGTCACTACCCCAATCCTGCGGGAGCTCGGCACCAACGGCATCACCTACGCCCCCATTGCCCATGTGGAGAACCAGTCCACCGTGCGGATCATGTCCATCGACGGCATCAACCCAGCTGAGGATCAAGCGTCGATCCAGAATGGCACTTATCCCATTAGCCGCAACGTTTTCCTGGCCGTACCCCAGAGTACCAGTCCAGCAGTTCAGAACTTCATCGATCTAGCTCTCTCCCCTCAAGGTCAACAGATCGCCGCTCGGTCGGACTTTATTCCTCTACAGTGAGAGGTTTCTCCAGGCATAGAGGGTTTTAGCCAGGGCTCGGAGTATGCTTCAGGAAAACATGGCCCTAGGTGAAAATACCCTTGTGTAGCTATTCAACCTGGGCCACTATAATATAGACCCAGGTTTTCTCTTAACATTATTCAGCGAGCAGTTCTAATGACCCTTTGGAATAGTCAGGTTAGAGCGATGTGGGCTTGGACATCCCGTCTCCTATCAACTGTATTTGGTATACTACTGGTTTTGGTCTCTAGTCTGATCATATCCCGAGCAACTGCGCAGACAGATTTGTTGTCAAGGCTGGCGCCAGAAGAGCAGGACATGGCGAGAAATGCCTGGGCGTATTTTGCAAGCAATATCAACCAAACTGGATTTGCCAATAGTGTATCCGGTTACCCCTCTGGAACGTTGTGGGAACAAGGGAACCTCGCTGTAGCACTAATCGCCGTCCGTCAGTTTGGGATCATCAGCGAGGATGAATTTAGTGCTCGTATGAATCAGTTTCTAGAAACTTTGTCGAGTATTCCACTTTTCGAAGAGTCTTTGCCTAACAAAGCTTACAGCACCGAAACTGGTGCCATGACTGATTATGGAAACAATCCTATCGAACGAGGAATTGGCTTCTCTGCTCTTGATTTAGGACGTCTATTCAATGCCCTTTATGTTGTAAAAACACATGCTCCTGAATATGGAGATTGGATCGATGGCATCCTCAGTGGATGGGCTCTAGATCGCATGTACATGGACTCGGATTTATTTGGAGCTGTGGTATTGCCAGATGACTCCACACTAGCTGTTCAAGAAGGAAGGCATGGCTATGGCGAGTATGCGGCTAGAAGCGGGAGTCTTCTAGAGAGAGACGTTACACAAGCTCTAAATCCACCGGTTGCCGAAGTTGACATCTATGGAGTCAAGATCAAAAACGACACACGTCATTTTGAGGACCTAAACGCCATTGCCTACACAGTTACAGAGGCTCCAGTCCTCGAGATCATTGAGCATGGTGTGGCAGGAAGACCGGAAGTGTGGGATGAGTACTGTACAATCTATGCCGCCCAGAAGCGACGTTGGGAGGAAACTGACATCCTAACAGCGGTCACCGAAGATCATATTACATTTCGGCTTTTTCCGGACACTCCCTTTCTCTACAGTACTGTGGTAGGTGATGGTGTCCCTTGGGCCGTGGTTACAGAACAGAATGAACGATTTGATGAACGACGCACCTTGAGCACAAAGGCTGCTGTCCTTCTGAGAACTTTGCAGCCCCAGGACGATCCAGATGCCTATGGTCAACGCGTCTTTGATGCTGTGCTTTCGCTATTCAATGAGGCTGGATACTTTGCTGGAAGGTTTGAGGAAACAGGTGAACCCAATGATGTGCTAACTAATAACACTAACGCAATCGTCTTAGAAGCCCTGCTTGCGATCGCGAGAGGAGAGTCACTGATCACTCAGGAGCCATTTCCCACGACCTGTGGTTCTAGCTTCTTTAACGCATCCAGTGATCAGAGTAATCAAGGGGTAATCTCTCCAGAACCGGATCCCCAACCTGAGGTGCAGCCATCTTCCCCAACAATAGAGAGCACTGAGTCATCCTCCGCGCCAACCACAGACATTGAGACTCCTCGATCGAATGCTATCAGGAGAAAAGAGGGGGAACTGATTGGAGTTTTGCCTTCAGAGCGACCAGGGCCTGGGGTAGTTCCTTGTCAGGTGATCCAGACCTCTCCACAAGGCCCCCTGGATTTTGCTGCTATTCCATCCCTTGGGGAACCCCAACCTTCTCTATGTTCCAAGGGCAACTTATCTGCTGTGGAACAAAGATATGCTCGTGCGGCTTGGCAGTACTTTCGGGTCAACACAGATCCAACAACAGGTCTGGTATCCTCCCGAGAAAGGTTCGGAGCTACAACAATTTGGGGGATTGGAGATTCGATAGCAGCAATCAATATTGCGCACACCCTTGGACTCATTGATAATGTAGAGTTTGATCAACGCATTCGTCATCTTTTGGGAACCCTTCAGGTCTTACCTTTAGTTGAAGGTCTCCCTCATATTGCTTACAGCACAATCAATGGGGCTCCTGTGGACTTGGGTGGGAACCCACAGCTACCAGAAGAATGGGATGCGAGTGGAATTTTGAGAGTGATGGTGGCACTTGCAGAACTCGATCAATGTCATCCCGAGTTTCAGGATGCTATCGCTCGAATCTTGCTAAATTGGCGTTACTATGCTCTGTTCCACGATGGGTTATTGTACTCAGGCAAACTGGGGACTAGTCCCATACTTGAATGTAGTCTCTATGCCGCCTACGATACAGCTGGCCTGAGGTTGTGGGGTTTAGAGGCTCAAGATGTTTCATGGAAGAGAGTCATCCTGACTGACGACTACCAATCACCTGTGGGGTGTGATGATATATTAGTCAGTAGCCCACTGTTGTATATGGGATTGGAGTTGGGATTTACTCAGAAGTGGCAACAGGTTGCACAGGATCTCTGGCTCGCTCAACAGACTCAACCTATTGTGAATGGACTTGCCACTGTTGGTCTAGATCGGCCTCCATATGTTCTTCACAATGCGGCTTGGGCTGGTAAGCCATGGATAAGTGTTGGCATTGATGGGGAACAGTATCCTGATCTGTCAGTGGTAAGTACGGGAGCTGCATTCGCTTGGGCTGCATTATTCCCAGATGATTCCAATGCCCAGGAACTCCAAGCCAGCGTAACGGACTTATCTTCGGAGCTGTTGGGATATGTTGAAGGTTACTATACCAACAACGGGGAACCTGTGGGAGTAAGAACCGCAAGAGGGAACTTTTTGGTGTTAGCCTCACTTTGCTATAGACAGGGAGGACCACTGATCCAGGATTTCCAACCTGCGTCTCTCTGGGTTGATCGTGGTTGGTGGATAGGAGGTTGAAGCAATGATGCAGGAAGAAGCCAATAGCAATACGACACGAAGTACTGGAATTTACAGAGGCCACTGGGATCTACCCTTGACTCTAAGATGGAAGATCTTTCTAGCCCTGGCATTGGTCAACGGAGTATGGGGTGCCTATTATATTGCCTGGCGGTCCGTCCACTCACTTAACTATAGTGCTCTTTGGATCTCGATTCCCTTACTTCTCGTGGAATATTATTCCTATTTTGGCTCTGTCATGTTTATGGGAGGCCTTCAGAAGCCAAGGGTCCGAGACACTTTATCTCTCGATTTCCTAGAGCCTCCTTTGTCAGAATGGCCTCAAGTTGATGTCTTCATTACACACTATAATGAAGGTCGAGAGGTGATTGAACTCACGGTCAAGGGAGCTCTAGCCATAGATTATCCTCAGGACAAATTCCACATCTATATTCTTGATGATGGGAAAGTACCTGAAGTTGAAGCCATGGCTGCTGAGCTAAACGTAGGTTATATTACGAGGCCAAACAACCTACATTTCAAAGCAGGCAATATCAACCATGCCCTAGTTTATGGTAATACAGCTGGTGAATTTATTCTGACACTAGACTGTGATCACATCCCTCAACCTCAGTTCCTCAAGAGGACTCTGCCCTATTTCTACGAACGGAGGGACAACCAATGGTGTGCCAATCATGTCGCATTCGTCCAAACACCTCAGTTTTTTAGGAATGTTCCTAAGGATGATCCTTTTGGACATCGGGCCAGTTTATTTTATGGCCCCATCCAACAGGGCAAAGATGGTCTAAAGTCAGCCTTCTATACAGGCACTAACGCTGTTCTTCGGCGTGAAGCAATCATGCAGGTGGCAATGAAAAGATTAGCACAGATCATCAGTTCCAGGGGACTAGACACTGCTTTGGTGAATTTTGAGTACGAAGTAGGGTTAAGTACAACTAGCATCACTGAGGATATGCAAACTGCGTTAAACTTACACTCTCAGGGATGGGAATCTGTTTATCATCACGAGATCCTAGCAACAGGACTAGCTCCAGAGGATCTTCAGTCAACATTAAAGCAGCGACTTCGTTGGGCTCAAGGGACAATACAGGTCTTGTTGAGAGATAACCCTATCACTAAGCCAGGCCTAAGCTTCTGGCAGCGCCTCGCGTATTTCCAAACAATGTACAGCTATTTCTTTGGATTTGCAGTGGTAATTTATCTAATTTGTCCAATCGTTTATTTCTGGAGCGGTATTGCACCCGTTGAAGCCTATAGTGTCGATTTTGTTCTTCGTTTGATTCCTTTCCTACTGCTGAATCGTTTGACCTTTGTAGCAAGCAGCTGGGGGATCTCTTGGCAGGAAGTCTGGCGTTCAGAGCAGTTTGCTGTGGCTCTCTTCCCGCTTCAGATTCAGGCTGTCTGGAGTGTCTTAACAGGCCAAAAGATCCGCTTCGAAGTTACTCCTAAGCAACGGAACTCAGGGATCTATCTTAATCTTGTAAAAACGCAGCTTGCTTTTATTGTTGTAACTTTGCTATCAGCGATAGCAGGATCGGTTAGTTTAGTTAAGGGATATGGAATACTTTCTGTAGGAGGATATTGGGTCAATCTGTTTTGGTCCACATATAATTTAGCGCTGCTCAGCGCAGCAGTCAAAGCTGCAATTTGGAAGGCACCGGAGACTGAAGCATCGGAGTGCATTAGATGAGATGCGTCTTAGCAGATAAGCAGCAGATAAAAATATCACTCTGTATTTTGATTTTCTCTTGGATGTCAACCTCTACTAGATCCATAAATAATTTATCAGAAGCCGCGCCAAAGTGGCTCAACCCTGAGCTGAACATACCAACACCAACACCAACACCAACACCCCCCCAAGAGCAACCCATAACTTCTACTGCAGCAGATTTATACTCTGAGACAGGCAGGAAATGGTTAACAATGGAAGAATTGATCACTTCTGATAGAAGCAACTTTGATGTAAAACATCGTTGGAATCAAACCCTCCTCTTTGAGGAAGCAGATGGAAGATCATGGTATATCAGAACAGGATTGGAGTATTACTTGGATTATGAGAACGGCAACTCATTCCAACTGATCCCACTTCATCTAGGTACGGTTCTCCCAGATGTTTGGAACACAGAATTAGCAGTCGAGACAGGTTTCGACTTTTCAGATAAAGGATATAGTACGCCCTTCTTTAGGGTAGCGGCGCCAGTTTCTATCAGTGATGTTAATTACAGTCTGGACACAGAGTTTGAATGTAGAGCCTATCGTTTTAATGCTACTACATTAACCAATCGAGTGAATTATTGCAGAGGCGGTCCAAACTTCTTCTGGCCTATCTCAGAAGATCTAAGTACTTTTGTTTCATATAGATGGGGACTATATTCAGACGAAAACTCAGAACATCAATCCTTTGCAAGACTAAACCAAAGCATGGGAGAATTTAATCTCGCCGGGAATGTATTCTCTTGGACTTATGACAATGATCCTGATTCGGGATATTTCAGTCCATCTGACTTCTTGGTCGTCTTGGGCGAATTAGGATTCAACTCAAGCATTTCACCAGATCTGAGTTGTGGATTAGTGGCTCAGCTGGGGGCGCAAAGATTGGATAGCTCGTGGAGTGATGCAAGAACGGTAGAAGGTCAATGTCGTTGGCAACAATCGGATCAACTCAATGGAGAAGTCCTGGTTAGAATTTCTGATGTTTTGGAAGAAGATACAAGTACATACAGCAATACTCACTGGAGACTACATCTTGGGTGGAACTTTTAAATCTGCAGATCTAGTAGACCATTAACTGGACAAGTGATCAGTGAACCGTAGAACTCAGCATCGCTTAGGACAGAGCATATGGTTTAGATCATCATCCATCAATAATGAGTCAATCATTCTAAACTATTTTGCCGCATCTCTTGAATAATCAAATCTTCCTCAGGTTCTAATTCCCTTACAGTCGAGCGTGAATCACCAATCAACCAGCTTAATTGTGCAGATTCCGTATCGATACTATCTCCATCTTCTGCAGTGATCCAATAAGGTCCACAAACCATACCCTTTCGTACCCTCGCTTGAGAGGATAGGTGGGTATAGTCGAAAATGACACTTTGTTCAACCACGCACCCAGAACTTAGGAAACAACCTGAACCAATGGAAGTTGGACCGACAATTGTTGCCCCTGGGGAGATCTCAGTGCTTGATCCAATATAGACCGGAGGCACAATTTCTATATCATCCAGATTCATTTTCACGTTTAACCCTGTCCATACACCTGGCGCAATCTCTTCTCCAGGCATCTGAAATCCTCGGATTCCATCACTTAACACTTTCTGAATTGCCAACCAAAGATCTGGCGTCTTACCAATGTCTACCCACTGAAAATCGGAGGTAATGCCATAAAATGGAGCCCCTGCTTTGACTAGATCTGGAAACAAGTCCTTACCTATATCGTATTCACGTTCAGAGGGGATGAAGTCAAATATATCGGGCTCGAAGACATAAATCCCTGTATTAATCGTGTTACTTAAGGCTTCTGATCGATTGGGCTTCTCTTGGAAAGCTGTGATCAAGCCATTGTTATCTGTTACAACAACACCATAGCTCGGTACTTCTTCCCACGGGACTTGTCTTAACACAATTGTAGCCACTGAGTGTTTCGACTTATGAAACTTAACAACTTCTGTAATATCTAGATCAATTAGTGCATCTCCACACAAGACAACGAAAGTTTCATCAAAGAATCCTGAGAAGTCTTGTATTTTCCTTAAACCTCCTGCTGATCCTAAAGCTTGTCCAACGGGTTGACCATTAACAAAGGACCCTTCAAAAGAAAACCCTATCTTGACCCCCCATTGATGTCCATCACGAAAATAGCTTTCGATCTGATCAGCCAAATGGCTGGTGTTAATCATGATCCGGTCAACACCATGTTGACGAAGCAATTCTACAAGAAACTCCATAACTGGTTTCTGGAGAATTGGGATCATTGGCTTTGGCATTAAATGTGTAATTGGACGAACTCGAGTACCTTTTCCAGCAGCCAAGATCATTGCTTTCATGACAATCTCCAGAAGAGAACAAATGCAAGCATTCTAGAATTCGTTTTTTGCTTGATCTAACGAGCTGCAGATCTGAAAGACTGTATCCATTCCAGTGATAGAGAAAAGCATTTTTACTTGTTTTGTTAAGCCGCAAAGCTTGAGAATCTTTTCTTGAGAACGGCAAGCTCTAAGGATGGAAACCAACACACTTAGCCCCATGCTATCAATGAAGTCGACCGAGCTCAAGTCTACGATCAGATGAGTGTTTAAACTGTCAATAATCTGTGAAAGACAAGACCTTACCTCTGCTGCATTAGCGGCATTGAGCGTTTTTGGTAAGATTAATATGGTAACAAGACTTTCGCCAATAAACTCTTGCTTGGATATGATTTCAGACTCTGATGCCATTATTTACCCACTCATAATCCGTCATCTCTATGATAGCAAGTTCTACCGGCAAATACAAAGCATTTTCTGGGCATATTTACAAATATTTATGTTGCTTCTGTCTGGTGATTGTCTTGAGTTACTCGTTATCAATGATTCAATGTGGAAATAAGCAACCTCAGCAAGTAGATCAGCAAAAACATTTATACAGTCTATATAGTGCGTGTCAAAGCAATTTTGCCGATCTACTTATCTCTGGTGTAGAACTCTTATGAGACAGATCCCAGTATCGTTCTTGCCTCTGTGGTCTGATTTTATATCTGTTGCGTCAGCTTTCAGGGGCTTCAGCTGTTTGTTGGCAGTAGGGTTAGGGTATCAGTCGCCATGCCTGGCTGAGATAATCTACAGCCAATGCACCCTCGATCTGCTGAGCCGCCTCCCTGAGATTCTGGACGATCTCGGCGGCGCAACTCACCTGGTGATCTCGCCCCTTCATATCCAAATAGGCAAACAGATCCTCCATAAAACGTTTGCCGAATTGCAGATCCAGATGGGTCAGCAGGGAAGTGAGAGGCCAGTTGCGAAAGAAATAGGGATGATCCACTTCCAGAGTCTGTTGAAAGGTCCAGTCGGAGGCCAGAAAGCGGGCTCGATACTCCAGTGGACCCGGAACTCGGTGATAGCCCTTTTGGTAGTGGGTCTGTCGCTGCTCTTCTAAAGATCGTCCCGCCATCACAGCAGCCTGGCCCGAGATATATTCTGGAAAGGCTGAGGCGATCAGATCATGATGTGGGGTGTGATCTAGGGCTCGAAAGAAGGGAAATGTAGGATGTTCCCAGCTGGATGCCTGGCGACCAAACTCGTAGAAGCCCACCATCCAGGTCAAGGGATCGGTGAGGGATCCGATCCGTCTAACGGCATCCACATGTTCTGACCAAAGGATCTCCGCCTTTCCTTGGGAGCCACAACCCGCGCCGCAAGTGTGTTGAACAACCGCCAGAGCAGCTTTACCTGGAAACTGATCATGCCAGCCTGTGGGCCAGGAATGTCCGGAGAGGTAACGATAGAGTTGGATACACTGATCCGTGTAGTGTAGGATCGGGGCAACTAGAGGGTCCAAGATCCGATGCGGCAGGAATAACACTGTGTGTTCCCCTTCCCAAGCATGAAGAGATTCGGTCGTATTGACATGGGTGATGTATTCGTAGATCCCTTTATAGATCATCAGCTTATCCTGGTTTGTTGTGGCTTATCTTCTCGATCGAAGGATTTCATGTTAGCGATCGAAAAGGGGTGTTGTTTTCATTGAGATCCTTCTAGATCGGTGACCTCGGGACGGCGAATCATAGAGCGCACGATCCTTTTGAGGGCCTCTGGAGTCTGGGAGCGGAGATGGAGAAAAGTCTCCTGGGGTGCAGCGCGGAGCACACGTCGAAGCAGGCGATACCAGCGCTTGCTTTCCCCACAAGGGATCTGGCCATAGTAGTGATCTTCATAGAACTGAAGGATATCTCCTCGTACAGACTGCCGGGGCAATGGGGGTTTATGACCGGACCAGTGGATGACTAAGGGATACCCGACACGGGCCTTGACTCGGTCCAGATCGACGCGTTGGCAAGCTTCTGAGCCGTTCCAAAAGTGAAAGGGATGGAGGACCAGTTTAATCCGATCTTGCCGAGCCCTCTCCGTCAGAACGTAATTGAGGATCCCTTGATCCCAACAGCGAAAGATCTGCTCCTGCCGGAGTCGGGGCAGGGTTCCTTGCCAGTCCACCAGGGGCTCAAAGTCCGATCGATGTAATAAACCTGTAGTGGCGACGAACTGACCTGTATTGAAGACATAGCCTGGGGATTCATAGTTAGGATCGAAGGCCTGCAGTTGTATGTGGTCAAAGTAGTGGTGATTGACATAAACGGATTCCGCCCCTTGATCGAAGGTCGGAGAACAGATGAAATCCCCCTCGATCCGTTCCAAGGCATCGATCACAGGACCGATGAAGACAGTGTCGGAGTCCAGGATCAAATAGCGTTGACCTGGTGTCGCTGTGAATAGCAGTTCCACTTTAGCCAGCCCAGTAGCATACCGTTGTCGCGGCAGTGGATAGATCTGAACCTGCCAAAGAGCCTCGATCTCAGCGGTGTCACAAGGTCCGTTGGCCAGATCCTTCAGGAGATAAATGGGCCGATCGGGATACCAGTAGCGAATGCTGGCTACACAGATGCGGGTTCTCCACAGATCCCCAGCATGACAAGGGATACAGATCCCCTGAATCGGGAAGAGAGTCGGGGCCGATGAGGTCATGGCTCTGTTCGTTTCCGTTACGGTTACCATAGGCTGAGGATGCGAATCACTCCTAAGAGTGAACCCAGGCTAACCTCGACTTAACCCGGTTCGTTCTTGACTACAGCATCATGGATCCAGGAGGGTGGCAGATGACGATCCAGTACCAGCCCCAGATCAATTACGAATCCCGGCGGGATCTGCCCGATCCCTGGCCTGGCCCGGAGCCCTTACGGTTGCTGAGTGGATCAGCTCATCCGCAACTGACCCAGGAGATCGGTCAGTATATCGGGGTGCCCCCTTCACCGATGGTGCGCAAACAGTTCGCGGATGGGGAGTCCTATGTGCGGATCCAGGAGTCCGTGCGGGGCTGTGATACCTACATCGTACAACCCACCTGTTATCCTGTTAACGATCACGTGATGGAGCTGTTGTTGTTAGCGGATGCCTGTCGACGAGCCTCAGCCCGCCAGATCACAGCTGTCGTCCCCTACTATGGTTATGGTCGCTCCGATCGCAAGTTGACAGGACGGGAGGCGATCATTGCCAAGCTGATGGCCAATCTGCTGACTCGCTCGGGAGTGGATCGAGTCGTGACTTTAGATCTACACCAAGGTCAGATCCAGGCCTTTTTTGATGTGCCCTGTGATCATCTATTGGCGGAGGAGGTGATCGCGGAGTATTTACTCAGCACGATCGAGGACGAGAATTGGGTGGTGGTGTCCCCGGATGTGGGGGGAGTGCCCCGTGCCCGTTCCTTCGCCCGCCGACTCAAGAATGCTCCCCTAGCGATCATCGACCGGCGGGGTGAGGGAGGACCAGCCCGTCAACAGGTGATCGGGGAGGTCAAGGGGCTGAGGGCCATTTTGGTGGATGACATGATCGATACCGGGGATACCTGTCATGAGGCGGCTCACATCCTCCACTCCGCTGGGGTTCAGGAGGTGATCGTCTGTGCCACCCATGCAGTGTTTACGGATCCGGCAGTGGAGAAGTTACGGGATGGCAGCTTGGCTCAGGTGATCGTCACCAATACCGTTCCGATCCCCCAGGAGAAACAGTTTCAACAATTGCAGGTGTTATCAGTGGCCCAACTGTTGGGGGAGGCCATCTACCGGATCCATCATAGTGAATCCGTCAGCAGCATGTTTACCTGAGCCGATCCCTATTCAGGCAACGAAGCGATCCGGCCCCGATCCTCATCCGTTAACCGCTGATTATGGATCAGTAGACCCGTAGCAGCCTCCGCTGGCAGAGGGCGACTGAACAGAAACCCCTGGATCTCATCACACTCCAACTCCTGTAAGATCTCCACCTGGTGAATGGTCTCCACTCCCTCCGCCACCACCGTTAAAGAGAGGCTCTTACCCAACTGGATTATGGTTTGGACGATGGCTCGATCCCGGTCGCTTTCTTCCAGTGGACGGATAAACGACTGATCGATCTTTAGGTTATCTAAAGGCAACCGCTTCAGATAGCTCAAGGAGCAATAGCCCGTACCGAAGTCATCGATGGAGATGCGTATGCCCATCTCGCGAAACTGCTCCAACAAGGCAATGGTCAGCTCCACATCCTGCATGGCCAGACTCTCCGTGATCTCCAGATCCAACCGCTGCGGATCCATCTCCGTTTGCTGGAGGATCTGTTGCACTCGCCCTTGAAAGTGGTGATCTTGAAACTGACGCGCCGACAGATTCACCGCCACCGTTGAGTTGAGGCCCATCTGCTGCCAGATCTGCACCTGCTCACAGGCCGTCTGCAACACCCACTCCCCCAAGGCCACCACCATGCCCGTCTCCTCCGCCAAGGGGATAAACTGTCCCGGCGGGATCAATCCCAGCTGCGGATGGTGCCAGCGCACTAGGGCCTCCATACTGACGATCTGACCCGTCTTCAGATCAATCAGGGGTTGGTAATGCAACACCAGCTCCTGCAGATCCAACACCCGCCGTAACCGATTCTCCAGAGCCAGCCGTTGGGGATCCGTAGTTCTGAGGCTGGAGTCATAAAAGGCGAAGCCATCCCGTCCCCGTCCCTTGGCCACATAGAGGGCCGTATCCGCATGTTGGATCAAGAGAGAGGCCGTCTCCCCATCGTCTGGATAGAGAGCGGCGCCGATACTGGCGGAGACATGTAGCTCATGATCATGAACGAAGATCACCGGCTTCAACATGTTGTAGAGCTGGGCGATGATCTGCTCCACCTGTTGTCGGGATTGGATCTGAGTCAGGAGTAGGGTGAACTCATCTCCCCCCCAACGGGCCAACGTACAACCCTCTGGGATCACCCGTGACAGTCGAAAGGCCACCGTCTGCAGCAGCTGATCCCCCACCCCATGGCCCAGGCTATCGTTGATGGTCTTGAATCGATCCAGATCCAGAAATAGGACCGCCAGCCGGTTGCCAGTTTGACGGGCCTGTGCCAGAGAGTGCTGTAACTGATCGTCAAATAACAAACGATTGGGCAGATCCGTGAGGGGATCGTGCAAGGCCTGATGCAGGATGCGGGCTTGATCCCGTTGTCGCTCCAGGGCTGAGCCAAAGCTACCCGCCATCGCCCCCAAGATCGATCGCTCCGCCACTGACCACTGCCGAGGGAGGGAACAATCCGCAAAGCTCAACATGCCCCAAAACCGACCCGAGACAAAGATCGGCACCATTAAGATCGATCTGACCCCCCAGCGCTGTAGCACCCACCGCTCCGGTCCTGCGAAATGCTCCAGGGAGCCAGTGATCGATTGACCTGACGAGAGCATTCTGTACCAGCGTTCCAGATCCGGTTGATAGCTGAGCTTCTCCAGGGGCGGGATCTCCAGGTCGCGAATCTGGGGGTGGTCCCAGGTGGACTCCTGATGGATCACCCAGCCCTGACCCTCGGGATGAGGATGATTCACCAATAAACTGACCCGATCCACCTGCGTTGCCTGACCCAATAACGCCAGGGTCTGATCCACCGCATCCTGCCAATCGCCATAGCTTAATAGGGTCTGAGACGCATCCGCCACCCCCTGGAGCAACACATCCCGCCGCTGTAGCTCCGCCTCCACCTGTTTCCGCAGGGTGATGTCCTCGATCGTGCCCTCATAGCCCCATAGCTGTCCTGTCTCATCGAAGCTAGGCCGCGCCCGTTCCGAGATCCAGATGATCTGGCCATCCCGACACTGCACCTGGGACTGAAAATCGATGGCGATCCCCTGATATAACAACTCCTGTAACTGCTGCCAGCGTCCCGGCTCCACATACAGCTGATCCAGATCCACCAAAGTAGCCATCAGCTCCGCCGCATTTCCATAGCCTAGGATCTGAGCCATCATTGGGTTGGCTGTGATGAACCCCTCCCCGATCTGATATTGATAGATACCCTCCACGGCGTTCTCAAACAGGGCGCGATACTTGGCCTCCGTCTGATGCAGAGCGATCTCGGTCAACACCTGCTCGCTGATGTCCTGGTAAACCCCCAACACCCCCACCACCTCCCCCTGTTGATTCTGCAGGGGCACCTTATTGGCATCGATCCAGAACACCTCCCCATTAGCCCGACACAGGGGCACCCGTTCCCGCAGGATCAGCTCCTGCCCCTCCATCACCTCCCGATCCAACTGTTGAAACTCCTGGGTTTGATCCAGAGGCCAGCCTAACTGCTGATCTGTCTTGCCGATCAACTGCTCCGGACCTTGCACCCCTGCATCCTCAGCTGCGATCCGATTGGCCCCCAAATAACGCAGCTCACGATCCTTCCAGTAGACGGCCATAGGGATGTTATTGATCACCCGCCGCAGCATCTCCTGGGAGGAGCGGGTAGACTCCAAGGCTCGGTAATAATCGGTGATATCCTCCACCATGCCAAAACAGAACAGGGGCTCCCCTTGCAGATCTCGCACCAGGGACATGGTAAGCCGCCCCCAAAAATTCCACCCCTGCCGGTGCAGATAGCGCTGCTGGACCCGGTAGCTATCCTGTTCCCCCGCTGCCAACCTGACCTGCTGCTGCAGCAAAACCCCAACATCCTCCGGCATCACCAGATCCACCAGAGCATAGCGCTGTAGATCGCCACCACTCCAACCGATCATCTCCTGGAAAGCGGGATTGCTATCGATCAACCGCCCCTCCAGAGCCACGATCTTGATCCCGATCGCTGCCTGGTCGAAGAGAGCCCAAAAGTCAGACTCACTGGGACTCAACATCCACTCAGTCGCCTCCATGCAGACCACCTCGCCTCGGTTTCGAGGGCAGACTGTGCCTCATCTTGTTAGATAATATACCAAACCTGCTTTCTCCCCGGAGTCCCGCTCAACCCTGTATCCCTATATATCCGTATCTGTAGGGTCTTAAGATCTACTTACGTAAAGATACCCTCTCGGAGTTGCAATTGCGTCCGGATCTGGGGATCCAGCCCCGCTGGTCGGGATCCTGTTGGAGAAAAGCCAGGGCCAGATCGGCAGGAGAGGGGGTAACGACCATGGGGCGCAACCTGGATCAACATTCCTATCCTAGAGGATGAACTCGCTGCTTACACTTCGTCACATAAGGTAAAGGTCGAAAAAAGGCTGTGATACGATGCCTGCAGCTTGGGGTGAATCATCCTCCAGACCCCGGATCAACGGCATCCTGGCGATCTGGGAGGGGATCTGACTCGGGCGGATTGGGTAGAGGGTACGGTTTGCGAAAGGAGAGAGAACGTTGACTCTGAGAGTAGCTGTGATCGGCGGTGGTCCTGCGGGATCCTCAACGGCGGAGGTTTTGGCTCAGGCAGGTATCGAGACCTATTTGATCGAGCGCAAGCTAGACAATGCCAAGCCCTGTGGGGGAGCCATTCCGCTCTGTATGGTGTCGGAGTTTGATCTGCCCCCGGAGATCATTGACCGCAAGGTGCGCCAGATGAAGATGATCTCCCCCTCGGACTATGAGGTGGATATTCACCTGGAGAAAGAGGGCGAGTACATCGGGATGTGTCGGCGGGAGATCCTGGATGGGTTTCTCCGCAAGCGGGCCAGCCAGTTAGGGGCCAAGCTGATCAATGGCAAGGTGCTGGGGATCCGGTTGCCTCAGACCCAGAACGACACCTATGTGATCGACTACATTGACTACACCGATCGGGATGAGCAGGGTAGCGGCAAGCCTGCGACCCTGGAGGCGGATCTGATCGTCGGGGCCGATGGGGCCCACTCCAAGGTGGCGGAGGCCATTGATGCAGGGGATTACAACTATGCCCTGGCTTTCCAGGAGCGGGTACGGATCCCGGATGACAAGATGGCCTACTACGAGGATCGGGCGGAGATGTATGTGGGGGATGATGTCTCCCCAGATTTCTATGCCTGGGTGTTTCCCAAGTCCGATCATGTGGCGGTGGGCACCGGTACCATGCGGGTAAACCAATCCCGGATCCACCAGCTGCAGGCGGGCATTCGCTCTCGGGCAGCGGCACGCATTCGGGGTGGACAGGTGATCAAAGTGGAGGCTCATCCGATCCCGGAACATCCTCGGCCCCGGCGTGTGGTGGGTCGGGCGGCCCTGGTGGGGGATGCCGCAGGCTATGTCACCAAGTCCTCTGGAGAGGGGATCTATTTCGCCGCCAAGTCCGGTCGCATGTGTGGGGAGACCATCGTCGAGACCTCCAAGGCAGGCCAACGGATCCCCACCGAGGCAGATCTGAAACAATACATCAAGCGGTGGGATCGGCAATATGGCATGACCTACACGGTGTTGGATATCCTGCAACGGGTGTTCTACCGCTCCGATGCCACTCGGGAGGCGTTTGTGGAGATGTGCTCCGACCGGGATGTGCAACGCATGACCTTTGATAGCTATCTCTACAAGACCGTGGTGCCCATGAATCCCTGGGTGCAGTTCAAGATCACCGCTAAAACGATCGGTAGTCTACTGCGGGGCAACGCTCTGGCCCCCTAACCCCATCATGACTGGCAAGCGATGGCCCCTGATCTGTGAGGATCGGGGGCTGTTCCTATAGGTGGGGTTCTAGGAAATGGCCTGCGGGATCTGGAGAGATCGTCTCTGGATCCTCTGGATCACCTGATCGATCAGACCGTAGGCCACGGACTCTTGGGGAGTCATAAAGAAATCCCGATCCGCATCCCGCTCGATCTTCTCCTGAGGTTGACCGGTGTTCTCCGACAGGATCCGATTGATCATTTGTTTGGTGTATTGCAGCTCCCTGGCGATCACCTCCAGATCACTGGCGGGTCCCTGTCCTCCTCCAGAGGGTTGATGAATCATGATCCGGGCATGGGGCAAAGACATCCGTTTCCCCTTCGCGCCGGAGGAGAGCAGAAAAGCTCCCATAGAGGCCGCCATGCCTAAACAGACGGTACAGACATCCGGTTGAATATGATGCATGGTATCGAAGATGGCCATCCCAGCTGTGATCGATCCACCGGGACTGTTGATGTAGAAATGAATGTCCTTCTCAGGATCATCGGCCTCCAGAAATAACAGCTGGGCCACAATGGCGTTAGCCAATTCGTCCGTGACTGAGCTGCCGAGAAAGACGATCCGTTGTAGGAGTAACCGAGAATAGATATCGTAGACTCGCTCACCTCGATCGGTGCGTTCCGTAACTGAGGGGATAAACACTTGGCTCATGGAGAAACCTCTTTGTTTGTGGTTTGTGGCTGATATTGTGATCCTATCTTTGAGTTAGGCAAGCAAAAAGAGATCGGTTGCCTAGTCTTTGATTTCTGCTAACGGAAAAGGGAGGATCATGTTTAGGATCAGAGATTTTGATTTCTGTTGACGGTAATCAGTGGTTAGCTTTCGAGATCTCGATAGAGAGGGCATAATTGAGGGGGAGCGATCGAGGAGGATCCATGCCACGAGGGGGAAGGCGACCCGGAGCAGGCCGACCAGCAGGCAGTAGCAAGTATGGTGAACCGACTCGCATGGCCCGGATCCCGATCAGCTTGGCGGAGCGTCTGGCCCAGATCGCGGGTAAGGATCACAAGCCCATTGTTGGTAATTCCAGGCTGATCCAGTTGGCGGTGGAGTTGATTGAGTCCGGTTTAGAGCAGATCCAGCCCTCAGATTACGGTGCAGATCTGCAGGAGGGGTCCGATCAGATCGAGCGTGGGGTGGAGTTAATTCGTTATGCCTTGGGCTTGGATCCTAAAGCAGAACCCGAGTCTCAATCAGAGGATCCACACCCTTTACAGATCGGCGACCGTTGCCAGTATGTGGGGCAGGATCCCCGCTTGGAGGAGATCGCGGGTGACTCGATCTTGGTGATCCAAAATTGGGTAGATGATCAGATCGTGACGGTGATCGCGGAGGGGCAGTTTGTCCGTAACTTCCCAGTCCAGGATCTCGTCCGGATTCAGCCTCAGGATCTACGTCTATCGATGCTTACGGAGCGAGGAGAACCTTCAGGATCACCCTATGCAGCTCTGGAAGATCTAGTTTGGGGAGCGATCGACTCTCATTCCCTTGATCAGCTTTTGATCGCCAAGACCTTTGTAGCTCAACCGGCTATTTCCCATATCGCAGACGGAAATGGCTTTCGATCGGACAACCGTTGCTCATCGAGTAGCTGGATCAGGTGCTGATCTGGCTTCTTTTGTTCCTCAAAAAGCCGGACATGAAGAAAAACTTCAAAGCCTGCAACTGTAGCGGCATGTGCAACATCCCCGACTCATAAAGACCATCCGTGAGTTGGTGTCCCCCCACATCAACAAACTGCCCCGGTGGAGCGGATCGATCCTCTGCCCAACTGGCCACGATCTGATAGGTCGTAGTCAGGCCAAGCACTAGGGGTTGTAGGGGGATCATGGTGTCAAGCCAGGGGTAAGGGCTGTTGAGTCAAGTGTAGAGCCTGCTGAAGATTCCACAGCGATCTTTGGTTCTCTTCGGAAGTGCCCACCGTTAGCCGTAGTCCCCCCCCTGTATAACGAGCACAGGTGCCCTGATTCAACCACTCCTGTTGCAGCCGCTTTAGATCCCAGCCCTTGACCCGCAAGTAGAGAAAGTTCGCCTGACTGGGCCAGATCTGGACCTCTGGGATCTGAGCCAGAGCCTCAAACAACCGATCCCGCTCCTGCAGGATCGCAGGCACCTCCACCAACAGATCCTCAGCGAAATCTAGGGCCAATTGCACCGCCCACTGGGAGAACATGGGCAGGTTATAGGGCAACCGGATCGCCTCTAACACCCGTGCCACCTGAGGATGAGCGATGGCATACCCCACCCGATGGGCCGCCAGCCGAAACCCCTTCGAGAAGGTGCGCAGCACCACCCAATTAGGTCGATCGATCACCTCAGCCGCCACCGTCTGCCGACTGAATTCGTAATACGCCTCATCCACGATCACCAACACATCAGCGGGTAGAGATCGAGCCCATTGCCACTCAGCCTCCGTCACACCATTGCCCGTTGGCGAATTAGGAGAAACCAAACAGACCACCCGGATCCGGTTTTCCTGTAAAGCCTGTTGACACGCGGATAGATCCAAGCCCAGAGATACGGGATCACGCGGCACCCGCACCACCGGGATCCCGAGGGTCTCCGCAGTGACCGCGTACATGGAGAAAGTGGGCTCTGGCACCAACACCCCGCCGCGCCCTTCCAGACAACTCACCAGCAACAAAGATCGGATCAACTCATCGGAGCCATTGCCCATACTGATCTGATCCGCTGCCACACCGGCATACTTGGCGATGGCCTGCTTGAGGCTGCCGTGGGTGGCATCTGGATAGCGATGGCTGGCGATCCCTTTCTCCCAGACCAAAGAGAGTTTCTTCTTAAACCACTCCGGCAGATCCCGAGGGAACTCATTGGCATCCAGTTTGTCTGCTGTCTGAGGGAGCACCGCATCATAGGGCTCAAATCGCAGCAGGGCGGGGCGTAGGAACTCCACAGGTTGCTTCCAAGATCATCAAGAGACCTGATTCTAGCAGCTGGCTCCCGACCTCTGTCCCAGGAGAGAGATCCGGTGATGGTTCTTTACAGATTGCAGCATCAGGGTCCCCTCAGGATACGATCAACGGCTGGATCCCAGACTTGGAGCGGACTTGAAAATGGATCAGACCCGTCCCCGATTGCCTTTGACCTCCGTCCAATGGGGCCTGATCCTGGTGATCTGCAGTGCCGTGGGGTTTGGCCTGAACCCGCTGCTGGCCCGGTGGGCCGATCAGGAGGGATTGTCCTCTGGACTTACCTTAGTGTATCGGTTTGGCCCCTCAGGTCTACTGTTGCTCCCCTATCTGGCCCCGGCCCGAAAGCACCCTCGATCGGCCTGGATGGCTCTAGGTTTAGGCATCTGCATGGGCTTCGGGATCATCGGTTACTTCAAGGCCCTGATCACCTTGCCTGTGGCGATCGCCGTCTTGATCTTCTTCACCTATCCCCTGTTCACCCTGCTGTTTGGGGTGTTGTTCTATGGGGAACGGTTGACTCTGATCTCTGGGATCTGTGCGGCCTTGATCCTCGTCTCCTGTCTGTTGATCACCTCCTGGCAAGAGTTCTCCCCCGCTCAGTTGCAGGCGGTGCTGCTCTGTTTTCTGGCCCCCATCTCCCTCTCCCTCCTGATCCTGGCCTTGGTGCATCATCTGCCCCGACTGCCCCTACTGACCCGTATCGCCACCGTGAACAGCGGTCAACTGTTGGTGTTGATCCCCTTTGCGCTCTTCACGACCTCCGGATCTCTCTGGCCGAGTACGACCCAGGGATGGCTGGGGGTTCTGGGCCTAGCCACAGTCAACTCTGTCATCCCACAGCTGATGATCAGCGCGGGGGCTCCTCTGGTGGGGGCGGCAGCAACCGCCATCGGGGGATCCTCAGAACTGCTCACCTCTTTGATGATCGGCTGGTGGATCTTTCAGGAGCCGATGCACTGGCAGGAGATCCTGGGGGCGATCCTGGTGTTATGGGCCTTAAGCCTGACGGTGTGGGAGAGCCAGCGTCAGGCTCGCTCCGTTTCCTCAAACCACACCTCCTAAGCCATGAACTCTGAGACACAACAGCCCCACCTAGATCACTTGCTTTATCAATTCCATGCGGGATCTGCGGAGGAGAAGATCGATATCCTGCTAGATCTGACTCAGTTCGGCAACTCTGGGTTTGAGGTGATCGCGGAGGCCCTGGACAGCTCCTCCAGAAAGGTACGCCAGTCGGCCTTTGCCCTGCTCTTGGAGGGGGATCAATCGATCTTTCGTCGAACTCTATGGCATTATCTTCCCTTCCGGGATCTGCATTGTTTGCATACGCTCACCGATCGGAGCCTGTCGGAGATAAAGCAGGCAAGGTACACCTACTTGATCGGCTTCGAGATCGCTGATTTCAACGACAGGCTGGTCTGCTACCGGGATCTGGATAACGATCAGGCCTTTATTCAAACTTGGGATCTCCATACAGGGGAGTGGGTGGCAAGCACTCTGATGTTTTCCCATGAGTTTGGCTTGGGCAGAAGGGGCAAAGAGATCGCTACCTCCTTTCAAGGGGGATTTGGTTTGTTAGATCGGGATGTCTTGAGATATTTGGATAGATCCCAACAGATGGTGAAAGATTCCGCCATTCCTTCACCATTTGCGTTCTCCCTTTGCCCTACAGATCACCCTTTATTTGCTGTCGGACAGGCTGTCAGTTATCGGGGGGAAGAGGTGATAGAGATCAGAAATTACCTGACCAATGAGATTTCCCTCTGGGCCAATTTGCGAGGGCTCAAACTCAGATCAGAACATCTTCGTCGGTTGGAGTTGGACTATCAGTCGGCATCACTGCGTCAATCCAAACGGCCAGAGTGGTCATGGATCTGGAGCCGTCCGCCACTTTTGTTTACTCCAGACGGAGAGAGCCTGGTGGTCCATTGTATCCAGCGGGTGAACGCCTCTCATCAAAGCCTGATCAAAATCTTCCACATCGATTCTGGCGAGATCCTGCACACCACAGATACCTTCCCCCTGATCAATATCCCCCGTTTAGATCCCACAGGACACAGCAATCACCAGATCCTCAACCACAATACCTTCACCTCGTTGACCCTGACAGGAGTGGGGATCAGACCCACAGGAGAGCTCGTTATCTGTGGTATCCGGGCAGGTCAGAGCATGGTCTGGGAATTGATCAGCGATCGGATCCTATTCTCCTATCCCGAGTTAACCCCCTGCATGATCAGTTCAGATGCTCGGGTCCTCCTGTATGCCACCGTGGATCATCAGATCATCATCTGGGATCTGGCGGAGGGTAGGGCACTATCCACCCTGTCCGGTCATTCTGCCCCCATTGATGCGATCACCATGAGCTTTGATCGAGAGTTTATCGCCAGTCATAGTATCGATGGAACCATCAAAATCTGGGGAATGCCAAGATATAGATCAGATAGTTCCCTTTTCCCATGATCGGCATCGACATCGGCACCACCAGTACTAAAGTGATCGTCTGCTCCCCGGATCTACAGATCCGAGGTCAGGCCAATGTAGGATATCCCCTGACTGTACCCCAGCCGGGTTGGGCAGAACAGGATCCCAGTCAGATCTTGACTGCTATGGTGCAGGCAGTTCGAGAGGCGATTGCTCAGGCTCAGATCTCCCCCAGTCAGATCACAGGTCTCAGCTTCAGCAGCGCCATGCACACCCTGATCGCCATGGATGCCGAGGATCAACCCCTTACCCCTTGTCTGATCTGGGCCGATAATCGCAGCCAACCTCAGGCCCAACGGTTACAAGCGCAAGCCGGATTGGATCTCTATCACCGCACCGGTACCCCGATCCATCCCATGTCCCCCCTGACCAAACTGATCTGGCTCCGAGAACAGAGACCCCAGTTATTTCAACGAATGGCCAAAGCGATCTCGATCAAGGAATTCATCCTGCATCGGCTATTCGATCGCTACGTAGTGGATCACGCCACTGCCTCCGCCACTGGGTTATTCAACCTCCATCAGCTGACCTGGGACGATCAGGCTCTGGCTTGGGCCGGGATCAGCATAGATCACCTGAGCGAATTGGTCCCCGCAACTAGGATCCTCACCGGCATGACCTCCAAGGGGGCGGAGTGGCTGGGTCTGGATCCTCAAACCCCTGTGGTGATCGGGGCCAGTGATGGGGTGTTGGCCAATCTTGGGGTGGGGGCAGTGGGGGAGCAATGGGCAATCACCATTGGCACCAGTGGGGCTGTGCGACAGTTGGGGTCTCAGCCCGTTACCGATCCTCAGGGTCGCACCTTCTGTTATGCCCTGACTCCTGAACTCTGGGGGATCGGCGGCGCCTCCAATGGGGGAAGGGTGTTGCAGTGGTTTCGAGATCAGTTGGCCCATGGGGATGTGGAACAGGCTCGCTGCGAGGGCCGTGATCCGTTTGAGGTGATGATCCAACAGGCCGCTACAGTTCCGGCTGGGTCGGAAGGGCTGATCTGTCTACCCTTCTGGGCGGGGGAGAGAGCCCCCTACTGGAATCCTCAGGCCCGAGGCGTGTTCTATGGTTTGGGATTACACCATCAACGGGCTCATCTGATCCGAGCGGTGCTGGAAGGGATCCTCTACAGTCTCTACACCATCAGTCTGGCTTTGCAGCCTCTGGGGGGATCCCCGCAACAGTTGCGCGCCTCCGGTGGGTTTGCCCAGTCCCCGACCTGGTGTCAGATGTTGGCGGATCTGTTTGGGGTGCCGGTGGAGGTGCCTCAGATCACCGAGGCTAGTGCCTGGGGAGCCTGTCTTCTGGGACAGCAAGCTCTAGGGATCGGATCCCGAAACGTTACGGATGACGCAATCATTCAGATCAAGTCGCAACATTACCCCGAACTTCGCAACACAGCAACATATCGTCACCATGTTGAGATCTATCAACAGCTCTATGGGAAGCTGGCTCCCCTGTTCAACACATCAGAGACCTCTGAGGGATCCGAATCTGATCACGATCTCAGGGAGCAAAGCTAGAGAGACCAAAGTCTGGAGAGATCCTTAAACCCCTCAGGAGACCGGGATCAATCCCAGGATTTAGATCTAGATTGTGAAGAGGGCGTGGAGGTGAGTGTAACGGTTTTGTGACGCGGGAGTGGGGCTGCAGGGTAGAGAGTGTTGCCCTAGGTAAATCCATTAATTAAGAGAATATGAAAGGCTCATCTGAGTCAGGGATGGGGCTAGTAAACTCGTGAAGAGGCGCAAACCAGTATCAGGTTCTGTTACCCAGACAGCCTGGGATCGCTGACTCCTGATCTGACTGTGCCAAGAGGTTCCCCTATCCTCAGAGATCACCATGACACCCCTCGTTCAGCTGTTACTCCCCCTCGTTCTGGCCGCATTCTTGTTGGTTAGCTTCCATCAGCCAGCACCCGTATCCTCCACCAATCAGCCCGAGATCGCTCCGGCTCACCCGGAGGTGATGGCCGAACAGATCCCAGGAGCCCTGTACTCCGACCGGGCCTCAAACCAGTTGCGCCACCTTTGAGTCCAGATCTCGAAACATGGGGGTGCTAAGGTAGCGCTCCCCAAAACTGGGTTGCATCATCACGATCAGCTTATCCTCGTGCTCGGGTCGCTGTCCCACCTGGATCGCTGCCGCCAAGATCGCCCCCGTGGAGATCCCGGAAAGAATACCCTCGTGACGGGCCAGACGCCGACCGTAATCGATGCTCTCCTCGTCCTCCACCGAGATCACCTCGTCGATCAGCTCCCGATCTAAAACATCTGGCACAAAGCCAGCCCCGATCCCTTCGATCCGATGGGCTCCGGGTCGATTGCCACTTAATACCGAGCTGCTGCGAGGTTCCACAGCGATCAGCTGGATCTGGGGGTTCTGTTCCTTGAGATAACCTCCGGCTCCAGTTAGAGTTCCCCCTGTGCCCACACCCACGACGAAGATATCGATCTGACCCTCAGTGTCCTCCCAGATCTCGGGCCCCGTGGTCTGGCGATGGATCTGAGGGTTGGCAGGGTTACTAAACTGCCCCAACATGTAGGCATGGGGGGTTTGTCGCACGATCTCCTCGGCTTTCCAGATCGCCTCCCCCATTCCACCCGTATCACTGGCCAGGTGTAGCTCTGCTCCATAGGCTTTTAACAACAGTCGCCTTTCCGTGCTCATGGTGTCTGGCATGGTGATGATCAGCCGATAGCCCTTAGCTGCTGCCGCCATCGCCAATCCGATCCCCGTGTTACCGGAGGTGGGCTCCACTAGAACTGTCTCCCCTGGCTTGATCCGTCCAGCCCGTTCTGCCGCCTCGATCATGCTGACAGCG
The DNA here is from genome assembly GCA_964429885.1 of uncultured bacterium. Taxonomy (GTDB): domain Bacteria; phylum Cyanobacteriota; class Cyanobacteriia; order Thermostichales; family Thermostichaceae; genus CAYSEO01. The sequence goes on from CAYSEO010000007.1 coordinate 29,403, forward strand.
ATCCGATCCTTGACGGAGGCCGCTGGATTGAAGCTCTCTAACTTGACCACGATCTGAGCCCGACAGCCCTCCGCTTGGGGAATGCGACTGAGCCGCACCAGAGGAGTCCGACCGATCAGTTGAGTGATGTTGTCCGCAATGTTCATAGCAGAGAGGATCCAGCCGTGGAGGTACCAGTGAATGTGCCTCGATCCTAACCTGGTTTATCTCCATGGGAGAGGACGGGTTCAGGGCTGGGCTCAGGGATAGAATCTGAGGATGTGCCCCAGGAGCTAGATCCCATGCTGCCCACGATCACCCCAGATACCCTTGAGATCCCCCCTGGGCATGAAGTGGTCCTGCGCGGACAAACCTGGGAGGATTACGAGTCCCTGATCGAACAGTATCCGGAGAGACCCGCGCTCAAGATCTCGTATAGTGCCTCTCGTCAGGAGATTCGGATCATGTCTCCTCTAGCTGGACATGCCTTTCGTTCCCAAATCCTGGCCAATCTAGTGATCGCTTTACTCCGCCATCAAGGACGGGACTGGCATGGATTCGATACAGTCACGCTGAAGCGATTTCGACAACAGGGTATAGAGCCAGATGCCTGTTTTTATATTGAGAATTGGCAAGCCGTTCTGGGTCGGGAACGGATCGATCTGGAGGATGTGCCGCCACCTGATCTGGTGATCGAAGTAGACGTGACCTCTCTAACTCAACCGGAGGACTACGTGTTTCTACGAGTCCCCGAGCTTTGGATCTATCGGGCGCCCCGGCTGCAGATCTATCGCTGGCAGGATCAGGGGTATCGCCTTTCTGAGGAGAGTGGGATCTTTCCTGGGTTTCCGGTGACGGAGGTGATTCCTCAGTTTGTGGAGCGGGCTGGGCAAGGGGGATCGAGTGTGGCGCTACGGGAGTTTGAAGTTTATTTGCAAAGCTTCGTTTGTTGATCGAGGCAGGGGAATGAAGAAACAGGCTCCAGGTTATGCTGTCCAACCAGTGGGACGATCCTAGGGATCAGCGGTCTAAAATGAGAGCCTGAGCTCCCTGGTGATCGGCTATGACCGGATCCGCCCTATCTCCCCTTGAGGTCCTGGATGCCCCTGGTGTCAAGCAGACGGTGTGGCAGCTGGCGGATCGGATCGCCCTCGATCAGGAGCCTCTGGATCAGGTGGTGTTGCTGGGGATCTATACCCGTGGTGTGCCTCTGGCCCATCGATTGGCAGCCCAGATCAACGGCATCACCGATCAAACCCTGGCGGGGGTGGGCGCCCTGGACATCACCTTCTTCCGCGACGATCTGCGCACCCGTGGCCTCCGCACCCCAGATCGAAATGAAGTGCCCTGCGATCTCACCGATAAACGTGTGATCCTGGTGGATGATGTGATCTTTCGGGGCCGGACGATCCGGGCAGCTCTAGAAGCCTTACACCATTTCGGCAGACCGCAGTGGGTTCGTTTGGCGGCTTTGATCGATCGGGGTCATCGAGAATTCCCGATCCAGCCGGATTACCTGGGCCAACGGTTGGAGACGACGATGACCGATCAGGTGCGAGTTCGACTGACTGAGGTGGATGGCCAAGATCAGGTTCTATTGGAGAGACAGGCGGAATGACTCGGGATCTTGCCTTACCGGAACAGCGTCGCTATGCCATCTTGGGCACTGGAGCCCTGGGGGGCTACTACGGATCCTGTCTGCAGCGATCGGGTCAGGAGGTGCACTTTCTCCTCAAGAGTGATTACGATCATGTCCGTCAAGGGGGACTACGGATCGAGTCCTGTAAGGGCGATTTCCAACTGCCCCAGGTTAAGGCCTATCCAGATCCCGCCGCGATGCCCCGTTGCGATGTGGTGATCGTGGCCTTGAAGGCGCTACAGAATGATCTGCTACCTCAATTGCTGCCTCCTGTGATCGCAGAGTCGGGTGTGGTAGTCCTGTTGCAAAATGGTTTAGATGGGGAGCAACTTGTCGCCCAGATCGTAGGTGCCGAGCGGGTGATCGGCGGTTTATGTTTCATCAGCTCCAATAAGATCGGTCCCGGACATATTCGGCATCTGGACTACGGCACGATCCTATTAGGGGAGTATGGACCGGATTATCAACCTCAAGGAATCAGCCCTCGCCTGAAGCAGATCGCAACTGATTTTGAACAGGCCGGGATCCCGATCGATCTGAGCGAGGATCTGCTCCAAGCCCGCTGGCAAAAATTGGTGTGGAACATTCCGTTCAATGGTCTTTCCGTGATCTTTAGGGCTACCACCGATCAGATGATGGCGGATCCGGATGCTCGTGCTCTGGTCGAACAGTTGATGCAGGAGGTGCAACAAGGGGCGGCAGCCTGTGGACGCCAGATCGGCGATGAGATCCGGCAGGATATGATCCACAAAACGGAGCAGATGGTTTCCTATAGCACCAGCATGAAACTGGACTATGAGCGGCAGCGTCCTCTAGAGATCGAGGCGATCTTTGGCAACCCACTCCGAGCAGCGGAATTAGCCGGGGCTCAGATCCCGCGTATTCGGATGCTTTATCACCAACTCAAGATGCTGGATCGAGATCGCTAATAGCACCACAGGTAAACCCTAGGCTCAATGAATCCCCGCCGATCCCCAAAGGAAACGCACCTCCATATTCAAAGCCAGCTCTCACGTATACAATTTACAAATTGCTACATTGATCCCGCTCTGTCCTCAATCACCCCATGATCCACCTGATTCAGCCCCAACTCCTCTTCTGCCACCGAGATCCGTAACGGCAACCGCTCACCGAGCCCTCGTAAGATCATGAACGTGGTCCCAAAGGCCCAGATCCCGGCAACTCCGATCCCTAAGATCTGGATCAACAGCTGCTCTCCTCGGGCTAAGGGCAGTAACTCCGGATCTGGAAACAACGCCACCGCCAACGTGCCCCAGATCCCGGCCCCCAGATGGACCGGCACCGCTCCCACCGCATCATCGATCCGGCAACGGTGCAAGATCAGGGACACCCACATCATCACCCCACTGCCGATCACCCCGATCACAAAAGCGATGGGGGGCTCCACTAATGAACAGGCTGCCGTGACCGCCACTAATCCCGCCACCACCCCATTGATCATCAACTCCACATCCACCAGACGGTAGTTGATCCCGGAGATCAAGATCACATTTAACAATCCCCCTATCCCGGCCAGGATCGTATTCAGCAATACCTCCGTGACAGACGGACCAAACCGCAGCAGGCTGCCACCGTTAAATCCCAGCCAACTGAACCAGATCAACATCCCCCCCAGCACAGAAAGCGGCAGATTCGATCCCGGTAACCGTTGCAGGCGCCCTTGATCGTCAAAGCGCCCAGCTCTGGGACCGATGATCACCAGCACCGCCAGGGCCACCCAGCCCCCAATGCTATGAACGACCGTGGATCCGGCAAAATCGATGAACCCCAAGCGACAGAGCCAACCCGTGGCCAGACCCTGCTCCACCCCTCCCCAGGCCCAATGGCCAAATACCGGATAGATCAACCCCGAGATCACCCCACTGATGAACAGGTAGGCGACAAACCGGACCCGTTCCGCCACAGCCCCAGAGACGATCGTGGTGGCCGTGCCACAGAACAGAGCCTGAAACAAAAAGAAGGGCAACAGATCCGGCTCCAGATCGCCGCTAAACAGAAACCGATCCAGGCCCAGCCAGCCCCCCAGGGAACTGCCAAACATCACCCCAAACCCTAGGATCCAGTACAAGCTCACCGAGAGACCCAGATCCGCCAGATTCTTGGCAGCCACATTGATGCTGTTCTTGGCCCGAGTCAGCCCCGACTCCAGACACATAAACCCTGGCTGCATCAGAAACACCAATCCCGAGCACAGCAGCAGCCACAGCACATCGATCAAGCTCGGATCCCGCCAGCCCACGCCATCCCCGATCGCCATCCAGCCCCTCTCAGATCAAAATAGGTTGAGGCATGACCCCAACCCAACCCTAAGCCCTCCGATCCGGATAGATCAGACGGATCACTAGTCCTCATGCATCTCGTAAGGATCCTGAAGTTCCTTAGAGGGCGGGCCGAAGGCCACATAGATACCATAGAGCGTGATCAGGATCACCATAGCGGCGATCGCGACCATCAGGGAGACAGTAGGTTCCATAGATGCCATCCAATGCTAGATCTGCTTTCTTATAGGATATTACACAAGTTTACAATCTGCCGGGGGGTTAGGGGAGGTTTGCGAAACTCTGTTAAGTTTAGATCTATGATCTTGCATTCCTGAGTCGGTCCCTTACTAGGCACGAGTACATACTATGGCAATCCGCACCCGATTGGGCAACCTGCTTCGCCCCCTCAACTCCGAATACGGGAAGGTCGCTCCTGGCTGGGGCACCACCCCTCTGATGGGCCTGTTTATGGCTTTGTTTCTGGTGTTTCTGCTGATCATCCTGCAGCTCTATAACAAGTCCCTGCTGCTGAATGACATCAACGTCAGCTGGGAGAGCCTGGGGGGCTAGTCTCCACCCACTCCTCGGCATTCGCTTCAGGACCTGGCCTCCGTGTCGGGTTCTTTCTAGTGGCTCTGAATAGATCTGAGGCTCTGGAGTGGGAAGGTTTCGATCCCAAGGATGAGCTGGGGTAGATCGATACCCGATCCCAGGGATTAAGGCGTCTGACTGAGTTGCTCGCGGGGGGGTGTGGCCGGGATAGGCATGATGCGGCGCAACCGAGGGGAGCCCTGATCCACGACCCAAATACTGCCATCTGCCGCCACCCACAGATCCAGAGGTCCCCGAAACTGAGCCTGAGCCGCTGTGCCGTCTCGCGATCCGGACTGACCATTTCCAGCCAACGTGCTGACGATCACCCCCGTCAACCGCCGAATCCGATGGTTATCTCGATCCGCGATCAGGAGAGCGCCATCCCTTGTCCAAGCTAAAGCCGTAGGGTGATTGAATCGCACCCCATCCAGGTCTCCGTCCACAAATCCAGCCGTGGACCCGGTCACCGTGCTGACCTGACCCTCCGGGGTGAGCTGACGGATCCGGTGGTTGTCCCGATCCGCGATCCAGAGATGACCGGTTGCATCCAGAGTCAGATCCACAGGGGTATGAAACTGGGCGCGCTCCCCCGGACCATCGGTTGTGCCCGGATCACCGGTGCCCGCTAGGGTGAGGACCTCTCCTGTGGGTAGGATCTGACGAATGCGATGATTGCCAGAGTCCGCGACGAACAGACTCCCATCCCCAGCCACTGCAATGGCACTGGGCCGATCGAACTGAGCCTGCAGCGGATCCTCACTCTCCCGAAATCCAGCCTCCCCCGTGCCCGCTACGGTAATCACCTGTCCCTGAGGCGTGATCTGACGGATCTGATGGTTGCCCTGATCCACGACCCAGAGCTCTCCAGCGGTCCCCCAAGCCAGGTCAGTGGGAGTATCAAACTGAGCTTGTTGTCGGGTGCCATCCGCCTGGCCAGACTCCCCCAATCCAGCCCAGACCTGCAGGTTTTGCTCCGGATCCAGCAACATGATCTGATGGCGGGCTTGATCGGTCAGGAGAAGATGATCGGTGGCGTCCATGATCACTCCACTGGGATCTTGTAGAGAGATCTCGTCTGTCAGGGGGGACGCTGTACTCTCCACTTGCCAACTGATCGTGGGAGTTGGGGTGGAGGTGGGCGCGCTGGCGGGGGAGGGTCCTGCATCGGGGCGCCAGGTCACGTTCAGAGTTCCTAGCCCTAGACCAGCCTCGGATCGAACCGCCAGGGTGGTGGAGGTGAGGGCGATCCCCTGAGGTGGGCGTATCCGCAGGGAATCCGAGGATCGTTCCAGGATCTGCCCCGAGCGTGTGGTCATACCGGAGGGATTGAGAACTGTGGCGAAGAGGACCTCTGCGGCCTGATCCAGGTGCTGTCCCGTGAGCAGCAGGGTCTGATTGGGCAGCAAAGCATCCTGAACCACTCCGGTTTGGAACGAGATCGGCTCTCCAGGTCCCAGAGATAATCCTTGTAGAAAGGGGACATCCTCGGCGGGCTCCAATAATAGGGGCACGATCGGGGGAGTTTCTGAGTCCTCTGAGCTTGAGTCTAGAACCGCAGAGTCAAACCGGATCCGTCCCGCCGCCAGGGTGGTGAGGCCCGAGAAGGCGGTTGCCTCAAAGGTCATGGAGCCGGAGGGTGGAGCAGAGAATGTGAACGAGGCGGTCTGTTCCAGCCGTAACTGAGCCGTGGCGGTCTCACGATAGCCCTCATCCACCGTCAGTCCCAGATCGATGCCCTCGATGCCAGGCCACTGCTCTCCCCCTCCAATCCAGCGGATCACCTCATCGGCAGGGATCTGAGCCACCACATCCTCACCGCGTCTCTCGTTCAAGAGCACGGGTTGATCTGAGGGGTTCCCCTGTTGGTGACGCAGTTTTGGGGTCAGGCTAAGGGGGGAGGTGGGTAAGGGAG
>CAYSEO010000008.1:0-33760 GCA_964429885.1 uncultured bacterium
GTTATTTCTAGTGGGGGGAGCGGTGCGGGATCTGCTGCTGGGTCGGGGGACCGATGATCTGGATCTGGTGGTGGATGGCTCCTATCCTTTGGGACCGGATCAAACCCTGGAAGGATGGGGGGTGATCTTGGGACGACAGCTACACCGACGTTGCCCTGAGGCCAAGTTGGAGATCCATGGCAAGTTTCAGACGGTGGCCCTCACCTGGCCTGATGGGTTGTGGATCGATATCGCTACGGCTCGGACGGAGTTTTATCCCTATCCAGCGGCGGCTCCGGAGGTGTCCTTGGGATCCATTCAACAGGATCTGTATCGACGGGATTTTACGATCAATGCCTTGGCTTTACGATTAAATGGAGCTGAGGCGGGCGGGATCTTAGATTTCTTCGGGGGGGTGGAGGATCTACAACAGGGGGTAATCCGAGTCCTGCATGCCAATAGTTTTATTGAGGATCCGACGCGGATCTTACGGGCAGTTCGATTCGCGGTGCGGTTGGGATTTGCGGTAGATCCTCAGTCTCGCACCTACATTGAGGGGGCCATGAGCAGTGGCTTACATGATGCGGTGGGTGGGGATCGGTTAAAGAATGAGCTATTCTACATTTTGCGATCAGAACGATGGGATTTGGCCCTAGATCAACTCTCTGAGTGGGGCGCATTGCGATGTATTCATCCCGATCTACAGGGATCGCCGCAATTGATGGCTCAGATCAGACGAGCGGGGGCTTGGATGTATCACTTGGCCCGTTCCTATCCAGAGATCCATATTCATGAGATCAGTCAATTACGGTTAGAGGTGATGATCGCGCAGGTCTCGGAGGCGGTACAGGTGGCTCGGCAACTCCAACTCACTCAGGCTGGGATCGATCGGTTAGATCAGCTGCCCGTTTGGCGACAGGAGATCTTGCCTCAGCTTTCTACCCAGGCCAAACCCAGCCAGATCCTAGATCACTTGCGGGGGCTGAAGGTGATGGATCTGATGCTCTTGGTGGCAGTGGCGAATGCAGATCAGCGGCGGGTGATCTGGCGATATCTGACGGAGTGGCGACAACAGAAACCTTGGCTGAGCGGTCATGATCTGAAACAGATGGGGTACAAGCCGGGACCTTATTATCAGAAGATCCTGGGGGATCTGCTGGCGGCGATGGTGGATGGTGAGGTGAGGGATCAGGAACAAGCTCAGATTTTTGTCAGCGATCGGTATCCTAAAACTGGGATCGATAAGTGATCTCCTCTAGGTGCATCTCCTCAAGCAGAGCTAAGATCTCTACATCAAGGTCGACCCGGTGAGCAGCATCCACGAGTGAACCATAGAGGGGAGCAGGTAGAGACTGATCGGGAAAGCTGTTTTGACAATGACTCACTAAGGACTCGAATAGATCTTCATCATGGGCAAAAGGCAACATATTGACGAGCTCAACGAGAAACAGATCTATGCTCGAAAGCCTATCATTAGGACCTGAGTCATGATCCCGTAGCTCGTGGTAGAGTTGCCACACGACCTCAAAAAAACCTTTTTGATCCTCAAGAGGATAAACACAGGATCGAAGTAGGCTTGTGAACCAGGGATAATAACATTCATTAATCATACGACCGATCTCATGTCTGGATCCACAGACCATATTAGGTTTCCCCTCAGGAGGAGCACCGCAGCACCCTACCCAGCGTCCGGTATCTTGATGTTTGTGAGTTTGTAAGAGATCCTGGTTGTTGACAGTGTAATCTCCATGATCAGTTGTAAAGAAATACCCTGCACGCACCCAATCAGATCCTGCTTGCGCGGGGAAGCCCTCCTGATCCAAGTATCGTTGCTCGTCTCTAGCTCCTCGATCCTCTTCGAGCAGGGGGCGGCTGATAGGTCGAGAACAAACCTGGCACAGGAAGATCACTGTAGATGACTGTTTATACTGCATCTTATCAGGATTCCCTCAGAAAGGTCATGTAGGTGTGGGCCAGGATCGCAGCCTGGGTCCGATCTCTCAGATCCAGTCGATTGAGAATGCTGGTCATATAGTTCTTGACGGTGCTCTCTGACAGATGCAGCTCCAGAGCGATCTCTCGATTACTAGATCCTTGGACCACCAGTAGTAAAATCTCTCGTTCCCGAGGAGTCAGCTGTAGAAATCCAGGTGGGGGATCGGATGGTGTTGTTCCTGAGGATGCCGTTTTAGACTGAATAAACACCTTCTCGAATAATCCTGGACCCATCTGGGTAAACCCTTTATGAACCGATCGGATCGCCTGAGTCAGCTCCTCCGCATGGGTATCCTTGAGGAGATAGCCTTTGGCCCCAAATCTCATGGCCTGAGTAATGTAATCGTCATCATCAAAGGTACTCAGAACTAAGATACGGATCAGGGGAAAACGCTCTGTCAGGATCTGGGTAGCCGCCACCCCATCCATCTCTGGCATTCGCACATCCATCAACACCACATCCGGCTGTAAGGCCTGGACCTGCTCGATCGCCTGACGTCCGTTCTCCGCCTCCCCCACCACCTGTAGATCCTCGCGGGTCTCCAACAAGCTCTTTAAGCCCTGACGGACCAACAACTGATCGTCCACCACCATGACTTTGATCTTCATCAGCCCTCCTCAATGGGAATCACACAACGGATCTCACACCCCTGCCCTGGCTGGCTCCTGATCTGAAAGGATCCTTGTAACCCCCTCACCCGTTCCTCCATGCCCTGTAATCCAAATCCGGTGCGGTTCTGTTGAGGATCGAAGCCCTTGCCATTATCTCGGATCAGCATCTGGATCTGGTCTTGGGTCTCATGGATCTGGATCTGGACCTGGGTGGCCTCACTATGTTTGGCGATGTTGGTGAGGGATTCCTGCAGGATCCGATAGACCGCTAAACAGATCTCGACGGATAAGGCTGAACTCCATTCCAGGGTGGACTCGGGCAGGATCCCGGTAGCCTGATGAAAGCCCTGTAGCAGCACAATGATCTCAGCCCGCAAGGAGCGGTGACGCCAAGGATCAGACCGTAGGGCCGCCACAGATTGACGAATGTTGCCCAAAGCTGTGGATCCGAGTTGGAAGGCTGATTGGACAAACCCCTGAGCTTTCTCTTGGTGGGTGGGCAGGAAGTGGAGAGCATTTTGCAGTTGAATGCTTTGAGCTGTGAGGGCATGACCTAGGGAATCGTGGATCTCGCGGGCAATCCGGTTGCGCTCCTGTAAGGCTGCTTGGCTCTCGATCTTGAGGGCGTAATGTTTGAGTTTCTCATGGGCCAAAGCTAGCTCCTGCCGACTGCGAAACTCAGCTAGGAAAGCACTTGTGGTCAACAATACGAACACCAAGATCATGCCATACAACAACATGGAAGTAAGCCGTAATTCCAGAAATGCAGCCTCGATCCGACTGGGATCTATGACTTGAGCAAAAGGAGAACGAATGGCTAAAGGCAATAGAAATCTCATGGGCAGCGGCTGGAAAAACTGCAAGATCACAAAACAACCGAATGCGATTCCCGAGATCAGCCAACGGATCTCCCTTTGGAATAAAATGCAGCTGCGGATCACAACGACCAGACTGGGAAATACATAGAACTGGGTTCGGAAGTGTCCGAGGAAGCAAGGAATTAACAGTAAGCTGAACTCCACTAAGGTGTAGATAATACGGTGACTGAAACGGGTGGGTATCCAGAGACGCATCGCCCCGAGGCCCAGCAGACAAAGGGTACTACCTAGGTAATCATGATCAGATCGGAACCGGGACACCACCAGCTCCGCTAGGAGAGCATTCCCCAGCAACGGCCACTCCATAAACAGCAACAGCCGAGGTCCAAGCCGATCTTGATCCTGTCGCCAAACTGCCATCGCTTCTTACCCTAGGGATCACATCACTATCACATCTTGGCCCACATCCTACTGCACTCTTGGGGAGGAAAGCCGGATCGATCCCAACCGCATAGCCGAAACAGGACCAAAGTCCTATACCCCGCCTCAAGCCAGGACCGATCTCCTGCTCAGTTCAGGATCTTTCGTTCAAGCCCTAGCCCTTTGCCGCTCCCTAGGATGAGACATATCAGCGGTGAACTGACATGAACGGTCGTGAACTGTTGATCCACAGAGAAAGCAGAGACAAGCCTCAAGGAGATGCCTGCATGATTCGATTTCCTTTCCCATCGACCCTTCTGAGTTTGAGTGGCATGGTGCTGATCTCAACCACCTGGATCAGTCCTAGCTTGGGTCAAACACAACCTACCCCGATGGCAACTCCGGCCTATACCCAGATCTTTCCTCAAACCTCCGATCTCGCCCTCACCCCCGAGCAGCAGTCCCAGATCTCTGAGATCGCTCAGGACACTCAGGAACAGATCATGAGTATCCTCAGCCCAGCCCAACAGCAACAACTGCAGAATGCGTTGAACAATGGTCAAACTCTGCGGGAGGCCGCTCCCTCCTTGGGCCTCTCCAGCAGTCAACGGAGTCAGCTTCAAGCGACGGTCCAGGGCACGATCCCTGAGTTACAGGCTGTCCTCACCCCTGAGCAGATGGAGCAGTTGCAGAGTCAACAGGGGGGCCGGAGAGGTCTCCTCCGCCGTGGGTTCTAGGGGCGGCTTGGAGTCCCGGATCCGCTTCAGTTGAAGCAAACCTTATTCTTTCAGAGGTGTTCCATGTATCCCACCCTTTCTTCCCTTTCGATGGCCATCGCCATAGCGGCCTCAGCTGGACTCTTCCTGTCCGCCTGTGGCTCCTCCGATCTGGCTACCGCCCTACCTTCCGATACCCCGGCGACTTTGGTTTCCTCTGTAGATCCCACCTCCACACTTACAGAGGAGTCTGAGATCTCAACGACTGACGATCTTCCCCCCATCCTGGAGGATCTCAATCTCACAGAGACCCAACAACAACAGGCAGAACAGATCCGCCAGAGCAGTCGATCTCAGATCCGATCCCTGATGACCCCAGAGCAGATCGCTCTATTGGAGTCCTTTGAGGGTGAGGATCGAGAGGCTTTGCGAGCTCTACAGGATCAGATGGATCTGAGTGAATCTCAACGGGAACAGATCGGTGAGATCCTGAGGGCGTCTGCAGAAGATCTCCGTGGGTTACTGACTGCGGAACAGATCGCCACCCTAGAGGAAGCGGCAGTCTCCTTTGAAGGCCTCGATCTCTCCGACTCACAGCGGGAGCAGATCGGGCAGATCCAGATGGACAGCTGGACGCAGATCCAGGCCGTGTTGACCTCAGAACAACTGGCGTTACTGAAATCCTACTCGGGATCCGATCTCGATTCCTTCCAAGCTCTCCAGGATCAGTTGAATCTAACGGAGGCTCAGCAGGCTCAGATCGACGCGATCCGGGCTGACTCTCGGGAACAGGTTCAGGCTCTGCTCAATGCCGATCAACTGGAGACCCTCCAGGGAGCGAAAGAGGGCTTGGAGCGCCTGAAGGCGAGACGGGCTGAGATGTTCAACAACTAACGCAGTTACTCACTTCTCACTTCAACTTTGACTTGCACTCAGTAGATCAGTAAAACGTTTATACAGACTCTATGTGGCCTGTCAAAGCAATTTTGCCGATCTACTTCCCCTCACAGCTGAACACTACGGGATCTCTGAGTAAAACCGATGCAGACCCAAACCCCCACGGCACCCTCAACCCCAGCTCCACTCCCTCGATCCGGAGCCAGAACGCCTCGACACCGTCCTCGTCGCCACTGGATCCAGGGACTATTGATCCTGAGTTTGATCGCCGGCGTGGGCACTCGGGTCTGGATTCGGACTCAGGGATCCCCTTCTTCCCGACAGGAAACCCAACAATTGACCACTGCGGTCACAGCAACGGATCTCACCGTCACGATCGAGGCTAATGGTCGGGTGGAGCCCCAACAGTTGGTTAACGTTAGCCCCAAGATCTCTGGGATCCTGGAGGAGATGTTGGTCGAGGAAGGGGAATGGGTGGAGACAGGACAGATCCTGGCTCGGATGGAGAACCAGGAGTTACAAGCCCAGGTGAAGCAGGCTCAGGCTCAAGTCTTATCGGCCCAGGCGGAATGGGATCGGCTCACCTCTGGTAATCGTCCGGAGGAGATCGCTCAGGCCCAGGCCAGACTATCCCAAGCTCAGGCAAATCTCGTCAAGCTGCAGGTGGGCAATCGCCCGGAGGAGATCGCTCAGGCCCAGGCACGGTTGGAACAGCTGGAAGCGGATCTGGAACGGACACAACAGGATTTTGAACGAACCCAAATGTTGGCGGATGAAGGGGCGATCTCTCAACAGGAGTTAGATACGGCCCGATCCAATCTAACTGGATCCCAAGCCCAGGTGGAGGAGGCTCGACAGGCGCTGATCTTGATGCAGACCGGATCCCGAGCGGAGGATATCACCCAGGCACAAGCCCAGGTGGAGGAAGCCCAACAGTCTCTCGCCTTACTGGAGAGCGGCTCCCGAGCTGAGGAGATCGCCATCGCTCAAGCACAGGTGATCGCAGCAGAAGGGTCTCTACAGGAAGCTCAAGCTCGTTTGGCCTCTGCCACCCTGCGGGCTCCGTTCGCGGGACAAGTGACCCGTCAGTATGCCGATCTCGGTGCCTTCGTCACGCCCACCACCTCCGGAAGCTCCGAATCCTCCGCCACCTCCACCTCGATCCTAGCCCTGGCCAGCACCCACCAGATCGTGGCCAGCGTGGCTGAGTCCGACATCGCCCAGGTACAAGCGGGTCAACCTGTCACGATCACCGCTGATGCCTATCCTAATCACACCTTTTGGGGAGAAGTGATCCAGATCTCGCCCCAAGCCATCGAGGAACAAAACGTGACCAGCTTTGAGATAACGGTGGATCTATTAGAGGATCCGCCCGAGGACTCTCCTGATCCCATGGATCCCGCCAAAACTATAGATCCTCAAGTTCAACCCCAGGATCTACCCGAGTTACGCATCGGCATGAACGTCACCCTAGAGATTCAAGTGGATCAGCGCCAGGACGTGTTGACGATCCCCACCGTGGCCATCCATAGACAGGACTCAGGCAGTGGGGTCTACGTGGCGGATCCGGACTCTGGAGCCCAGTTCACCCCCATCACCACCGGGGTGACAGTCGGAGATCAAACCGAGGTGATCTCGGGCTTAACTGGAGCAGAACAGATCTGGCTTACCGCTCCTGAGGGGAACCCGCGTCGCTCCCAAGCTCAATCTGATCGGGGGCCCGTGCCCTTTCTTCCCAGTAGACCCAGGCGGATCGGAGGGCTATGACGATGAGAACTCAACAGAAACTTCAGTTCAATCCCTCCGTCTCCCCCGTGGAGATCTTGAAGATGTCTGTCAGGTCCCTTCGAGCCAATCCTTTACGCACCGGCTTGACCATGTTGGGCATGGTGATCGGCATCGCCTCTGTGATCATGATCACTTCCGTCGGCCAGGGCGCCCAACGCGCCACAGAGGAACAGCTAGAGACCTTGGGCACCAATGTCCTCACCGTCCAAGCCGGCGCAGCCCAATCCGGCCAGATCTCCCTGGGTAGTGGCTCTGCCACCACACTCACCTGGCAGGATGCCCAAGCCATCGCCCAGCAGCCCCCTTCTGTCGCTCAATCCGCCGCCTTTCTGCCACAACCCGTCCAGATCGTCTACGGAGACGCGAACCATCAGACCACTGCCATCGGTACTGAGATCCCGTTCCCTGCAGTGCGCAATTACCAACTGGAGAGCGGACAGTTCTTTTCAGAGGATGAGATCGCTCAGGCAGCGCGGGTGGTTGTTCTAGGGGCTACCGTCCAAGAGATCCTGTTTGAGAAGGAGGACCCCATCGGTAAGACAATCCGGATCCAGGGTATTCCCTTTCGGGTGATTGGGGTCTTTGAGGAGAAAGGATCTATGGGAGCTTTCGATCAAGATGATCAAATTTTTATACCTCTCTCCACCCTCTCTCAACGTTTGGTGGGTACCAATGCTCTAGCTGGGATCGCCGTCCATGGCGTTTGGGTTCAGGTCCAAGATCAAGACCAGATGCAGGCGGCTCAGTTTCAGATCACCAATCTCCTGCGAGTGCGCCATGACATCTATCCACCAGAAGAGGATGATTTCTCTATCAGCAACCAAGCGGATTTGCTCAGTGCCTTTACCAATATTCTAGGCACATTGACCTTGATGGTGGGGTCTATCGGATCGATCTCCTTACTGGTGGGAGGCATCGGCATCGCCAATATCATGTTGGTCTCCGTGGTGGAACGGACTCGCGAGATCGGCATTCGTAAGGCTGTAGGAGCCACCTCAGAGGCGATCCTCAGTCAGTTTTTGATGGAGGCGGTGCTGATCGCTATCGCAGGCGGGATCACCGGCATGGTGCTGGGGATCCTGGGCAGTGGCGGGGCGGCAATGGCTTTAGGACTCCCTTGGGTGATCTCTGGAGCTGCTCTGAGTAGTAGCTTGGGCCTCTCGACTCTAGTGGGTCTGTCGGCTGGAGTTCTGCCGGCTCGTCGGGCGGCTCAATTGGATCCGATCAACGCATTACGGAGTGAATGATATGACTCTCTCGATCTCGATGACACCCGCAACCCAAGCTGCTCTGATCCAGATGCAGGATCTACGCAAGTCGTATCTTATGGGCACCATGGAGATCCCAGTATTGAAAGGGATCGATCTGTCCATCCAACCTGGAGATTACGTGGCCATTATGGGAACCTCCGGGTCGGGGAAATCCACCTTGATGAACATCATGGGTTGTTTGGATCGGCCCACCTCAGGGACCTATTTTCTGCAGGGAGAGGATCTGAATCAGCTCAGCGATCGGGATCTGGCTGGCATTCGCAATCAGGTGATCGGCTTTGTGTTCCAGCAGTTTAATCTATTGCCCCGCACCAACGCTTTGGATAATGTGATGTTGCCCTTGATCTACGGCGGTGTCCCCTGGCAAGAGTGGTCCGACCGGGCGGCAGAAGTGTTACGCAAGGTGGGCTTAGGGGATCGGATGCTCAACACCCCCAATCAGCTCTCCGGGGGACAACAACAACGGGTCGCCATCGCCCGCGCCTTGATCAATCACCCCATGCTCGTGTTAGCCGATGAGCCCACGGGAGCCCTAGACAGTCACACCTCCAATGAGATCATGGATCTCCTCGAGGAGCTCAATCAACAGGGCATCACCTTGATCTTGGTCACCCATGAACGGGAGGTGGCGGAACGAGCTCGACGGGTGATCCGTATGCAAGATGGCTTGATCGTGGAACAACGAGAGTTGTCCTGGGTTTAATAGAGATCTGTGCTGGGTTGGATAATTCCTCACTCAGAGAGATCCCCATCGATCAGAGAAGGGATCGTGCATCAATCAATGGGATAAGTAGATCGGCAAAATTGCTTTGACACGCACTATATAGACTATATAGACTGTATAAACGTTTTTGCTGATCTACTTAAGTGGCGAGCCTATGGTAATCTCTCCCAGGAGAGTTAAGTTGAAAGTTGAATGCCCCTTGATTCTGGGCCATGAGGAACGCAGCAGGTATCGCACTCACTCTGAGATCGGCCCCACGCTAGAGTATGACTACGGTGCCCTCGTTACCTGCTAACCTCTGCCCCACCATGACCTCCTCCCACCCCTTCGCTCGGGCCAAACAAGGTGATCCACAAGCGATCGCAGGACTCCTGAATCGCTCCCTACACCCCAAAGGCATCATCGCCACCGTCCAACCCATCCCGCAAGGCCTCCAGATCGATCTCCAGGTCACACAGGACATCCACCCCGATCCTCTGCTGCGCTCCATCGAGCAGGGCCTCCGCCGATTACAACCGGAGCAGATCCAACGGGTCCAGATCTCGATCTACAAACCCAGCCAACCTACCCCGATCTGGAGTGGTAGCCTCAGCCTGGGATCGGATCTAGTCGAGGAAGTCCAGTTCTCTCCCTTACCAGCCCGAGACACTGACTTAGCCCCTCACCCGATACTGGCCCCAGGACGGATCCTGAAGGGTCGCTACCGGTTGGAACGACAACTGTCGGAGGCTGTGATCCGGAAGACCTGGTTGGCTACCGATCTGCAGTCAACAAGTGTTGGATCCGAGGCCGTAGTGATTAAACTTCTGGCTTTTGGAGGACAGATGCAATGGGCTGACTTCAAATTATTTGAACGAGAGGCCCAGATCCTGCAGCACCTGCGTCACGATCAGATCCCCACCTACCGAGATTATTTTTCCATGGAGGGGGGACAGACCTGGTTCGGGATCGTTTATGTCTATGTACCTGGATCCTCTCTGAAGGAATTAGTTCAACAGAAACATCGGTTAACGGAAGAACAGGTTTTGCAGATCGCCTGGGATGTCCTGGATATTTTGATCTATCTCCATAGCCTCAACCCGCCTGTCCTACATCGAGATATTAAACCCAGTAATTTGATCTGGGCCGAGAACAGTCGCACCTATGCCGTGGACTTTGGTTCCGTTCAAGATCAGGCTGCTGCCGAGGGACGCACCTTCACTGTCGTTGGCACCTATGGCTACGCCCCCATGGAACAGTTTGGCGGACGAGCCGTACCTGCTTCCGATCTCTATGGCTTGGGAGCCACCTTGATCCATCTCTTAACCGGATCCTCGCCAGCAGATCTCCCCCAACAGCAACTGAGGATCCAATTTGCCGATCGAGTCAGTGCCCATCCCGGTTTTGTGAACTGGATCAGTCAACTGGTAGAACCGGCTCCAGAGGATCGGTTTGCCACAGCGAGACAGGCCCTAGCCGCTCTCCGATCAACCCTTGCCTCTCGGGCACAACCTGTAGATATTGCCCTGAAGCCCACTCTGGAATCCAACGAGGTGGCAGCACTCATGATCGCCTCCCGTCATCCTGATCAGGTTCTCAGCACCTTTGCAACGCCCTCTCTAGTCCCTCAAACTCAGCCCTATGGCTCCCAGGTTGAAGTGCATTCCTCCCCGAGCCATCTCCACATCCATATTCCACCGGAGCGGCTCTCCAGTCTCGGCATCAAGATCGGACTCTATAGCTTAGGTACAATGGTGCCCTTATGGTTGCTGTTTGGAGTTTTGGGATTGGGAGCTGGCATTGGATTAGTTCCCCTCATCGGCATCGGATCGAGCTTTGTACTGCTGCGAAGACAACTGACGGATACAGAGCTGCAGTTCGACCGGCATCAGTTTTGGATCACCTACGCCTTTCTCGGGTTCCGTCACCAACAGCAGGGACCCACAGAACCGATCGTAGACGTTTATCAGGACACCCGATTTACCCCCGGAGCCGAGGCGGGCAGCCAACCTTTGGGGTATCAGATCACGATCCAGGTGGGGGTGCAGGGGTATTCCTTTGGTCGTAACTTGAGTCGGGTGGAGTGTGCATGGCTAGCCCACACGATCAAGCAATGGCTACGATCAATGTAACGATTGAACCTGAAGCCGAGGTGATCAGCATACTCTCGTTTGTCCACTCAATCAGGCTTAACCACCTTCAAGGTCTGCAGTCGCACATCCTCAGGTCCATTGATGAAACCGCCAGCCTCGTGGACCAGCAACAGGTAATCCACCGCCTCCCGAGTTACCTCCTCTCCCGGCACCAAGATCGGGATCCCCGGCGGATAGGGGGAGATGATCTCAGCACAGATCTGGCCCACAGCCTCCGCGAAGGGCACCCGATGGATCTGGGCAAAGAAGGCATCCCGAGGGGAGAGGCGTTGGGGTGGCAAGGGGGGCAGTTGGATCATGGAGAGTCGCTGCATCCGTCCCTGCAAGATCGAATCGGAGATCTGGGCCTGTCGTTCCTGAGCCAGGGTCTGGAAAGCGTCCACTAGCCGATCAATATCCCGTTGGGTATTGCCAATGCTGAGAATGAACACCACATTATGCAGGGTGGACATCTCCGGCTGCACTTGGAAGCGATCGTTGACCAGATCATCGGCTTCAAAACCAAATAGGCTCAGGCCACTAACGGTGACCGTGATCCGGGTCTCGTCGAAGTCAAAGAACCCAGGGGTACTCCCCAATCGTTCCGGCCCAAAGCAGTAGAGGCCAGGGATCTGGTTGAGTCGTTGCCGCGCTTGTCGGGCCAGATCGAGGGTTTGCGTCAAGAGAGCCTGACCCTCTAGAGCCATCTGGCGGCGGGCTGCATCCAGAGACATCATCAACACGTAGTTGGGGCTGGTGGATTGCAGCAGCTGCAGGATATTGCGCACCCGGTTTGGATCGATTCGGGATCCTTGCATATGCAGCAGGGAGGCCTGGGTCATGCCCGAGATTACCTTATGGGTGGATTGCACCACCAGATCAGCACCCGCCTCTAGGGCTGAGATCGGTAGCTCTCCATGAAAGGCGAAGTGAGGACCATGGGCCTCATCCACCAGCAGGGGCAGATCATGGTCATGGGCCAATTGGGCGATGGAGTGTAGATCGCAGCAAACCCCGTGGTAGGTGGGACTGACGATCAAGATCCCCTTGGCGTCGGGATGTTCCGCTAAAGCTCGTTGGATCCCTGCCGGAGTGACCCCATGGGCAATCCCCAGGTCCGGATCGTAGTCTGGCTCAATGTAGGCGGGCACGGCACCGGAAAGGATCACCCCAGCCACGGCGGATTTATGACCGTTACGGGGGATCAAGATCTTGTCGTTGGGATCGCAGACGGCCATCACTAGGGCCTCCACACCGCAGGTGGATCCGTTAACCAAGAACCAGGATCGGGAGGCGCCATAGGCTTCAGCCGCCAAGCGTTGGGCTTCTAGGATCGCTCCATCGGGATCATGCAGGTTGTCCACCTCGGGCAGCTCGGTCAGATCGGCGCGGAAGACCATCTCCCCTAACAGCTCTCGCATCTCAGCGGGGATGCCTCGGCCCTGCTTATGTCCAGGGGTATGGAAGGGGGCCTTGTCGAGGCTGCAGTAATGACGGATCGCCTCAAACAGGGGGGCACGACCTTGTGAATGCCGATCCAGCTGACGTAAGCTGCGAATGGCCTTTGTTGATGATGTCTTGGCGCTTAGCAAGGGTCACTCTCACACACCTTCGGAGAGACATTATCCTCTTCCTAGGGGCTGCCGTCCATCCCTATCCCGTGATCGAAGGATCCTGACATGTTTGAACGTTTGCCTATTCCCCTCAGTACGATCGTCCTAGCCTTAGGGGTGATCGGCACCACCTGGGGCTTCATCAACTACAACGATCCCATTCTTAACCTGGTGGGTATTTTCGCCGGGATCCCGCTGTTGTTGGGGGGGATCACCATGAAGGTGGTGGAGCTGAAGCCGGTGCCAGCCCTCGATCCGAGCTCTGACGCGGTGCAACGAGCGAGAGCGGATCAGGAGACAGAGATCCAGAAGCAGGTGCGGCAGGACATCACCAAGTACAACTATGGGGCCAATGCCCATATGGAGGATGCCCTGGAGTTTTTGGGGCTACGGGGGGCGTTAGAGGCGGATCTACCCAAGCTGTCGGGCTATCGGGAGGAGTTGCGGGAGGGGCGCTATACCTTGGTGCTACGCTTCAACACCCCCAAAGTGCCGTTTGAGACCTGGCAGGAGAGCCATGAGAAGAAGATGACAAATTTCTTCGGGCGAGATGTGGAGGTGGATCTGGAGCAGCCAGGGGAGAATATGGCGGAGCTGGCCTTGATCAGTCGCAAGCAGGAGGCCGTGGGTTGATCCATCGCCTTGACTGGATCCCCCGCTGTTCGATCTCCTGATACCAGGGCGATTCTCTCAGTACCCCCAAGAAGATGACGGTTTACGCCTAGTCTACCTGCCGTAACCTCAATGAATTCCACACCACCGTTAAGGAGCTCAAGGCCATCGCGATCTCCGCCATGATAGGATGCACTACCCCCGCCGCTGCTAACGGGATCGCCAAGAGGTTGTACCCATAGGCCCAAGCCAGGTTTTGTTGCACCTTGCTAAAGGTGGCCTCAGCTAATCGGATTGCCTGCACCACCGCCGTTAGGCTCCCCTGGACCACCGCCAGATCCGCCGATTCGATGGCCAGATCTGTACCTGTACCGATGGCGATCCCGACATCCGCCTGGGTCAGGGCCGGGGCATCATTCAGACCATCCCCCACGAAGGCCACGATCTCATTCTGGGCCTGCAGCTCCTTAACCGCATCCACCTTGCCCGCCGGTAGAACTCCTGCAAGGACGCGGGTGATCCCAACTTGCTCTGCGATCCCTTGAGCCACCCTTGCGTTGTCCCCAGTCACCATCACGGGATCGAAGCCCATCTTCTGCAACTGCTGGATCGCCTGAGCGGAATCGGGTTTGATCTGATCCGCCAACGCCAACAGTCCGAGGATCTGACCCGCAACGGCCACCCCAACCACCGTCTGTCCAACTGACTCCCAACTCTGAATCCGCTCTTGCCAGGGGGAGAGGGCATAGTGTTGTTCCCGCAAAAAACCAGGGCTGCCGACCAGCACCTGTTGTTGATTGATCTGAGCGATCACCCCCTGTCCAGCCACCGCCGTGAAGCCTTCTGCCTGGAGCTGATCCACCTGTGCCGCCTCGGCGGCCTTAACGATCGCGCGCCCCAGGGGATGTTCCGAGCCTCGCTCAGCAGCTGCTCCCCAGGCCAGGATCGGATCCCGTTTCTGCTCGGGGTAAACCTGGGTCACCTGGGGTTCCCCTAGGGTGATCGTGCCCGTCTTGTCCAACAGGATCGTAGATACGGAGCGTAGGGTCTGGATCGCCTCACCATTACGGATCAAGATCCCCTGTTCTGCCCCTCGTCCAGAGCCCACCATCAACGCGATTGGAGTAGCCAACCCCAGCGCACAGGGACAGGCCACGACCAACACCGCCACCATATTGAAGGCGGCCAGGGAGACGGAGGAGAGTTCCGTATTCACCCAGGGGAGCACTGTTGCTGCCTGCTCCAGCCAGGGCCGCAGCTGTTCCTCTGCCACCCACCACAGGGTAAAGCTGGAGAGGGCTAGGGCCACCACCGCAGGGACAAAATAACCCGTGATCCGATCGGCCAAGGCCTGAATCGGCACCTGGGATCCCTGTGCTTCCTGGATCAGTCGCACCATCTGGGCCAGGAAGGTATCCCCACCCACTCGGGTCACCTCCATCACTAAACCGCCATGTTGATTGGTGGTCGCTCCGATCAGTTCATCCCCAACGGACTTGGCCACAGGCATCGACTCGCCGGTTGCCATGGACTCGTCCACACTGGATCCCCCGGACACCACGCGACCATCGGCTGGGATCGACTCTCCCGGTTTGATCAATAAGAGATCCCCTGTCCGTACCGCCTCGATCGGGACATCGATCACCTGCTCGGAGCCATCCTCCTGTCTTCGTTGTAGGTGGGCGACCCGAGCCTGTAGAGAGATCAACTGTCGGATCGCCTGGGAGGCTCGTCCCCTGGCTCGTTTCTCTAGGTAGCGACTCAGGAGGTGGAAGGCCATCACCATGGCAGAAACCTCCACAAATACCGTCACCTCCGGTACCCCTGTCAGCCCCACCAGGTAGGTCGGCACTGTACCTAGACTGATCAGCACATCCATATTGGGGGCCCGGCGTCGGATCGCCGCCCAACTGGCCTGATGGGTGGGCCACCCCGCCACCAACACTACCGGGAAGGCCAAGATCAGCGTCAGGATCCGATGGTGCTGATGGTGGGGCAGATCCATGACCATGCAGTAGATCATCACCCCCATCAGCAGAAGGGCTGGGATCGCCGCCAACCAGAGCCGCTGCCAGGCTGAACGGATCATCTCCTCCACCTCGGCGTTCGGATCCTGATCGGCTAGGGATTGTAGGGGAGCTGCCCCAAAGCCCCCTTGCTCCACAGCTTGGATCATCTGATCTAGATCGGCCTGCTGAGGGTTGTAGATCACCCTGGCCTGCTCGGCAGCAAAGTTGACGTCTGCCATTCGAATCCCAGGCACTCGTTTCAGAAGCCGACCGACACTGTTAGCACAGCCTGCACAGCTCATGCCGGAGATCTTGAGAGTAGTGGCTTGGGTTGATGAGGAATGGGTCTCAGTCGTGGTCATGCAGAAGGGACTCAACGCCTATGGGTGTCTATTTCGTATCCTAGATCTGGCTTCGGAGGTCTGCTGTGAAATTTTAGGTTTATGAAATTAAGTCCCGGCTCACGAGCGTGCCCTCGGCAGTGAGAGGAGATCATGGGGTGAGCTCAGAGCCAGTTTGACTTCTGTCCAATCAGTTTCCGATCCTGAACCTATAATGCAGACACAGGATCAGAGCCATTCACTCCAAGATGATGCATGGACAAGGACCGATGACCACACCGGGATCGACCTCTCAACCCCAGTCCACCCACCCTAGCCAGGGATTTGATCCTCAGCATCCCCCGGATCCCGGTTTGATCGATGCCTGTGTTCACTGTGGTTTCTGTCTGACCACCTGCCCCAGCTATCGGGTGTTGGGCACGGAGATGGACTCCCCTCGGGGCCGGATCTATCAGATGGATGCCATCAATGAGGGTCAGATCGATCTGGGGCCGACCACCGTCTCTCACTTCGATAGTTGTCTGGGGTGTCTAGCTTGTACAACAGCCTGTCCTTCCGGGGTGCAGTATGACAAGCTGATCGAGGCGACTCGCGCCCAGGTGGAACGGAATCACCCGCGTACCTGGCAGGAACGAGCCATTCGCACCCTGATCTTCTCGCTGTTTCCCTATCCAGAACGGTTACGTCCTTTATTGTTATCGGCGTTGCCTGCCCAAAAACTGGGGCTACAAGCCTGGGTGAGACGATCGGGTCTGTTGAATCGACTTTCCCCTCAGTTGGCGGCGATGGAGTCGATCCTACCCCCCTTGACACTCCGTCATCTCCAACCCCAATCCTATCCGGAGGTGATCCCAGCTCAAGGTGAGACCCGGTTTCGGGTGGGCATGATCTTAGGGTGCGTTCAACGACTGTTTGCCCCTGAGGTGAATGAGTCCACGCTCCGAGTGTTAACGGCCAATGGCTGTGAGGTGGTGATCCCTGGATCCCAGGGGTGTTGTGGGGCTTTGACCCATCACCAAGGTCGGGAGGGACAGACTCAGGAGCTGGTCAAAGGGATGATCAACAGCTTCTCGTCCACTGGATCAGATCTGGATGCGATCTTGATCAATGCCTCGGGCTGTGGCCACACCCTCAAGGAATACGGACACCTGATGGCGGAGGATCCGGAGTATCAACAACCCGCTCAACGGTTTGCAGACAAGGTCAAGGATGTTCAGGAGTTTCTAGTGGAACAGGGTTTGACGACGCCGTTGTCTCCCCTGAAAGAGGGCACCTTAATTCTGGCCTATCAGGATGCCTGCCACATGATCCACGGCCAAAAGATCTCACTCCAGCCACGCCAGCTGCTCCGTCAGATCCCAGGGGTGAAGATCAAAGATCCGGTGGACGCAGCCCTTTGTTGTGGTAGTTCGGGCATCTACAATATCCTGCAACCTGAGATCGCGGCGGAGTTAGGTGATCAAAAGGTGAGGAATCTGCTCAATACCAAACCAGATCTGATCGTCTCCTCTAACATCGGTTGTCGAGTGCAGATCAAGAAACATCTCGCTCTACAGGATCAACCCGATTTTCCCCTTTTGCATCCGATGGAGATCCTAGATCGATCCATTCAAGGTCTACCCTTACCTGGGGTCTCCTGAGGTATTGCAGTCGCCACTTCGAATGAGATACCCGAATCAGGCGTAGCCCCAGGTCGGACGATCGTGATGTGCTAAGCAATGGGGCGACTACAATAAGTAGATCAGCAAAACGTTTATACAGTCTATATGGAGTGTGTCAAAGCAATTTTGCCGATCTACTTATCTAGGCATGGGCTTTGGAATCCTCTAATGCCTCCGCCTCCGCCTGCTCCTCATCGATGGGTGGGTCAGGGGCCTCGGGTTCGGGAACGGCAGACAGATCAGGATCTTCCATATCGCCATAGCGCCTCAGGAAGAAATCGAGGGTTTCCTCTTTGATGTAACCACGCTCCACCAGGGCCATCCCAAAGTAGATCTTCCTGCGCTTTTGGAGTCGCAGAGCCTCCACGATCTGACCTTCGCTGACCAAGCCAGCGGCCTTGAAGTACTCACCAATGGGATGCTTGCCCCCTCCCTGAGCTAGAGCCTGAGCGGGATTCCGTAGCATAAACTCCACCGTCTGAGGTGAGATCCAGCCCCGCATCACACAGATCTCCCCTAACAACATCTGACAATGAGCCAGCTCTGCCCGCGCCGATTGTAGTTGGGTCTCGGTGATCAGGCCCGCCTCACTCAGCAGATCTGCCAACAACTCATGACGCTCGTGATCGGTCTGGACGGGAACTCGGATCTCATGGAAGCTGGCTAGGGCGCGGGTGCCGAAGCGGATCAGATCGCCATCTTTGAGCTCATGAGCATCCCGGAGGCGGCGACCATTGATCATCACCCCGTTAGCGCTGGGCTTATCTCGTCCATCCCCGTCTCGCAGCCAGTAGGTTTCCTTCTCGTTGCGGATCAGTCGGGTCACCGAGGCATGGACCCGTGAGACGAACCGATCGTGGATCCGGATCCCACAGGTGGAATCTCGGCCTGCCAGCATCAGAGGTCGGTTGAGCAACAATACTTGCCCCGGCACATCCTCCTCCCCCGGTCGATCCACTTGGGCCGGAAGCATCAGTAGACAGGGCCGGATCCGTTGGGAGAGCTCGGCCTCGGAACTCAGGGTGCTGGCGTACTCTAAGCTGTACATGGGCTAATAGATCCACTCATGGGCTCAGTGTGGCATGGGATGCTCAAGGGAGTGTTTCCCCACAGACATTCTTAGGTCTGAGCACCCGTCCCAGATCGTATGGTATCCTACCCATCCCGCTTTGCTTGCTGATGTCTGTACAGGGATCATCTCTACCCTCGTTGGTGCTTCATCGATATGGCAATCCCTTCCACCAATCGTTTTCCGGTCTCCTGAACGGGATCGTTTATCCTGAGATCGACATGGCATGATCAACAGGGGTGATGGCAGCTACCATGGCTGAACCCACTCTACTTTAAGCTAGCTCAGACTGAGAGTGAACTGAATCTATGGGGATCTGTGTTGTGGGGGCTGGCGCCGTGGGCGGTGTGTTGGGGGGCTATCTGGCTCGCGCCAAAGAGGAGGTGACCCTGATCGCCCGTGGGGCTCATCTGGAGGCGATCCGTTCCCAAGGGTTGAAGCTAATCTCCCAGGAAGGTCAAGAGGAAGTGATCCATCCCACCCTGGCTACGGATGATCTGGCTGCTGCAGGGCCTCAGGATCTGGTGATCGTGGCAGTCAAGGCCCATAGTCTGGCAGAGATCGCCCCCCGACTGGAGCTTCTTTATACCTCGGAGACCCCTGTGTTGATCGCCCAGAACGGCATCCCCTGGTGGTATTTCTATAAACATGGCGGTCCCCATGAGGGCTATCGATTAAAGGCCGTGGATCCGGAGGGCAAGCTGGCTCAGCATCTGGATCTGGAGCGGGTGGTGGGCTGTGTAGTGTATCTGGCTTCTGGGATCGAGGAGCCGGGGATGGTGCGCTATGGTCAAAATCTGCGCTTTGTGCTAGGGGAGCCAGACGGATCGGATTCGCATCGCTTGAGCCAGATCCATCAGGTTTTCCAAAACGCTAAACTCAATGCCTTTACCACCACCACAATCCGCCGTGAGATCTGGGCCAAGATCTGGGGGAATGTGGCGCTCAATCCCATCAGTGCTCTGACCCGTGCCAATCAGGCTGAGATCTGTACCTTTCCCCCCACACGGGATCTCGTGCGTGCTCTCATGACCGAGACGGAGGCGGTGGCGGCTAAGCTCAACATCACCTTCCCTGTCACCATGGAGGATCGATTGGCCCGGATCCAGTCCGTGGGGTTTCATCGCACCTCGATGCTGCAGGATGTGGAACAGGGACGACCCGTGGAGATCGAGGCGATTGGGGGAGCCGTTGCCGAGATCGGGGAGTTGGTGGGAGTGCCTACCCCCCATGTGGAGGCGATCACCGCCTGTGTTAGATTGCTGGACCGGACCTTACGCTCATGACCCTACCGATCTCTTCCAACTTCCCATCCGATCCCCCGTTGGATCCTCAACCCGATCATCCCCCCATCGACCTTTGGGGATTCTGGGCCATGCTCGTCTGGTCCGTGTTGCTGACTCTGTTGTTCATCGGTATGCAGACCCTAGGAGCAGGCTGGGTGATCTCCCAACAGACACAGCTGGATCCAGGGCTGGCTCCCGTGACGTTAATCGAGAGGATAGAGAACAATGGCACGGCGGTTACAATCGCTACCCTGCTGTCCTCTACGGCCTGTATAGCGGGGATCTTAGGGATCGCGGCTTTACGCAAAAGCGGCTCCCCTTGGGCTTTTCTGCAGATTCGAGCTCCTGAACTACGTCAGTTAGGGCTATGGTTACTGATCACTCTGGGGGTGATCGTGGGCATGGATAGTCTGAAAGGGATCTTGGGGCTTGAGATCGTGCCTCAGTTCTCCATCGATATCTATACCACAGCGGATAGCTTACCCTTACTTTATCTGGCGGTGGTGATCCTGGCTCCCCTCTATGAGGAGATGATGTTTCGAGGGTTTCTACTGCAGAGATTGCACTACAGCTGGCTCGGATCTGGGGGTGCTCTCTGGATCACAGCCTTGATCTGGGCCGCGATTCATACTCAATATGATCTGATCAATGTCCTCACGATCGTTCTGTTTGGGCTATTGCTGGGGCTCGCTCAGCTGCGGACTCAATGTCTGGTGATCCCTATGACGATGCATATTTTGAACAATCTGATCTCGATGCTACAAGCGGCTTGGCAGATCAGTTCCTTGAGCTGAAGAGGATCCGGCCTCAGCTCGGCATTAGCAATTCAAGGCGGTGTTGGGGAGCTAGCCCCAGAGGGATAAATCAATGGATCCAGAGAACACACCTGCCGTCGGATCGCCTAGAATCTGGAGATACCCTGCGGCGATCCCCTTAGCCAGATCCGGCAGGGACATGTTAGAGCTAGAACAGACGATACTCTGGGCTGAGTCACGATGACCCCTCCTAACCCTCAACCGGAACGATCCAAGCCCTCTCAACGCCGCGAGACCCAGCCGCGAGATCAATCGGAGGTCCAATGGCAGACCTTCACAGCTCTACCGGCCCCTGAGGCCAAGCTGGGGCTACCGGATCAGGAGACCCAGACTCAAGCCCGTACCACCTCAACACAGCGGACTGAGACTGAGACCCAGACTGAGGCGGCCACAGAGTCCCAAACTAAGGTGGCTACCTGGCAGAAGCGAGTTGGAGCTTTTGCCCTAGATTTCGGGCTGGGATTGGGCGCCTGTTATCTGGCCCAGGGGGCGGCGACTTTGTTCGGAGCGGGGGCGGAGTCTGTCAGCATGATCGGTTATGGCACCTTCTTCGGCGCCTGGCTGGTCAACCGGGGCTTCCTACAATCTCGACCCCAGGGACAAAGCTTCGGGAAATGGCTACTCAACATCAAGACGATCGATACGGAGACGGAACAATCCCCCACCGTGATCCGCTCCATGGCACGGGAAGGGGTGACCTCCCTGTTCATCCTCACCGAGGCCCTAGCTGTCCCCCTGATCGCTGATGGCCTGTTCTCGGTCTTCGATAAGGAGAAGCGCCAATCCATCCATGATCGGGCCGGTCGCACCCAGGTGGTGGAGGCGGAGGAAGGCTTCCATCTGGACGAGAAGGCCAAGCAATATCTTCAGGAGCTGACAGAGGGGGATACCGCTGATGATGTCAAGGCGATCGCAGCGGATCTACTGGAGATCGCTCGGCGCAATGAGACCGTGGCGGATATCACCGATCAGGTCTCTCGTCTGGGTAAGGAGATCAACCAGAACACCCGCAGTATGCGGCAGGGCACCGGCAAACAGGTGAAATCCTGGGTTGACACCGTCAAGAAAAAGATCGACGATTAATGATTGTCTCTTAAAACTCACTACCCAGCACCATCATGGCCAAAGCGAAAGGGGTTCGTCTGGTGATCACTCTGGAATGCACGGAGTGCCGGACCAACACGGACAAACGATCTCCAGGGGTTAATCGGTATGCCACCATGAAGAACCGGCGCAATACCACCCAACGGATCGAGCTCAAGAAGCACTGCCCCCACTGCAACCGTCACACCGTTCACAAAGAGATCAAGTAAGGAATCCCGCCCATGACCTCCAGTTCCTTCTCCCGCCGCCGCATGTCACCGGTGAAGCCAGGGGATCCCATCGATTACAAAGATGTCGAGCTGCTCAAGAAGTTTGTGACGGAGCGAGGCAAGATCCTCCCCCGCCGGATCACGGGCCTCACCGCCAAGCAACAGCGTCAGCTCACCTTTGCCATCAAGCGAGCCCGTGTTCTGGGCCTGCTGCACTTCGTCAATAAGGAAGGTTAACCCCTAGCTGTTTGGAGGGCACCCCATGACCCTGACCCTCTCCCCCGAATTACAAGCCCGTCTGGCCCAACCCCTGCAGATCGGAGGTGTCACGGTGGCCAGTCGAGTCCTCCAGGCGCCTCTCTCCGGCGTCACGGACAAGGTGTTTCGGCGATTTGTGCGTCGCTATGCGCCCCAGAGCCTGGTCTACACTGAAATGGTCAACGCCACTGGCCTCCACTACGCCCGTGAGCTACCCCAGATCATGGAGGTGGATCCTCAGGAGAACCCGGTGGGGATCCAGCTTTTTGACTGTCGTCCGCAGTTTCTGGCGGAGGCGGCCCGCATGGCGGTGGATGAGGGGGCCAATATCGTTGATATCAACATGGGGTGTCCTGTCAATAAGATCACCAAAAATGGAGGTGGATCCTCATTATTACGGGAGCCGGAAACCGCTGCGGCCATTGTGGAGTCCGTCGTGGCGGCGGTGTCGGTGCCGGTAACCGTCAAGACTCGGCTGGGGTGGTCCGATCGGGAGATCAATATCCTTGACTTCGCCCAACGGCTTCAGGATGCCGGAGCTCAACTGCTGACCCTCCATGGCCGCACCCGCGCTCAAGGTTACAATGGCCCGGCCCGCTGGGACTGGATCGCCCAGGTGAAGCAGCAGCTCTCGATCCCGGTGATCGCCAATGGGGATATCTTCTCTGTAGAGGCGGCGGTGGAGTGTCTCAACCAAACTGGAGCCGATGGGGTGATGTGCTCACGGGGGACGATGGGCAATCCCTTCCTGGTGGGGGAGATCGATCACTTCCTTCGCACAGGGACCCGCCGCTCCCATGTTCCCACCGAGGCACGATTACAGGTGGCCATGGAGCATCTCCAAGATCTCTGGGAGTATAAGGGGATCTCGGGGGTGCGTCAGGCTCGCAAACATATGACCTGGTATGTAAAGGAATTTCCAGGGGCGGCCACCTTTCGGGGTGAACTCTGTCGGATCGAGTCTGTGGCCGAGGGCTTAGAGATCCTGGAGCGAGCCATCGATCAGGCCCAGGCTGCTCCTCAGCTCCCTCAGCCTGTTGAGCCGGTGTTTTCCCGAGCTTGAAACTGGGATCAGCCTCCGTCGGAAAAGGCGGGTAAGCCGAGTCCCTGGCTCGAACTCACCCGACTAGATCACCTGGCCAATCGTTCCGCTCGGGATCCACACAAAACCTACTCCCCTTGCAGTTCCGCCAATTGATCATCCAATTCAGCGATCTGAGCCTGTTTCTCGTCATCGCTAAGGGCGTCACTGTTCTGGATCTCCAGCTTCTGTTTGGCGATCTCCAGCTCCCGGATCGTGTTCCAACGGGAATCATCCGCTTCCTCGAACCCCAACCACTGTAGAGGCCCCAGTACCTCCTCGTCACTGTAGGTGTAGAAGAAGGTGCGGATCTCTTCCTTCAATTCCTCTGGTAGATCCTGGCGATAGGCGATCGGGTCACTGGGGATCTCGGGAGAAGTCCAGATCACCTGAATATTCTCCCGCGCCTCCGGGTTGGTAGTTTCCAAACGCTGCAGGGACTCGTTATTGTTGGTGGCCACATCCACCTGATCGTTAGCGACCGCCAGGGCCGTCGCCTCGTGGCTGCCCGCGAAGATCAACCGCTCAAAGGCCTCTGCCGGGTTGACATCGTTCTGGGCGAAGACATAGTAGCTGGGCACCAGAAAGCCCGAGGTGGAGTTGGGATCGTTGAAGGCAAAGGTCAGATTCGAGGCGTTCTCGGTCACGTACTCATCCCCGTTCTGATCCTCTAGATCGATCTCCTCCAGGATTGAGTTCTCCACGTTGGTGATCAGGTGAGAGAAGTAGCCCTTGGAGCCGTCATCCGCCACCGTCAGGGCAAACGCTTCCGCTTCAGAACGTTCCGCCGCCTCGATGTAAGACTTGCCCCCAAACCAAGCCACATCCACCTCATCAAACCGCATTGCCTCAATGATCCCGGAGTACTGAGTTGCATAGCGGGGGGTCACAGGGATCCCCAACTCCTCGGACATGGCCTCGATAAACGGCTCCCAGATGGGCTTCTGGTTGGCCTGAGATTCCGTTGAGATGATCCCAAAGGTCAGCTCCTCGATCTCCTCCTGGGCCTGAACCTGTCCTCCTGTCTGGGTCAAGATCCCTAGGGCTGCCACCAAGCTGGAGGCTACGGTAATCTGGCGCATCAAAGATCGTCTCAGCATGATCGTCTCCTAACATCATTGAACTTGAACACAGGGGAGTCAGCTCCCCTCCGATCATTCTCCATGACCGGAGAGCACCAACTCCTCCGCAGCCGCCCCGTAGATCTCGTTGAGTCGGGTATCGTTGAGCTCCGAGGTTGTGCCATCGAAGCGAACCTCTCCCTCCCGTAGCGCCACCACCCGAGGAAAGAAGCGACGCATGACCTGCACCTGGTGCAAGGATGTGATCACCGTGATCCCCTCCTGCCGATTCAGATCTGTGAGCAACTGCATAACCCGGCGGGCTGACTCGGGATCAAGGGAGGCCACCGGCTCGTCCGCCAGTAACACCTGAGCCCTCTGCATCAGACAGCGCGCGATCGCCACCCGTTGTTGTTGTCCTCCTGAGAGAAAGGAAGCCCGTTTATAGGCTTGATCCAGGATCCCGACCCGTTCTAGGGCCGCAAGCGCCTGCTCCTTCTCCACTCGGGTATAGAGGCGGGTCGACGAGCGCCACAGGGGGATCCGAGATAGAGCCCCAGCCATAACATTGTCAAGCACGGGCAGCCGTCCCACCAGGTTGAACTGTTGAAAGATAAACCCGACCTGACTGCGGATCGCTCGGATCTGGGGATCCAGTCGCCCCTCCTCCTGTACCCGTCGATGCAACACCCACACCTGACCCCGATCCGCTACCTGTAGACCATTGAGATTACGTAGCAGTGTTGATTTCCCAGATCCAGAGGCCCCTACCAATGCGATCATCTCCCCTGACTGAGCTGAGAAGCACACTTGCTGCAGAGCCGGGATGCCTCGAAAGGATTTACACAGAGCTTCCACCTTCACGATCGGAGTATCTTGGTCTTGCAGGTCATGCATCGGTCTTTCCTAGAGAGCCTGGGGATCAGGCGTGCTGAGCTCAAGCATACAACGAGGGCAAGATTGACTCCACGGCCCCCTGAGGATGGCCCAGGGCTCTAGTGCACCATAAAGGTCTGAAGCTAAGCTTCTCTTGTCAAGAGGTTAAGTTTGGTTAACTCAATCAGGTGTGGATGGAGTAGAACCCCCAATAAGTAGATCAGCAAAAACGTTTATACAGTCTATATAATGCGTGTCAAAGCAATTTTGCCGATCTACTTAGTCCGATGATTCCATCAGTCGATCAGATCTTCAGATTCATCGGTTTGAGGAGAGGATTCATCCAGGCTCAGCCATCCTGACTGCCAGATCTGTTGATTACGTAGTCCTTGGGCATTGATCCAAAACCGCACGTTCGGATCACAAACCGATTGCAGCTCTGCAAACACGATCCTACCCTTTCGATCCTGTCGATTCAGTACCTGGAAATGTCGCCACCCCATCACCTCCTGAACTGCGGTCCACTTCGATCCCAGTAGATGGGGGTATTTGATACGGCGAGGTTTGGCACCCATGGTCATATTGAGATCAGTGTCAGTTCAATCATTCTCCATGACGGAGCTCCCCTGTGGGCAACACGATCGTAAACTGCGTCCAGCCTGTCTCGCTAGTCACCCTCGATGTACAACCCGCATCAGGGGATCTGGGTTATCGGATCCGATCTCTGAACCGTTGCCTCTGGCGTTCCTCTGCACCGCTCTCCCACCGAAACAAACCGATCACGCCAGCTAGCACCCCCAACTGCAGAGCCAAACTGGGCAAGGTCACCGCTAGATCTCGTCCTGCTAACACCCGAAACAGAAACACGAAGGCTCCGATCCCGGCAGAGCTACCTGCCGCCACATAGATGAACTTACGGATCCCTCGATAGGGGGTGGAGAGCTCCGCCATCAGTCGTGCTCGATCTTCTTTGGACAGAGAGTCCTGGGGGGATCTGGGTTGAGGGGTCGGCATAGGGCAGAAGCTCTCCGGATCAGAGGCAGACCTGATCAGTCTAACGTTCCCCTGTTGAGGGTTCAGGCTCCAGCCCATAGGATCCACGCAGAATGGCATAATCGATCCCACTCATCACCCTGGGAGACAAAGACGGTGACAGATCACTCAACCTACACCCTGACCGCGATCGCGGGGGACGGTATTGGTCCTGAGATCATGGCGGTGGCCCAACAGATCCTGGATGCGGTGGCCCAACAGTTTGACTTTCAAATCACCTGGCAAGGGGCTCTTGCAGGGGGGATCGCGATTGATCACACCGGAGAACCTCTGCCAGAGGAAACCTTACAGCTCTGTCGAGCCAGCGATGCGGTCTTTCTGGCGGCAGTGGGGGATTTTCGGTACGACGATCTGCCCAGTGATAAACGTCCAGAGCGGGCCTTATTGGGATTACGGGCGGGGTTAAATTTGTTCGCGAATCTACGTCCGGTGCAGATCTTTCCTCAGCTGATCGAGGCCTCCTCCTTGAAGCCGGAGATCGTCCAGGATATCGATCTGATGGTGGTGCGGGACTTGACGGGAGGGATCTACTTTGGTCAACCCAAGGGGATCTTCTCGGAGGCGGACGGTTCGGCGCGGGGGGTAAATACCATGGTCTATCATCCCCATGAGGTGGATCGGATCGCCAAGGTGGCCTTTGAGTTGGCTCAGAAGCGCTCCCGTAAGCTGTGTTCTGTGGATAAAGCCAATGTGTTGGAGGTGTCCCAGCTGTGGCGACAACGGGTGATCGAGATCGGCAAAGAGTACCCGGAGGTGGAGCTCTCCCATATGTACGTGGATAATGCCGCCATGCAGCTGGTCCGGTGGCCTAAGCAATTCGATGTGATCGTGACGGGCAATATGTTTGGGGATATCCTCTCCGATGAAGCGGCTATGTTGACGGGATCCATCGGTATGTTGCCGTCAGCATCTTTGGGATCGGAGGGGCCGGGGGTGTTTGAGCCTGTGCATGGATCGGCGCCGGATATCGCGGGTCAGGATAAGGCCAATCCCATTGCTCAGGTGCTGTCAGGGGCGATGCTGCTGCGGTATTCTCTGAATCAACCCCAGGCAGCGGAGCGGATCGAATCGGCGATCCAGCAGGTCTTGGCGGCAGGGTACCGCACCGGGGACATTATGTCTGCGGGGATGAAGCCGGTGGGCTGTCAGGCGATGGGGGAGCGGATCCTAGAGGCATTGGGGACCTAGGGTGGTGAGCGTCACGATCCGAAGGGCGACGGCGGCGGATCTGGATTCCGTGGATCAAGTGTTGAGGGCTGCTTTCAGGAGTGGCGGGACATTTGGGCCGATCCTGAGGCGCTGCCTGAGCCTTCAACCCGAGGGGTGGTGGGTAGCGGCAGGAGATCAGGCTTTACTGGGCTTTGGCGGTGCGGTGGACTACGGCAGCTTGGCCTATGTGGGATTGCTCAGTGTCCATCCTCAGGCCCAACACCAAGGGATCGGTCGTCGGCTCCTCGCCCAGATCTTGAACTGGCTGGATGGTCGAGGCTGTCCCCTGACTGCTTTGGATGCCACCCCTGCTGGGATCTCTTTGTATCATTCCTGTGGGTTTGTGGAAACAGAGAGGAGCTACACCTACATCAGCTCAGGGATCCCGATCAGTTTAGATCGACCCAATTCCCAGATCAAAACCCAAACCCTCGCGGTCTCTGACTTTAATGAGATCTTGGGGATCGATCAACAGATCTTCGGGGCCGATCGATCTAAGATATTGAGGCCTCTACTTTGGGAATACCTAGAAAGAGGATTTATTGCGAGGGATCTCTCAGGTCAGATCGTGGGCTTTCTACTCGCTCAAATGGATACGCTGGGACCCTGGTGGGCTGAAGATCCTCAGATCGGGGGATTGCTATTGCAGCGAGCTCTCAAGCTACCGTTTGGACCCAATCCTCGCATCTACGTACCCGGAGCCAATCCAGCAATTCCTGATCTCTTAGATCGGTGGGGATTTCAACAAAGGCAGGAGTTGGCTCACATGCAGCGGGGGGCAGATCGATCGGTGGGGGACAGATCAAAGATGTATGGGATGATCAACTACGCCTTGGGATGATCAAACCATAAGTAGATCAGTAGACATGTTTACAAGAACCCTATAATAAGCCTCAAACCCATTTAGTCGGTCTACTTACCCAAGGGATAAAACTGGGTCAGTACAGATCACAGCCGTCCTGATTATAGATCACGGGGATGCCACGAAAGACGGCGATCCACTCAAAATTGGGGGCAGGGGTCTGCTTGAGGGTGATCTGGATACCATAGCCGATGGAGACATGGATGATTTTGAGCTCAGCCTCAACCCTATGGGTGATGATGGGGGCCAATTCCTCTAGCGCTTTTTGGGCCCGGTGGCGTTCGATAAACAGTGCCATAAACTGCGGAGCCTGAGAGTCTACACGATCTGAAACGAGCCGATCTCTTCTCTGATCAGCGGGTGACCACTGAGCGGTTGCTGAGGGCCTCGATTAGGGTCTCCAGAGCTTGGAGATCGGAGTCAGTACAGCGGTGCTGGCGGAGCAATGAGTCGATGGTATTCTCCTCAAAGCGGGTCAGGATCCGCGACTTGAGCACCTGTTCTACAATAGTTTGGATCGTCATCTTCATGCCTTAACATACCGTCAGTGTTGATCTAAAACGAGAATCAAGGGAGGATAGACTCGAATCTGAATCTAATTCTAATCTATTCACCCCTGTCGGCTCTGGCGAGAGCAAGATCACGGAAATTGGCAAATCGATTGAGATAGGTTGAGGGATGCCTCAGTGATCCTGCGGTATTGTGGTGCGGTGATCGATCGCGAGTTGCAGGTTGCGGTATGGACGTTGATCTCTGTGAGAAAGAGCAGCCCCGGCTTGAGCCTTGCTAACCGACCCACCCGACCCAGGTGAACTTTCCGATAGCTCAGGGGCCAATCACATCAAGCAACCCGCTCCAACTCACAGGGGATCCTAGTGGCGAATTGGATCCAGCCTTCCTGACTTCTAACCTGTATGCTTCCCTCTAGGGACTCTACTAACTTTTTGATCAGAGCCAAACCCAGGCCTGTTCCCTCCTGGCTGCTGATATGGGCGCGTCGAGCTCGGTAGAACTTATCAAAGATCCGGATCTGCTCCTCCGGTTCCAGTTCGCCGGAATTGGTCACCTGCATCAGCAGACCGCCACAGGATATCTCTATCTCCAGGGAGATTTGTCCTCCCTCAGGGGTATACTTACAGGCGTTATGGAGCAGCTCCCGTAGGATCCGTTCCAAACATTGGGGATCGATCGTCAACCGATGGGAGAGCGCTGGATAAAAGAGCTTGAGATCCTGATTTTGGCTTGAGGCTATCTCCACAAAGGGTTCACAGATAGAGGGAAGCCATTCCTGCAGATCGACGGTTTGATAGTGGGGCTCAAAATGTCCGGAGGAGAGCTTTTGTAAGGTCAGAAGATCATTGACCAATGCGATCTCATAATCGCATTGTTGATTGGCCATTTTGAGATATTGCTGATGTTTGGCTTCTGAAGGAGCCATCTCGATCAGCTTCAGAGCCATCCGTAAACTGGTTAATGGAGTGCGGAGCTCGTGGGAGACCGTGGCCACAAACTCATCTTTGAGTTGATTGAGCCGTTCTAACTCCTCAATCTGTCGCTGGGTCTCTTGATAGAGTCGTGACTGCCGCAGCGCGATCGCACACTGATCCGCCAACTGCCGCACCAGATCGATCTCGATGACATCAAAGGGTCGATGAATTGGACGAGACAGCCACAGATCCCCGATCACACCGTTCTCATCCTCGATCGGACAGGCTAAAACCTCCACAGGTAATCCCCTGGAATGCTGACGAACTCCCCACCAATGGGGCCATCTCTCCTGTTCCCCAGGCCAACAAAATTGGACATAGTTTCCCTCTAACAACTGCCCGTGGATATCTAGGGAATCCGGGATCGAGATCGTACATCCCACAGCGGAGGTCATCTCATGATTGTTCTCATACTGAATCGTAGAGAGGGTCAGATCAAGACTGTAGATACCGACATCACAACAACAGGTCTCCAGGGCGTCCCCCAAGCCATCTACAATCGCTTTCATGATCTGGCTCTCATCCAAACTACTACGCAGCTTGTCCGTGATCTGTTGCAGCAGAGACTGGAAGTTCAGGGCTCGATTGAGTTCCGCAGCCCGTTGATCAACCAATTCTTCTACCTGCTGATAGATCTCGGCATGTTGAACGGCGATGGAAAGTTGTTTCGCCAAAGACTCTAACCAACGGATCTCCTGAGTTTGCCAGATCCGGTTCCCCTGACAGTGATGTACGACTAATGTTCCCCATTGGATGGCCTCCTGTAGAATAGGAATTGCGATATAGGCCCTCACTCCCAGCTCAGAGAGATAGGATCTGTACGAATCAGGATAGGCCACTGTATACAGCCCCTCTACCGCCTCGGTTTGTCCCTGTAGATAGAGACGATCTCGATCAAAACAGCACCCCCGATATCTGAAGGTGTCAATGAGAGAGGGCATATCCGCAGTATGTTCCTCCGCCAACACCAGATCTTGAGAATCCGATGTCACCTGACAGATCAAGGCTCGATCCGCTTGCAGCAACTGCAGTGCTCCCCGGAGACAGGTCCTCAAGATAGTATCCAGATCGAGGGAGGCATAGATCTGATTGGTCAGAGTATTCAACAGGGTTTGCTGCTGTGTTGCTCGCTTACGTTCTGTGATATCTCGGACAATAACCAACACCTCATTGTGGGAGTAGGGGACAATCCGGGCCTCCTCATAACGTAGCTCATCTTCAACCAACAGTTGATATTCATAGGCTTGAGGTTGAGCAGTGGACAGAGCCAGATCGATATATTCCATCCGCTGCTGGGCTTGATGATAGGGGAGCATCTCATAGATAGAATTGCCAACCTGTAGGGCAGGGGCAT
The DNA here is from genome assembly GCA_964429885.1 of uncultured bacterium. Classification (GTDB taxonomy): domain Bacteria; phylum Cyanobacteriota; class Cyanobacteriia; order Thermostichales; family Thermostichaceae; genus CAYSEO01. The sequence continues at coordinate 31,292 of CAYSEO010000008.1, forward strand.
TGTAGAGACAGACTGAGTTGGGATTCATAATATCCAAACAGGTGCCGTTTCTGGACATACGAATGATCAGATCTGGGATTGCCTTGAGCAGAGCCCATTGGATCCTCTCCCTCTGGTCCGTATGGGGATCAGGGGTAGCAGCATTCTCGACAAGCTTGGAGTCGGTCAAGTTCACAGGCGTTGTACTCAATTAAGGCCGATGTTTAGATCAGTCTGCTCAAGTGAGAGCGCATATGGGTATTGCTATCTCTATTGTTGGTCTAAATTTGCCAAACCACATCAGCCAAAGCACGTAGCTTTAGCGGAGATCGCTTGACAGGTATTCTCCGTAGATCCTAGGATAAGCCCTGAGATTGTCCGGTCATGACTGAAGGTGATCCAGGTCAAGGTGATCTATCTTGCCTGGAATCGGATCACGTACTGAGTTCCTCCTGCCGAGCCAAGGGTTAGTGATCCCTTCAGTTGTCGAGTCACCAGAGAGTTGACCAATCGTAAGCCGAAACCTCCCTGTTCAGGACTTGTGATCTTTGACCCAACGCCATCGTCTTCGATCCTGAGCTCCACATGATCCTCCACTACTGAGAAGCCAATCGAGATCAGGCCAGAGCGTTCTTCCGGAAAGGCATGTTTGAGAGCGTTGATCATCAGCTCTGTGATCACCAAGCCACAGGGAACGGCCTTGTCGATATCCATACAGAAATCATCGGCCTCAATCTCCAGTTTGATCCGTTCAGGATCTGAAGTATAGGTGAGCAGCACCCCATGGGCTAGACTATCGATATAGTGGGAGAACGGGATCCGACCCAGATCCTTGGAGCTATACAGCTTCTCATGGAGTAAGGCAATGGATTGGATCCGGTTACGAATGTCCAGTAGAACCTCATGGGTCCCCGGCTCCTGTATATGCTGCATTTGGAGATAGACTAGACCTGAGATCAGTTGTAAGTTATTTTTGGTACGGTGATGGATCTCCTTCAGCAAAACTTCGTTCAACCGAGCGGAATTGACCGCCTTATTAATCTGGACCCTCAGCTCTGACTCTAAGTGTTTCTGGGCTGTAATGTTTACGGAGGTTCCGATGATCCGAGGAGTCTCTCCCGGCTGGATCTCAGGGGAAAGAGTGGTCAGCCACCAGGTCTTGTTCTTCCCCAACTCATAAATTTCCTCGTATTGAATTGCATGATAGTTTTTCAGGCAGAAGTCTAGATCTGTCACCAGCTTAGTGGCCTTATCACTGGGCATGTGGGGAATTAGCTCCAAAGGAGTCTTACCCTCGATCTGATAATTGGCAACATCGATCAAACTAGCGAAAAAAGGGTTAGCGCCGACATAGCGAAACTGGTGGTCATCATCGGGCTCTAACACGAAGATGGCTGCCTCAATGCCTGTGTAGATACGATTCAGAAAGTTTTTATGTCTGCGCAGTTGTTGTTGGATCTGTTCCCGCTCTTGGATCTCATCGGCTAGCTTCTGGTTAGCGTGCCACAGCTGATCAGGACTGGGGAGCTGTAGGGCTTGGGGGATGATTGAGATGCAGGCGACAGCGGTGAACAATGAGATCAGAGCCGTGGATGCCTTGAGCAATCCTGTGATCCAATAGATCGGATACCATAATATTATGACCTCAAATAAATGTGTTGTGCCACAGGTGATGATAAAAGCTAGAAACAGAAGGAAGATAAATCGAAAGGGCAGATCCCGACGATTCCAAATGAAGTAAGCGATCGTCAGTGGGATTGAGTAGTAGGAGAGGGCGATCAACAGATCGGAGACACCGTGAAGTGTCAAGAGCTCAGATCTCCAGAAGTAGCATTTGCCATGGGGCATAAAGGCGAGGTTATACATGTTTTCTCCTTAAGGCTAGTTATTGCGCTTGGGCAAGTACGAAGTCGGATCCTTGACCTGAGGTAATGTGATCACAAATTCTGTGCCGATTCCCACCTCACTTTCCAGAGAAACCTGACCTTGATGTAACTCGACACAACGCTGGACGATTGCTAACCCTACCCCTGTTCCAGCAATAGATTCTGCATTACTGCCGCGATAGAACAGCCGAAATAGGTGTTCCTGATCCGCTTCAGGAATACCCATACCTTGATCTCGAACCTGACAAATGATCTGATCGGGTTCGGCCTGGATAGAGAAGGCAACCATACCACCCCTGGGGGAGTATTTGACCGCATTGGCGAGGATGTTATTAATAGCATGGCTGAACAGATCTCGATCGAGAGTAACCTGCCTGACCCCTTGATAGTCGAATTGGATACAGTGCCGCTCTCCTGCTAGCAACTGATGCTCATGGGATAGCTCCTGGCAGAAATCCTGTAGATCGAAAAGTAGAGGGGAGAAGCGAAAATTCCCTGACTCGATCTGGGAGAAGACAATGACACTCTCGATCAGTTGATTCATGCGACTACTGGCGGACATCAATTGATTGAGATAGGTCTCGCGCCGCGTATCATCGAACTG
>CAYSEO010000009.1:0-1359 GCA_964429885.1 uncultured bacterium
TGATCGCATCAGGATGTTTCGGTGGCAAGGTGAACATATGGAACCAGGAAGGAGATCTTCTTAGACAGATAAACGGTCATCAAGATGTAATCTTGTCAGTTCGATTTAGTCCAGATGGTTCAACTTTGGCGACCGCAAGTCGAGACAGACGCATTGGGCTTTGGGATGTGGCATCGGGTGATTGCAAATGGTTCCAGGAGCATGGAGATTGGGTTAGAAGTGTCTGCTTCAACCCTGATGGATCATCTGTCGTGAGTGGAGGTGATGATCAAACCCTCAGGATCTGGGATGTCAGTAGGGGCAAATGTCAAAGGATTGTGAGAGGGTATGCCAATGGCATCATCAATCTCAAGGCTCAAGATAAACTTGTTGTGACAGGATCGGCGGACAAACAGGTGCGAATGTGGGAGATCAGTCAAAATGGAACTTTGGGATTTACAAGATCGATAGGAAATAACCATACGATCGGCCATGCTATAGCTCTCAATAGTGATGGTTCCTTACTTGCCGTCAACACTCATTCTGGTGTTGTTCAAGTCTGGAGTCGTCAGGAGGATAGAATTATCTCTCAATTGATTGGTCATAATCACAATGTAACCTCTTTAGAGTTTGACGATGAATCCCTCAGATTAGTTTGTGGAGATAATCGAGGTTGGATCAGTCTATGGGATATCCAGAAAAGTCGATGTTTGTGGGTCTCTCGATTACACACCACCTGGATATGGGACATCGCCTATCATCCAACAAAATCTCTGATCTGTAGCTGCTCTGATGATGGCGCAGTACGTATATGGGACTATCAGGGCAATTGCTGTTCTGTGTTAGAAGATCATGGTCAGCCTGTCACAGGACTAGCTTTTACCCCAGAGCATCATTTGGTGAGCTGCAGCTTCGATCTTACCGTGAGAGTTTGGGATCTAGTCACAGGTCATTCCACAGTTCTAGAGGGAGCTAAAGACGTTTTGTGGACTATGGCTACTCATCCAGAAGGACAGATCTTCGCCGCTGGAACCGATCGTCAGATCCATTGTTGGCACCAAGGGGAACACCACAGCTGGGAGGCTCACGATCGGGCCATCTATCGCCTAGCACTATCCGGAGACTGGCTGATCAGTGCCAGTAGCGATGAGACCGTCAAAGTCTGGAACTGGCGGCAGCAACAGCTGATCAGCACCACCCAGATGCCCCGGATCTACGAGAACCTCAACCTACGCAACGCCCAGGGACTCTCTCCCACCGATCTAGCCAGCCTGCAACGGTTAGGAGCCATTATCTGAGCGGGATCCAGCGGAAGTTAAACAGGATCTTGTACAGGATTGACCTTGGGCTGGATCGGCATCACCTCTAGAGCAGCGATTC
>CAYSEO010000009.1:1459-28222 GCA_964429885.1 uncultured bacterium
CCTAGAACCGCCGTGAGGCCAGGCTCTCCTGAGGATGGATCGAGGACTGAGCCAGATCGTTTTGGATGGAGATGGATTGACGGGGTGCCCCCAGCTGAACGCCCCGAGCGTCAAAAGCCAGTTTCAGTCGCCGTAAGTACTCCCGTTCCACCACCCACTGCTGCATCGGCTTCGTCTTAATCCAGAGGGTGATCTGAATGCCCTGGTGATCGAGGCGAGTCACCCCCAAGAGGTTAGCCGGATCAATGATCGTGCCCTGCCACTCCTCCTCCTGCTGCATCGTCTCCCCCACCTCGCGCATCACCTGGATCGCCAAAGAGGGATCGGTATCCAAAGCCACCTCCACAATCACCTCGATCCGAGCCCAATTCTTGGTTAAGTTATGGACCATGCCGATCTGGCTATTGGGGATTGTCATCAAGCGGCCCCGCTCCCCGCGCACCTGAGTCATGCGCAGACCAACATACTCCACCGATCCCCAATGGCCATCCACCTCGATCCAGTCCCCCACCGCGTATTGATCCTCCACCAGGATTAGCGCCCCATTCACCACATCCTTGATCAAGCTCTGGAAGACGAAGGTCAACACCGCACCCAAAAGACCGGCCCCAGTCACCAGGGATCCGAGAGGGATATCTTGCAGGATCAACAGCCACAACAGGCCCAACACGTAGGCCGCCACATCCGTTGTACTCTTGAGAGCTGACGCAATGGTCGGAGCCCGCAATGCCACCCGCTTGGAATCTTCTGAGGGGAAGAGATAGCCATGTTCCACCCACTCCTGGATGTAGGCATCGATCACGATATCCGTAGTCTTATTAGCCAGGTTGACCACTAGCCAGATACCGATCACCCGCACCGGCACCGTCAGGATCGAGAGACTGGGGGTACGAGTCTCCGGAAACTGGTACAAGATCGCGATCATCCCGAACAACCAGAGACAGATCTGGCCCGCTCGCATTAGCCGCCGTAGCAGGATATTGACGTTACGCCGTCGTTCTAGATAGAGGCGAGGTTTGAGGACACTGAATAGCTGCAGAGGATTGATCGTGGCCAAGGGGCTCTTGACCGGACGACTGAGGCTCTCAGGAGTGGGTTGCGGCGGATCGGTCTCGATGGAAAGGAATAGTCCCTTCAGGTAGCGCTGTAGGCGAGAGAGTAGGAAGCTGGAGAGCAGTAACCCTAACCCGATCCAGATGGCAATCATTCGCTGGCGTTGGCGGGCCTCTGGTCGGCGCTCCTGCCAGGCCCGGATCAGGGCATCCCGTAAGGTATCTCTCCAAAGCACTGCCAGTTCTTCGACAGAGGTTTGAGCCAGCCGGGCATCCAATTCCGTCACCGTCACCACCACCTCCTGCTGCAGTCGGGGCTGATCGGAGACCAAGATCGTGGTGAGGTTATTGAGAGACCCCACCGAGACATTCATGTAGCGGGGGTTAAGCCCTGTGGCCAAGATCTCTTGAATACTGCTCTCGATCTGCCGTTTCCGCTGTTTAGCATCAAGAACGAGATTCTCCGGTTGATCGGGAGTTGACAAAGGTAGAGTCGCCACTCGGAATAAAGGCTGGCCATCCAGTTCAACCGTGGCGGTATTCAGCTCTCCCCCATTGGTGGTGAAGACATTGATCGGTGTAGAGACGGAGGGACTCTCTCCCACCAGCGGCGCCAGTAACTGCCCCTGCCCCTGCCCCTGAGGAGCACAAAGGAGGCTCCCGATCAGCCCCAACATCAAGCCCAGCCCAAGCAAAGCTCGTCCCCAGCCCTGCCCAACCCAGGATCTTGTTGTCCTTGGTCCCTGTTTGCTCCTCACCGCTGCTCCTCTGACCCCCCTGAGGTCAGCCTAGAAAGATCTGCGGAGATCCCTTGAGAAATCCCTATTGATCCACAACACCCTGCGGGATCATGCCCCTGTGTTCAATGGCCTCAATCATCCTATCGATCCGGCTTTTCCCTGTCGATCAGCGGAACCACAGGACTTGCTGCTTGATCCCTTCCCATTCGCTTCCCTATTGACGCTCAGGATCAGAAACCTGACTGCTTGCCCAGAGCTTTCTGGATCCCCACTGCTGGAGAGACGGCAAATCACGTTATGCTGAGCCTTAAGATATGTGTTGCCCCCTCCTGGTTATCTATGGATAGTGTCTTCGATCTGAGCCAGAACCTAAACGCGGGCCTGATCTGGCCGGAAGTGCTCGTCATCATCACCCTATTGACCGTGTTGATCGCCGACCTGATCAGTGGACGGCAAGCCAGAAACGCCTTACCCACGATCTCGATCATTGGCCTGGTAGGCGCCCTGCTCCTGTTGATCCTGCAGTGGTCGCAACCCACCCAGGAGAGCTTTCTAGGCAGCTTCACCGCTGATCCGGTCAGTATCCTGTTTCGGGGCCTATTGGTGATCTCCACCATCCTGACGATCACCATGTCCGATCGCTATGTGTTGCAGTCTAAGTCGGCAGCCCCAGAGTTCTACGTGCTGCTGTTGACCGCTACCCTGGGGGGCATGTTGCTGGCGGGAGCCACGGACCTGATCATGGTGTTCGTCTCCCTGGAGACCTTGAGTATCTCTAGCTATCTGATGACCGGCTACATGAAGCGGGATCCCCGTTCCTCAGAGGCTGCCCTCAAGTATCTGCTGATCGGAGCCAGTAGCACCGCGATCTTTCTTTATGGCATGTCCCTGCTGTATGGCGTCTCCGGTGGGGAGACCAGCTTGGCAGCCATTGCCCCTTATGTGGAGGAAGCCGGTCTGTTGGGGGTTCTGGCCCTAGTGCTCTCCATTGCCGGGATCGCCTTTAAGTTGGCGGCGGTGCCCTTCCACCAGTGGACCCCCGATGTATATGAGGGATCTCCGACTCCGGTGGTTGCGTTCTTGTCCGTGGGATCTAAAGCAGCGGGCTTTGTGCTGGCCCTGCGGTTTCTGGCCACGATCTTCTCCTCCACGGTTCTGGAATGGCAGGCGGTATTTGTGGTGCTGGCCATCCTCAGCATGGTGTTGGGCAACGTGGTGGCGATCACTCAAACCCGTATGAAGCGGCTGCTGGCCTACTCTTCCATTGGTCAAGCGGGCTTTGTCATGATCGGGTTCTCCATCGGTACACCGGCGGGCTACTCCAGCATGATCTTCTACCTGCTGATCTACCTGGCCATGAACCTGGGAGCCTTCCTCTGTGTGACTCTGTTTAGCCTGAAGACGGGCACCGACGAGATCTCTGAGTACAACGGCCTCTATCAAAAGGATCCGTTCCTCACCCTCTGCCTCAGCATCTGTCTGCTCTCCCTGGCGGGGTTACCCCCGTTGGCCGGGTTCTTCGGTAAGCTGTACCTGTTCTGGGCGGGCTGGCAGGCGGAAGCCTATGGGTTGGTGATCATCGGTCTGGTCACCAGTGTGGTGTCGATCTTCTACTATGTGCGGGTGGTCAAGGCCATGGTGGTCAAGGAGCCTCAGGAGATGTCTGTCTCCGTGCAAAACTATGAGGCCGTGGACTGGAGCCTGACGGGGATGCGATCGATGCAGGTGGGCATGCTGGCTACTCTAGTGGTGACGGTATTGTCTGGGATCTTGTCCAATCCCCTGTTCAACCTAACGGCGGACTCGATCGCCCGCAGCGATTTCCTCACCTTCCCGAGCTCGGAGACCGTGGAGCAGACCCAGGCCCAGGCCCGTCAGCCGGTTGAGGTCCCTCAGGACGAGGAAGTCTCAGCCTAGAATCAGCAACACCAAGGGGATCAGCCATGGAGTGGCACATCACGGATGCGGAGAGCATGGCGATCATTGACCGAGAGGTGGGTCGGCATGAGCTTTCCCCGGCAGAGTATGAGGTGGTGCGGCGGGCCATCTACGCCACGGCTGACTTTGAGTACCTCTCCCTGATCCAGTTCTCCAATGAGGCCCTACAGGCGGGGGCGGCGGCTCTGGCGGCCCGTACCACCATTGTCGTGGATGAGCCCATGGTCAAGGTGGGGGTAGCCCTGGCGGTGCAGAATACCTTCTCAAACCCGATCTATTGCAGCACTGAGGCGGTGACCCGGCCCCAACGGGAGAAGACCCGCTCCGCCTGGGGTATGGAGACCCTGGCCCGCCGCTACCCCGAGGCCCTGTTTGTGATCGGTCAATCTCAAACCGCCCTCTCCAGCCTGGTGAAGCTGATCCGGGAGCGGGAGGTGGCCCCAGCCTTAGTGATCGCTACGCCCCCTGGGTTTGTGGATGTAGTGGAGGCAAAGCGAGAGCTGGGGGATTCGCTGGTGCCCCATATTCGCACCGAGGGTCGTAAGGGAGGACCGACGGTGGCGGCGGCGGTGCTGGACAGTATGTTGGATCTGGCCTGGCAAGCCTACGACAAGCGAGCCCTGGGCTAGAGGCTCTGCAGAACTAGACCACAATCGAACATCTTGTTCACCACTGGAGCTGAGATCTGACGGACGAGCTCCTTCCGGATCTCTGGGTTATTCTCGGCGGCCCGGATGAGACGCTGCCGTAGTTGGGGATACTGACCCCGATTCTCCTCCCGCCGCTCCAGATAAACATAGAACTCCTCACAGGAGGACTCCTCCACCTGCTCCACGATCACCTGACTGGCAGTATCCACCAGGCGCTGCTGAGTGATCGTTAACTCCGCCTGACTGGGGTTGGAACCAACGCCATTGACCACAATAGACAACAAGCTGACGGGTAGGGCGAGCAGAGACAAGCTCTTCATAAGATCTCCCAAGATCGGATGACTTCTGCTTTGCATCATAAAGACAAAAACCGGGCACACCCTAGGATGCACCCGGCAAGATCCGGTCCCAGTCCCCGCAGCCCCATTGACCTCGATCCGAGAGACAGAGCACGGCTAGACCGGCTGGGATTCACCCTTGACCCTAACGGGCAGTGGTCATATCGGGAATCTTCAGGTCGAAGACGCTGATCCGCTGCCGATCCGCACCCTTAGGACTGAGCATGCGAGCCATGGTGAGGTAGTTCTCCGGATCCCCAGCCTTAGGAGGACGAGTGGCCCGGTAGGACCGCACCATCTGACTGGTGGAACGACGCATCCCCACCCGATCCCGATGGCGAGGGCCGTAACGGGGGTTGAGGAGGTTGGCCGGAGCCTCAGACAGCCGCCGCCGCTGGTAGGGCACTGTGTCATCCCCAAAGGCCATGATGTACTCATCGCCATCCACCAGAGCATCGATAAAGCCATCCAGCCCTTGGGTGCCGATGATGATGGAGTAAGCGATCCGCTCATCCTGGTTGTAGGTGCCCCGGCCCAGGATCCGCTGGAAACAGATCTCCATGAACCGATAGTTGTCGTTGGGCTCCATCACCAACTCCCGGAAGATATCGGACTTGGCCAGACCCCGCACGAAATCCCGCACCGAGATGGCCCGGTTGCGCAACTGGGATTCCAACGCCTTCTGACGGCTGCTCTCCAACATCAGGTGCTCGCTAAACAGCTGCCGATAGCAGCCCCGGATCACATCATCCACATCGGTGAGCATGTCATCCATACGGATGGAGGGAGGGGTCTCCTCGCTGGGCACAAAGTAGCGGGGCACCCGTTGGTTCTGGGTTGTGGGTCGGGTGTCGAGCAAAGGTAACGCCATGACTGCAACTCCTATTCAACAAGAGGGTTCACGATCAACAAGAAACAAACACAGGATCCAAAACACAAGATTCAAACACAGACCTCTCCACCTAGGGCTCAGATCGCTCCGCTCCCAAGGCACAACTGACCTCCACCTTGACCCGGATCAACGGATCGGTATCCGCTGTCGCCCTCTGGATCAGCTCTGCCACCTGAGCTCGCACCGTCTCCTCCGGGTGAGCCTGCAGATCCGCCAGAGCACAGACCGCCCCATACCGCACAGCCCAATCCCCATCCTGCAAGCAGGTCTGTAGGGTCATGAGCAGGTCTGGATCTAGAGGAGAAAGAGCCGCCAGAGCCACCCGTCCCAATCCCCGCGTCGCCGCCCGTTTAACACTGGGGGCAAAGTCAGTCCGGATCACCTGCAACAGGTAGAGAAGCGCTCGTGGATCCCCTAGGGTGGCCAGAGCTCGCACCGAGTAGGCCCTAGCCCCATAGTTGTAATCATCGATGTTCTCCAGCAACGGCAGCACCGCCGCCGCTCCGAACCGCAAGATCTCCGCCAGGGCCGCATCCGCCACCGCCGGTCGGTTAAAGCCAAAGGCCCGGATCAGATGGGGCAGAGCCGCTGGATCCTGGGTGTTGCCGAGGACTTGCACTGCCGCGATCTGCTGCTGCGTGTCAACGGCCTGTTCCAACTGGGAGATCCCAGCGGCCAGATCGGGGTGTGTAGCAGACATGCGGTTCACCTTGGGCCTCGACTCATAACAGCTGCTCGATCCAGGGGATCACGGTGGTGGCGGCGATCTGCTGCCGACGCTGCTCCGACTCCTCAGGCACGATCGCCACATCAAACAGTCGTTTCAGGGCATTCAACCGCAGATTATTAGCCACATTACAGCGAGCGATCGCCTCCGCTCCCCCCAACCAACCGGATTCCGCCAGATCGAACAGAGCCGCCTGGCGCAGGATGGCGTCCTCCCGATGCAGCAGATCCAGTAACACCTGGGTCAGAGATAGATCCTGGGTCAACCGAAACAGGGTCCAGGCGGTCGCCGCACGGACTCGCTCCGAGGGATGATCTCGAAACGGCTGTAACAAGGGCTCTGCGGCCTGAGCGCGCAACTGTCCCAAGGCCTCAATGATCGCCTCCCAAGGTCGATCGGCCTCTGGATCCTGTAACAGCTCCAGCAAGGGCGGGATGCCCCGCTCATCCCCCAGTTGGGCGAGAGCATAGGCGATCTCCTCCTGCAGGTAGGGATCGGAAGTATCCAGGGCCTCGATCAACCCCGGCACCGCCTGCGGATCCCTGATCACCCCCAGGGCACGGGCCGCATTACGCCGCAACGGATAGCCCCCCAGAGCCGTCCGATCCGCCTCATCCTGCAGCGCCTCCAATAACGGCGGCACACTGCGGGGATCCTGAGTGGTGCCCAGATACCAGGCAGCATAGTACCGCTGGGACAGATCAGACCCCTGTAACAGGGCCACAGCCTCCTCCCAAGACATGGCGGTGGGGGCAACAGCGGTATTGGCAACAAGACGATCGGGAGAGTCCGAGGACATGGGATCTCTAGGTAGACAGGCAGCAGTCACAGGGCAACGATCGAGACAAAGGATCCCGATCAGGAGAGGGATGTCAGTTTAGTTAGCCTCGTTGGAGGTCGCAGAGGCCGCTTCCATGGGGGTAACGCCCGTGATCTTGCCGCCCATGCGCAGGATCCGCTGCATCTCCGTGGACATCCGATCATAGGACACCACCGAGGCTTGGGTGCTGCGCCGCACCTTATCGGAAGTGGCCAGGGAGTCCACCGGGTTGAGCAGGCCCGTATATTCAATTTTGAAAATGCGGCTCCCCGAGTTACTCAGGGTCTGGCTGCTAGTGGTTTGACCGTACATGGTTTTCGCCTTTTATACCAGATGTCTGTTAAACAGCGATGATTCCGATCTGATCTGGATACACAAGAGGCGAACCACCAGTCACGTTGAGCCGGCTCCCCATCCCCTCAACCGCCCCTGCTCGCGCCTTCGCCACAGGATCGGTGCAAGATACGGTGGATCAGACCCAACACCACTCGTCGTTCGCCCTCTCGTCTATCTCAGCTGGGGACGGTGCCCCTTGAGGTCAAGATCCCATCGGGATCCGCCTTACCCTCCAGATCTCAAGCCTTGTTCACCTAAGATCGGGGCCAGATTGGCCTAGCTCAGGGCGTTGATGGCGTAGTCGAAGTAGATGCCCGCCTCGTTGGCTGCCTGACCGCTCAGCATGCCCATGGCGCGGCTCTTCATGTACTTGAGGGCCTCGGTGTACCAGCTGGGGGACAGGTTGAAGGAGCGATTCACCTCCCGCAGACCGGCCACCAGGTACTCATCCATGGGACCCGTGCCACCGGCCACCAGGCAGTAGGTGATGAAGCGCAGGTAGTAGCCCACATCCCGAGCACACTTGGCCTGGAAGATCTCCCCATGGCCCATCTCGCCGGGCTGGGTCAGGTAGGGAAACTTCTTGAACACTTCTTGGACCGCCTCACGCACCAGAGCTTGCTGGTTGGAGGTCAGAGCCCGAGCCGCCTGCATGGAGGCCTCCGCCCGCATGAACCGACCGTTGACCGCCTGCATCTCAGAGGCATTGAGGAAACGACCTTGATTGTCAGCAGCCGCGATGGCTTCGGTGATCACAGTTTTCACGATGCAACTCCTAAACTTTGGAACGATGATTGTTAACGACCTTGACTTGCTGGCGTAGACCCCTCAAGTCAGCCGGAAGTTGTAAAAGCCGGAAGGGTGGAGCGTGTCGATCTCTAAAGATCTGCTACACCACCGCAGCCGCAGCCTTGTCGAAGTAGCTGCCGATCTCGCTCTGCAGGGCACTGCAATCCCCAGCGGTGATGCCGTTCGGATCCATCACTTTAGACAGCGCGATCTTCTTCATCTCGCCCACACCGTTGGCCACAGAGGTGCCAGGCACGCCCAGGGCGATGTAGGTCTCCCGCAGACCGTTCAGGCAACGATCCTCCAGCACAGAGGCATCACCCGCCAAGGTAGCGTAGGTGATGTAGCGCAGGATGATCTCCATGTCCCGCAGACAAGCAGCCATGCGACGGTTGGTGTAAGCATTGCCACCGGGAGCGATCAGATCGGGCTCCTGAGCAAACAAAGAGCGAGCCGCATCGCTAACGATGGTGGAGGCATTGCTGGTCAGGCGGTTGACGCAATCCAGACGCTTGTTGCCCTCTTTCAGCATCTGCTCCAACCGGTCCAGCTCCTGATCGGAGAGAAACGCACCCTTGGCATCCGCTTGGCCGATCACGCGAGTAAAGGCGTCTTGCATAAGAGTCTCCTCAATGGGTATTCCAAAAATGGAGGTGCTCGCCATGGGAGCAGCAGCTGATGGAGCCTGCAGGCTTTCCCATCCACCCCAGAGAGGCGGTGACCATCCCTGATCACTGCTTTGCCCACACAGCCAACCCTTCAGGTAATTTATAACGTGTCACGACTGAGCCTCTTATGAAGATTTGCAACAGTATGCTGTGGATCTTTCCAGCTCAGAGCGGGGCTGATTTTCAGGTATTTCCCGGCTGGCAAGGATCCCAAGCCTGGATAGCAATGTTGAGTGTAACGTTTCTTCAAGCTGATCTGGCTCCAATTCTGGGACGAGATCGATCTAGATCGGCTTTCTAAGCCCAGATTATTAAGCAAGGTAAAGGAATGGGGTAAGATGCACCTGACACAGAGATCCCACCTCTAGGGTTAGGGATGGCTCGTGAGGACCTTGCGGCATGTCCGATCCATGCACATCAGCCCCCGGCTTGAATAGGTGGCTATTTACCCTCCTCAAGCCTTGGCATCGCCTCCTAATGAGAATCTACTTTCGGGTGGAGATCACCGGTCAGGATCGGATGCCTACTGGGGCCGCGATCTTAGCCCCCAAACATAGTAGCCGGTGGGATCCGGTGGTGTTGGCTCTGCTCAGTCCGACGCCGCTGCGCTTTGTGGCCTCTCGCACGGAGTTCAAAGGATGGCAAGGGTGGTTCATGGGACAGTTGGGTACAATCCCGGTGGATCGGGAGAGCGCCCATGCCTCCACCTTTCACAATGTCGAATCTTTATTGCTGGCTGGGGAACGGGTGGTGATGTTCCCAGAGGGGGGCATCCGGTGGGGCTATCTGGGCACTTTGAAGCCTGGGATCTGTCGGTTGGGGGTACGGTTGGAGCGTCGCCATAATCATCCCGTGCCAATCATTCCCATCGCGATCCGCTATATGCCCGCCCCTCGATTTGGAGCCCAGGTTCAGATCCAAGTGCTCTATCCCCTGCCCACTTTGGAGCAGATCTCAGCTCAACTGCCGGATCCCGCGGGGGATAAACAGCTGGCTCAAGCTCTCACCCAACACCTGAGTCGCTCCTTAGCCGATGCTCTGGCTTTGCCCCAGGATCCCTGAGTCAAACCAGGATCAACTGGGATCAAACGGTTGTCTGCGGATCTGACGCTACGGAGAGGCCAGTGATCCCTTGGAGAAACTCCCAGATCCGAGCAAAACAAGTCTCCCGTTCCAGATCCAATAACAAATTATGTTCGGAGTGATTGAAATCGATCAGTTGCTTATGATCTGAGCCCAGTTGTTGGTGGATGAACTCAGCCCCTCGGGGATCCACCACCGTATCCCGACGGGATTGCAGGATCAGGGTAGGGACCTGAATCTGAGCCAGTTGCGGTTTCACCTGAGCGATCAATTCCAGCACACTACGGACCACCTGCAGCCGAAAGGTTTGAGAGAAGGGGGCAGAACGGCTGAGGGATTGCATCTCCGGATCTCGGATCGCGAGTCGGTGACGGGGCAGATGGGGGATCAGCCTGCCAATGGTATTGAGGTAGAACTCGGTGGGCAGCACCAGGGAGGGGACTCGATAGAGCCGCAGAAAGGGGGAAACCAGGATCAGAGCATCGATGGATTGGGACAGGGCCAGATGGAGAGCGACCGGGGCGCCTGTGGAGAAACCGATCAGGGTGATGTGACGATAGTTTTGTTGCAGGGATCGCAACACATTGACACTATGATCCACCCATTGTCGCCAGTTTGAGATCGGCATGGGCTGTGGGGGAGGACCATGGCCAGGATATAGAAGGGTCTGGACCGCCACTCCCTTTTGGGTCAGGAACTCCACCAGAAACTGAAACTCATATACCCCACCCCCTAACCCATGCAGACAGAGGCACACCTGTGGTTCTGCCGGGGAGCCAAGATCAGCTCCAGGCCACAAACGGGGCTGTTCCTGCCAGACCAACGGAGTCACAACACAAACACAAGGGCGATCAGCAACACAAGGACGGCTGCACCCGCTCCCACCAGGATCTTGATCTGACTGGGGGAGAGAGGACCAGAGGTAGACTGCGGGGTCAGGGGCTCCTCGGAGGTAGCGGATTCCCCTAACAGTTGTTCGATCGTCGTATTGGGGGCGACCAGAGTAGCCTCATCCGGATCAATAGGAGGGGAGGAGGCTCGGGGTTGGTAAACCTCGGTGGGGGGCTCATCCTCCGCCTGAGACATCGCCAGCTCTTTGAGGTAATCCTCCATCTTGCTACTGTCGAAGACCAGAGTCTCCTCAGCCATCAGCTGACGGGTTGCCTCCCACTCGTACTCTTTTTGCCCGGACACCCGCCCATAGATCGTGATCTGACTCACACCCGCGGGCTGTAGGGCACGCAGACGGGTACAGACCTGTTTAGTGAGCAGCGGATAATCTGCCGTCACCTCCTCGGGTCGGCTGAGGAGCACATGCAGATGGGACTGCTTTTGCTTAACGATGGCCTTGAGTCGGTAGGGCTCCAGATCGGTCTGGAGGGCCTGGGCGATTTCCGCTTCGGTCATGATCCTCAGCTGGGCAACTTCTTCGAGTTTACCTCTCTTGTCGGGTCCTGACCTCTAGCAGCCCCCAGAACGCTGATAAGATGAGAACCGGATTGGGTCTATCCCCTCGCTTCATTCATCCCACACTCAACATGCAAGACAAGGTTATCGTTCGCGAGTATTTCAATTCCGTCGGATTCGATCGCTGGCGTCGGATCTATGGGGAGGAGGAGGTTAACTTCGTCCAGAAGGATATTCGCAAAGGCCATGCCCAGACGGTAGAGACGGTCTTGAGCTGGCTGGAGTCTGTGGAGGGGCGCTCGATCTGTGATGCGGGCTGTGGTGTAGGTAGCCTCAGCTTACCCCTGGCCCAGCGGGGCGCTCAGATCTTCGCCAGTGATATCTCCGAGCAGATGGTCTCTGAGGCCCAGAGAAGACAACAACAGCTCCTGGGTCAAACGGACAATCCCCAGTTCACGGTCTCTGATCTGGAGGAGCTCTCCGGCACCTACGACACCGTGGTCTGTCTGGACGTGATGATCCACTATCCTGAGCCCGACGCCCTCACCATGCTCACCCATCTATCAGATCTGGCCCAGTCCCAGCTGATCTTTAGCTTCGCCCCCAAGACCCCACTGCTCTCGGTCTTGAAAAAGATCGGAGAGTTCTTCCCCGGTCCCAGCAAGACCACTCGAGCCTATCAACATCGGGAGCAGGTCTTGGTAGATCATCTGAAGCAACTGGGGTGGACGATCAACCGACGAGCCACCATCAAATCTCAGTTCTACTTCGCCTGGATCTTAGACGCCCAACGATAATGGCTTGACCGAGGCTGAGATCCCGCTCTGGATGAAGCTTGCAGAAACAAAAAAAAACTTAACTTAAGCCATCCTTAACCCCAAGGGTAGAGTTACTTGGCTACTGTTACACCATATGTGATGTCCCCCAGCTTTTTCCGGGAACAGTATCCCCCATACATCGTCAAAATTGTTTCAATGAGACCGTTTTTGGGAAAGCTAGAACATTTATCTGTAATACTGTTGATAAGCACTACTGAGGCAGATCAGTTCACTATGGTTAGCAGTTTGACCCCTGTAAGCAGTACCCCCGCGAATCTAGAGACCCTAGAGCTCCAGGTTAAGGATTGGATCTGGGGTGACGGCGAGTTGGAGAATCTGATCAAACCATCCTTCAAGTTGCTGGGACTGAAACGGAGCCGATCCTTCTTTCCCTTTAGACCAACTCAGCGGCAAGTCCATCAGCAAGCGGTCCTCCTACTCTCTATCCACTTTTCTGAGCAAACTGTCCCTTTTGACGACGATGCAAGCAAGTCCCTTAGCTTTGGTCTTAAGGGTTTAGAGCTCAGGGTTAGGATTAGCAACGGTAGCATGCCTTATGAGAACAGAGCTAAAGGGAATGGACAACTGTTTTCCGATCATCATATCCGTAGCTATGGAACCGATATGATCTCTGTTACATCGAGAGGATCAGATACTAGCCCGGTCTGGTCTTTCGAGGTTAATTCTGAGGTTTCGATGTTGCAGGGGACACTTGAGGTTGATCTTGGGATTATCACGATCCTGAGCTATCCTCTAGTACTTGAGGCCACCTTCCGTGCTTCTCCTATGGATATCTTCCTCAGTCGTTCTGAGGACTTGTGGGATCTAGAACTCACCCAGAAACTGACCAGAAATAAGTTAGCAGTTCTGGAAAGAGCGATCGCCTTACAATACATGAAACCCCTGCTAGGCAATTCCTTGTTACAAATTAAGATGCAACATGGTCGATAGAAAGTCTAAACAGGAGATCTCCGAACTCGTCAAAAAAA
The DNA here is from genome assembly GCA_964429885.1 of uncultured bacterium. Taxonomy (GTDB): domain Bacteria; phylum Cyanobacteriota; class Cyanobacteriia; order Thermostichales; family Thermostichaceae; genus CAYSEO01. The sequence continues at coordinate 14,707 of CAYSEO010000009.1, forward strand.
TAGAGGGTTCACGCGATTCCCTCTCAATCCGTGTGGGTCTGGATCCACGAAAAGACTATATAAATGCGGATCTGGCGGACGTGGACTTCAGTGGTCGCGATCTGAGAGAGGTGCAAACTTTACCAAAGCGAATCTCGAGGGTCCCAAAGAGCTTAGCATGCAAGAGGATGCCGATTACGGACTGAGCTGCTATCCCACCAAACGAACCTCATAGAGCTGTTGATAACAATCCATACAGGGCTCGAAAAGAGACCGGTTCTCCATCGGTAAAGGCTCCAACTGAGCCGGAAACTCCTGGGCCACCGCCAGCCAGTTTACCGCCCGTGACACCATCCCCTCTTCAAATGGAACCCCCAGAGCCTCCGTCAGCGCTTGCATCATCCGTCGCGGATCTTTCAACACATCCCGAGCCTCGATCACCAACGGCGTTCGCCCCTGATTGATCTTGATCTCATAGAAGAGATCCACCAACTGAGGAAACCCCGTGTCCTCCAAACTGGGCATGTTCAGGATCCGGGATAGAGCAGGCAACACCTCAAGGGGACTGCGGATCAGAAAACAATGGGTGAGGGGAGTCAACCAATCCCGATCAATATGAGGCAAGAGATGATAGATCATATGCCTTTGGTAATGGATCTGTTTGCCCTCCGGCAGATCCTCATGGGTGAGCCGATGCACCACCTGACGCCAATCCGTCTCATAATGGGACACCATCTCCTGAATCTGAGGATGATCCACTCGGGTTTGAGAGAGGTAGTGGGCGTAGAGAGGCTCATCCCAGACCAGAGTATCCCCCCGACTCTCCCAGGCCCGCATCATCACCGTAGAGATATTACGAGGCCCTGACCACATGGCCAGCCGTAACGGGTGCGTTGTGTGGATCACTGGATCCCCCTGTTGCCTACGGAGATCAGTATCTCCCAAAACCAGGGCTCAGAAGAGCGGCGATATAGGGTCTGTATAAACGTTTTTGCTGATCGCCTTACACCTGAGGATGGCTGGTTAACATTTCTTTAGGTCACAATGGAAAGGTCAGTCTCAAGGATCGTCCATGGTTGCCGTTGCTTCACCCAGCTATTCCAATGCGGATTGGCAGTTGGGGTATGACTCCCTCACCACCGAGCACAGCTACTGGATCGACGAGATCAAAGGAGAGATCCCGTCAGATCTACAAGGCACCCTGTTTCGCAATGGACCTGGGCTCCTGGGACGGGGAGGACAGGACTATGGGCACCCCTTTGATGGCGACGGCATGATCGCGAAGCTGACTCTCCACCAGGGCCGAGCTCACTTTATGAACCGCTTCGTCCGCACCCCTGAGTTCCTGGCCGAGCAGGAGGCGGATCAAGTTCTCTACCGGGGGGTGTTTGGCACCCAGAAACCCGGCGGCTGGTGGGCAAATTTCCTAGATCTCCAATTCAAGAACCCCGCCAATACCAATGTTGTCTATCACGGTGACAAGCTGCTTGCTCTTTGGGAGGCCAGTTCCCCCTACCGACTGGATCCTCACACCCTAGAGACCCTGGAGATGGAATCCTTCGGCGGGAGCTGCCGCACTGGGCAACCCTTCACCGCCCATCCTGTCTGGGATCCTGACTCAGGTGACCTGATCGCCTTTGGGGTGGACGCGGGCCTTAACTCCAAGCTGTGGTTCTATCGTCTCAATCCCCAAGGCACCTTAGTGGAGAAGACCGAGCACCCGATCCCTGGCTTCGCCTTCATGCACGATGCCGTCTGGACTCCCCCCTACCGGATCTTCTTTCAGAACCCAGTCTCCTTTAATCCCATTCCCTTTGCTCTGGGCTTGCAGCCTGCAGGTGTTTGCCTGGATCTCGACGACAAGGCCCCGACCCGGATCCTGGTGTTCGATGAGGCTGGGGAGCGGACCACCCTAGAGAGCGATCCGGGATTCATCTTTCACCATGTCAACGCCTTCCAACAGGAGGGGGAGATCGTCATCGACTCGATCCTGTACGAGACCCTACCCAATCTCGATCTCGGAGAGGATTACCGTCAGGTGAACTTCGATCAGGTTCCCCCTGGTAAGCTATGCCGCACCCGCTTCCCGATCCCCAACCGCTCCCACACCTCCTCGCCCCAAGTCCACCGTCAGATCCTGTTACATCATTCGGTGGAGTTTCCCATGATCCATCCCCAGTGGGTCGGTCAGCCTCACCGCTACATCTATCTCGGGGCCACCCATCACTCCACCGGCAATGCCCCGCTCCAGGCGTTGATGAAGGTTGATATCCACACCGGCGATCAGCAGATCCATAGCTTCGCCCCTCAGGGCTATGTGAGTGAGCCCGTCTTTGTTCCCAAACCAGGACTGAGTCAGGAGGACGAGGGCTGGCTGATCCTTTTGATCTTTAACTCTGAGGCACGACGATCCTACTTCGCGATCCTGGATGCGGCTCAGGTGAATGCGGGTCCTGTGGCGGAGCTGTGGCTCAAACACCATGTCCCCTACGGTTTACACGGGCGCTTTACCCCTCAGGTGTTTCTGGAGCCCAACCCGACCTCCTGATCCAGACACCCAGCCCAATAACCTGGACTCAGTTATCCGGGTTACCCAGGCTGGTGGGAACAGAATCCACGGCCTGCAGCCGGGAGCTTCTGAGGGTGGCCACCGGGATCGCCTCCGACCCCTCCACCAGGCGCCAGTAGTAGGTAGCCGCCACTGCCCCCCCAAACGAGATCTGATCCCCATCTTCTAGATCAAAGGACAGGGAGCGGACCCCATTCACCAACGTGCCATTGGTGCTAGGCTCCCCCACCAGATTGCCGTCCATCAATCGATAACGAAAGTGATCCGCCTGGGGCACCCGCATCAACACCGCATGATGACGGGACACCGCGTCAAAGTTGAGAATAATACTGTTAGTCGGATCGCGACCGATGGAATAGGTGGCAGCCTCCAGAGCATAGGTCACCTCACCTTGCTCCGTCTGCAGCACCAACAGATGACAGCGTTGGCCCAAACTTCGGCGGGAATAGGATCTAACCACAGCTGATCACGCAAACAGGACAGGGAGCATCGGATCTCGCCTGAAGACCTAGGCGCCGATCTCACTTAAGAGTATGCCCTAAACCAGAAGCGAGCGGTCAGATCCATAGCCACCGCTCCCTCGGATCAGGATATGAGTAGATCGGCAAAATTGCTTTGACATGCACTCTATAGCCTGTATAAACGTTTTTGCTGATCTACTTACCTGCCTGGAATCAACTCCGCTGGAACAGGCTATTGAGATAGATGCGGGCTGCCGAGCGATCCGTATCGCCGTTCTGCAACAGAAACAGAGACAGTGCTGCGGTGAACACCCGATCTTGATCCCAGTCGGGATGGGTGGAGAGATAGCCCCTCAAGGTGTTGTGTAACTCCTCAGGGATCTCGGCCAGGATGCTGACGTTGGTGGACATAACGATAACTCCGGTGATCGAATCAGTAGGCTATCTCAAGGGCGCAGGGACCGAGGTCAATGAAAAAACACGGGTAAACCCTGGCTCACAAGGCAGTGAACTCAACCTCTCTTCAATTCAGGACAACTCAGGATCACTCGACGGAGGATCCCTTGCAACTGTCCTTGCTATACCCGTAACGGACCCGACCTGATCTGAAACCCAGTCGGCTCAGCAACAGATGTCCGTTGTAGAACTACGGCGAATCGAGAGTGAAGTAGCAGGACTGGGTCCAGCAGTGCGCCCATTGTGACCTCACCCCCGCCATCCCTGTCAACGGTTTGTTAGCGATCCTTGGCCTGACCTCACCTTGAGAACAGCTTTTTTCTGGGGAAAACCCTTCGATCTGCTTTACATTCTGCAATACTGGGCCTCGGATTCCCAGGAAGTCGAGTTTTCCACAGAGATCCTTCAAAGGCAGCTGCCATCCCGAAATGGCTGTGGAAAAGCTGTTGAAAAGCTGGGGAAAACCTGTGGAGAGGATGTGGAGAAACCGGAATTTTGATCCGGAGAGCCTAACGCCAGGAATGATCAGATCAGAAAACGCTCCGGCCCAAACCGCTCGATCTGGGCTAGAATACTGTGCTCGGCTCAGAGGACATGGGGTAGACCCCAAAAAGGAGTGGCAGGCCAATGCTAGGGGTGTTTCAGGGAGAGATCTTACGAGTGGAGCTGGAGGTGGCCATGGAGACGATCCAGAGCTATCTGGTGGAGCCGGAGCACCTGCGCAACTGGGTCTGGCCCCAGACCCTAGATCCGGCCCTCTCTGCGCCTCTACAGACCGGCACGGAGTTCTTCAGTCAACTGGGATCGATCCCATTCGGCCATCGGGTGGAAAGCCTGCAGCCGGGTCTGATGCACCTGCTGTTGTGGGGAGCGCGGATGGGTTCTGTCAGTGGAGTTGGGGCAATGGTTGGGTGCAACTGCGGATTGAGGCCGTCTCCCTACTGCCCTTGAGTCTGGGACAGATCGTTTTGTTGCAGCGTCTGCAGAGCTATGCTGGGGCTCAGGCCCAAGCTCAGAGAGGCGACACCCCCTGGCCTCCTCACCCCTCGATCTGAGCCGATGGATTCATCCCTCCCGAGAATCTGGAGATAAACTTGACCGCTAACGGCCATAGGACTCGATCTGATCCGGGGGTATCCACTATCATGGCCATATCCCGATTCTCAAAGTGTCCCCATGGGCGCACAAGCAGGTACCCCCCCAACGGGGCAGGTGGTCAACAAGTTTGAGATGGCTCTGGGGCAGGTCCTGTTGCAGGCAAAGCTGCTGACCCCGGCGCAGCTGTCGCAAGCCATGTGGGAGAAGACGGAGAACAACCTCTATCTGACCGAGATCTGTTTGGAGAACGGCTGGATCCCAGAGGAGGAGCTCTATGCCCATGTGCCCACTGATCAACTGCGGCTAGAGGAGATCTTGATGCTCTACGGCTATTTGAGCGTGGAGCAGCTGCAGGATCTGGTGAGAAGCCAAAAGTCTCAACCCAATCAAACCCTGGAGGCGATCCTGGTCAGCCAAGGGTGGGTGGAATCTGAGGTGCTGGATTGGGTCTTAGCTGAACGGCAAGCCCTACAGGAGCTGGCCCAAGCGGATGCCTGGCAGACGATCCAACACCGTTTAGCTGAGATCCATGCCGCTGTTGAGTCGGAGACCGAGGGATCAGAGGAGCAGGCGGTGATCCCCCTAGGGGATCCCTCAGGGGCAGAGGCTGATGCTGATGAGGATCTTGGCCCCTTTAGCTTTAATCCCGTGCATTTCGACGAGGAGACCGATCAGGAAACTCGGGATCCCCTCACCTTTCATGATCCAGACTCGGGCATAGAGCCAGTCCCCCCCGCTGAACCGGCGTACCTTGAGGATCCGCAGGTGACTCAGGAGCTGGAGCAGCTGCGAGCTCAGGTGGCCGACCTACAGGAACAGCTACAGGCCCAGAGTCAGCAACACCAACAGGTCCTGGAGGAGATCACTCAGCAGGGTCAGCAACGCATCGCTCAGATGGAGCAGACTCTGCAAGCCATGGAGTCAGAGCGAGATCAGCTGCAACATCAGCTCACCCAACAGGGACAACAGCGGGAGCAGCAGACTCAGGATCACCTTGCCCTACAGCAACAGCTCCAGGATCTGCAGGCTCAACAGGAGCAAGAGCGGGTGGGATCCCAGGCCGCATTGCAACAACTCCAGGCACAGAAGACCCAGGTGGAGGAACAGCTGCAGCTCACCCGGCAAGCCGCCAAGAAGCTCCATGGTCAGTTTCAACAGCGCACCCAGGAGCAAGCTCAGGCCCAAGCCAAAGTGCAGGAGCTCCAACGACAACTACAACAGCAGCAGGAACACCAAGATCAGCTCCAAGCCCAGATCGACCAGATCCCCCAGCTCCAAGCCCAAGTGGATCAGATCCCCCAGCTTCAGAACCAGATCGCCGAGCTTACCCAACAGCTCTCCCAGGCCCAGTCCGATCTACAACAACGCACCGCACAGCAAGATCAGGACCAACAACAGATCCAGCACCTGCAACAGCAGCTGGAGACCCAGCGACAAACCCAGGAACAGGTGCAAGCCAAGAGTCATAAGGCACTAGAACTGTTTGAGGAACAGATCCGCTCCCTCACTCAGCAGCTGCAAAGCACTGAGGAGGCCTATCAAGCTTCAGGAGCCTTGTTGAAGCAGGAACAGACCCGCAGCGAGCGATTGTCTGAGGAGAAAGATCAGGCCATCGAACAACAACTAGAGGCCCAACGCCGTGCCCATCAGGCGGAGCAAACGAACCAAGCCCAGCGGCACGAGCTCCAGACCCAGACCGAGCAGATCACCTTACTCCAGACCCAGCTGCAGCAGGAACAACAGCAGGCTCAGACCTACCAAACCCAATTGCAACAGCAACAGGAGCAGTTCACCCAACTCCAAGGGGAACAGCAGCAGGCTGAAGCCCACCGGACCCAACAGGAACAGAAGCAGATCGCTCAACTGCAGGCCCAGCTGCAGCAGGAACAGGAGCAAGCCCAGACCCAACAGACCCTGTTACAACACCAACAGGAGCGGATCGCTCAACTGCAGGCTCAGCTCCAGGAACAGGAACAAGCCCAGGAGCAACACACCCAACTGCAGCAACAGCAGGAGTCCGAGGCTCAGGCCCAGCAGGTGGCAGCCCTGACAGCCCAACTCCAAGAGGTCCGAGATCAGAGCACCGCTCAGGCTCAACAGATCGAGTCCTTACAACAGCAACTGCAACAGGAACAAGATAAAGCCCGCTCCGCCAAGAACAGACCCCTGAAGCGGCCTCAGCCCATGCCCCACAGCTCGATCACTGAACAGATCGCAGAGGCTTGGGGGATCGAGGCCCCGGATCCCACCGCCCCGACTGCACAACAGGAGGAGCCTGAGCCATCTGCAGATCTGGACAGCTCACCGGATCTCTCAACTCCCGATCCAGAAGAGGCAGAGGATCTGGATCTGTTCAATGAACTCGATACGATGGTGTTCGAGCAGGAAAGTGAGACTTCTGAATCCCAGGAGACCTTGGGAACGGAGGATCCAGGTGATCTTGAGGACTTGGATGCCTTTGAGAATGAATTGGCAGATCTAGAGGCCACCCTAGAGCTGGAGGATCTGGTCTCGGAGATCCCAGACACGACTTCCCCCCCACCAACCCCTCAAGCCAAGAAAACGGATGCTTTTGAGGAGCTCCTCGATGACTGGGACAAGGAGCTGGAGGATCTGGCCACAGCTCAGCAGGAGCCTGAGCCAGAAGAGGACTCCCCAGCCCTGGCAGCAGCAACCCCCTGGGTCCGTCGGGTGATGAAGGCTCTACAGGAGGCCGCCCTGATCAGTAGAGTGGATGTGGATCTGATCCTGGCGGAGTGGGAACAGACTGGGGGTACCTTCACCAATGTGCTCTCTCGCTGCTCGGGATTGAAGCCGGAGACGGTCAAGTTCTTCAGTGAGGGTGGTTACTCGGTGGGACTGATGCGCTCCCGCCAGATCAGTGATTATTTCAAAGCCTCTGGTCTGGTCAGTTCCCGAGAGATCGAGGCGGCCCAGGCCCAAGTGGAGACCGATCGACCTCTGACCCAGGTGTTGGTGGATCAAGGGATCCTGAATCCCAAGACCGCCGACTACTTTGTCAAAAACTTCAGTACCCCCAGCCGAGCCCGACCTACGGTTGAGGAACGGTTTGGCTAGGGGACCTCAAGCCAAATCCAGTTCCGCTCAAGACTCTGAGGAGAGATCCAGCGATCCGATCGAGTCCAAGGGTGGGAGAGATTGGGTATGGGAGCCGTTACCGTTAGCCCCTACTGGCTCTGAGTCCTCACCCGCCTCTGGAGTCTCGCACTCCTCAAACGTGATCGCGCCGGGGCGACAATCCCCCAAACCCAACTGACTAGTCTCATCCGGGAATAACTGCAACCCAGGAGCTTCGGAAGCCAACAGCCGATCGATAAACCGCCGGAAGCGCATCTCATAGAAAGCCAGTTGATGTAGCCTCTCCACGGGGATCGAGTGTCCCCACGGCCAGGTCTGACCGGTTTGGTCCCTGGAGATAGAACGCCAGATCTGAAACAGCCAATCATCAAAGCTGTACTCAACGGGATCCCAAAGATGGGGATTAGGGGTCTCTAAGGGAGAGGGCTCCGCAGGCACTGGGTCGGGATCCGCCACAGCCTGAGGCATTGGAGTAGGCGGGGATCCGGAGCTCAGCAAAGACTGCATCTGCCCCTCTAACTGTTCCACACGGGCTTGGAGGGTCTGTAAGGTGGGCGGTTCCCCTAAGGACAGCAACGCCTCGATCCCCTGGATCACCAACTGTGTCTGAGTCTGCCCCGTGAGCTGAGCTCGTTCTGTCAGGGCCTGTTTGAGGGCGATGGGGATCGTGAGGGTGATCCGGGCCGTTTCCGCCATGACGGTGATCCTCGACTGCTCTCTGTCAGCATAACAGGCCACACTGTGCCCCTCAGAGCCTGGAACGATCCTTAGTGCTCGCTCCCTGAGCTGCCTCGATCGCTTTTCTGCAAATTATTAAGATTTATGTCGAGCCAACCTATCTAAAGGTATTCTCAGCTACTGATCTAACGAAGCCTGAGAAAAGGGATCCACTAACCGTTGTTTTAGATACGAAAAGGAGGGTCTTGTTCTCTCAGAAAAGGATCTCCTCATGTTGCCTCGATCGAATTTTCTCTGTAGGAAGGAAGGAGAGGGATCCCATCTGTAATGATTCACCTTTATGGATCGGATCCTTGCTCTCCTAGCATTAGCTCGCACCTTGCAGATTCTGAACCGATACGATGAGGAGTGAGATTTATGGATCCATTACATCTTGATCCGTCCCTGGAGTTCCAGCAATTACAGATGCTGCGGGCTGTGGATGGAGCCTCCTATGAGCAGCTGCGGGAGGCCTACGAACAGGTGGTCAAACATCTCTTCTGTTTCCGACAAACCGTCAATACGGTGCTGCGAGATGAGGTCAGGTCCGATCTACTCGATCGGAGTCACTGATATTATAGGTGCCACTCTGATGGAGACCCGGATCAGGCGTAGCCTCAGGTCAAACGATCGTCATGTCCTCAGAAACGGGCGACTGTAATACCCCTGAGGTCTGAGTGGTGGATCTGAGGCCTAGACCCATAGCCTGCTAAACCAAAGGAGATCCATCGGGATCTCCTGAGCGCAACTTGAGGATTTGAGGTATACAACCCCTATGATTTAGAATGAATCGCCCCGTTGTTCTGTTTCACCTTGAGCTTTCAGCATTGCCCCTAACTTCCGTCTCATCAAGATCCCTGGCTGATCGGTCAACATATGTTGTTCCTGAGTCAGATCCAAAGGCACATCCGGATCGGTCGTCTCCAGGATCCGTTTATCCTCCAGAGTGACGGCTCGATCAAACTGGATCACATCCTGGGCTGGGGTCTCGGCTTCCGTATCGTTGCGTAGGCAGAACTGCACGATCTGAGAGCAATCATCAGAGATTGGGGTGGGGGTATTGACGATGATATGGGTGAGGCCATTGGGATAGTGGATCCGGATCGCGGCGGTAAACGGGAGAAACCAATCCAATACCATACGCCGTTGGGTTTGGGGTTGTTGGATCTTGAGGTTTTGCTGTTGGAGCTCAGGGTTACTGACCCCTAATAGGATCTCCGATCGCAGACCATAGTCCGTTTCCTGGGTCTGGATCGATTCTGGGGTGGGATGATCGGCACTGCCAAACGTATGGGCATGCACGAAGGTGGGATGAGCAGAGTCGAACTCATTTTCCATGACCCGCAGTCCTGCCACCTGCCAGGGCTCATAGAACTCATGGATCAGTCGAAACTGGGGATCTGCTGCCTCTGGAATCCGAGGGATCTTGCTCAGGGGTTCAGGTGACAAGCACACCCAGGCGTATCCATAGTGTGCCTCACAGTGAAATGACTGGATCTGATAGGTGCGTGGGATCAGTGCCTCTGTTAGCTGGGGCACCTTGACACAGGTCCCCTGTCGATCGAACTGCCAGCCATGGTAGGGACAGCGGATCGTGCCGTCGATCACCTGACCCAGGGAGAGTTGAGCCGAGCGATGACAACACCGATCCTCAGCCGCCGCAGGGTGTCCTTGAGTATCAAGCCAGAGCACTAACGGTTGATCCAACAGCACAAACCTCTGCGGCCCTTGAGTCAACCGATCCATCGGGATCACGGGATACCAAAATCGTCTCAGTAAAGGTTGTTGTGTGACTCGCATGATCCACTCCTAGGTGACCTGAGGGCAGATCTAGCAGAGGGATCTGCTACCAAACGGTATTGCTTGTGACCTATGATAAGTAGATCGGCAAAATTGCTTTGACACGCACTATATAGACTGTATAAATGTTTTTGCTGATCTACTTAATCTAGGGTGTGGGTACTGGAGAGAGGATGTCTTTGCCTGTGCTAAGTTTGTGGTTCTAGTCTGATGACACAAGAGGAGTTCAATGGAATCGTTTGGTGGATATTCTGATCGACACCCATGCTTTTCTTGGGTACATAACTGCAGATCCACAGCTGGGTCTAGTCGCTAGATCTTGAAGCTTGGCAGATCATGATTTTTAGACCTACCAAGCTTTTCTATTCAGATCTCAATCTCAACTTAGGAGCAGGTCCTACTTCTGCGCGGTTGCTGGAGCTAGACAATCCTCCAACTGATGATGAAGCGCATGGGTATCCAGATGCTGACCGATCAGCACTAACTGCACCTTCGGTTGACTCGGCCACTGATCGCTATCCAAGGTGTAACGCCGCCCGCTCAGATGGAAGATGAACCGTTCCGGACTCTCCGCAAACCACAACAATCCCTTAGCTCGAAATACGGCATCCGGTAGGCTATTGAGGAAATCCTGGAACTTGTTCAAGCTGAGAGGCTGATCTGATTGAAATGACAAAGAATTGAAGCCCTCTGCCTCTAGGTGATCATGGTGATGGTCGTGATCGTGGTCGTGATGATCGTGGTGATGATGGTCATGATCGTGGTCGTGGTCATGGTGATGGTCACTGTGATCCGCCTGCTGTACAACCTCAGGGTCAAACAGATCCGTATCCAAGATCAACTCCAAAGGCACCTGACTCTTCACCGTCTTCAAGATCCGAGCTCCCTGCTTGATGTCCTGGATCCGTTCTTCCAGAGTCTGTAGATCCGCTGCCGGTAACAGGTCCGTCTTGTTCAGTAAGATCACATCCCCATAAGCGATCTGGCTATAGGCGATCTCGCTTTGAAACAGGTCCGGGGCAAAGTTGGTAGCATCCACCAGGGTGACGATCGAGTCCAGTCGAGTCAGATCCCGCAGTTCCTCCCCCAAAAAGGTAAGGGCGATGGGTAGAGGATCCGCCAACCCTGTGGTCTCCACCACCAGATAGTCCAGCTGATCTCCCCGCTCCAGTAGACGGAAGACGCTATCGGCAATATCTCCCCGCACCGTGCAGCACATACAGCCATTGCTGAGCTCCACCATGTCCTCCTCACTGGAGACGATCAGCTCCGAATCGATATTGATCTCGCCAAACTCATTCACCATCACCGCTGTCCGCAGCCCCTGTTGATTGGAGAGGATATGGTTGAGCAACGTCGTCTTGCCACTGCCGAGAAACCCCGTGATGATCGTGACCGGCAGACCCCGCTTTGGCACATCCACAGCAACACCCATGTCGGACTCTCTTTGTGTGAGGAACACTCTCTACCTTAACTCCTGTTGCTCTAACCCGTAGATCCGTGATCCTCAGGTCCTTTCATCTCCCTCTCCCTAGCACTCTCGAAAGAGGGCCGAGTATACTGTCTGAGGGTCCAGGCCCCCGATTGGCCTCACGGTGCTGATCTCTCGATCTGTCATGGACTTCATAGACTCAGGATCCTTGTCGTCATGGAAAAGCGTCTTGAACCCCGCTTAGAAAACCAGATGGAGCGAGCGGTTGTCGAAGTGATCAACGACATCGTGATGATGGAGACTCAGCACCGTTTCTGCATCTGCGACAAGTTCCGCACGGATGTGGCCGCCCTAGCCCTGAATCACCTTCAGCCTCGCTATGCCACCAGCTTTCAAGGCTCCCTTCATACCCTGGAGGAGATCCAATCCGATCAAGATCTACAGGTCCTGATCCGCAAACAAGTGGCGATGGCCCTCGATCGGGTGGTTCAAGATCCCCGTTGTGAACAGGAGGACTGCCCCATCCTACGCAATCAGATCGATGGGGATCTAGAACTGGAGTTGGACACAGAATCAGAGAATGAGCAGCATTGATCCCGATCCCACTTAGGATCAAGGAGATCTCTTAGTGCCATCACACGGTCATGAACGGATCTGCCCCTTTCCCCCGAACCGTTGCCTATCTGGGACCTGCTGGGACCTACAGTGAGGCCGCCGCCCTCAGCTTGTTTCCTCCCCCAGGCTCCGATCTGGAGAGGGATCCCCAGACTCCATCACCAACCCTGCTACCCCACAACACCATCACCGCCACTCTGAAAGCCGTTGTCCATGGGGAAGTCGATCTGGGCATCGTACCCGTAGAGAACTCCATCGAGGGAGGAGTATCTATGACCCTGGATGGTTTCTGGCAGTTGGATGGACTCCAGATCCGCCATGCCTTGATCCGCCCCATCCGTCATGCCCTGATCGGTCAAGCCCAGGATCCCAGTCAGATCCAGACTCTTTACTCTCATCCTCAGGCCCTGGCCCAATGTCAAACCTGGATCCAGACTCATCTCCCTCAAGCCCTGCAGGTGGCCACCCGTTCCACTACGGAGGAGATGGATCAAGTGAAACAACAGTCTCATACGGCCCTGATCGCCTCGGAACGAGCCGCAGAACTGCATCAACTGCCCATCCTCTCCTGCCCGATCAACGATCATCCCAACAACTGCACCCGCTTCTGGCTGGTGGGCCTCTCCCCGATCCCCCAGGGCACCCATACCTCCCTGGCCTTTAGCCTGCCTCAGAACGCCCCCGGCGCCCTCCTACAGCCTCTAAAGATCTTCGCCCAACGAGGCTTAAATCTCTCCCGGATCGAGTCACGCCCCACTAAACAGGTGGTGGGCACCTATGTCTTCTTCGTGGATGTGGAACACCCTGAGCTTCCCCATCTGCCTGAGGAGGTGATCCAGGAGCTGCAGGGGAGCACGGATGTGCTGAAGATCTTTGGCTGCTACAGCGTGGTGGATGCCACGGGGGCGTCGGACTAGTCTTCCTTATCCACCTTCTCCCCAGATTGCACCTTGGTCATGCGATAGATGGCCTTCGCGTCCGGCCCAAAGGAGACCACATCCCCCGGCTTCAGCTGATGGGAGGCCGCCTTCTGACCATTGATCACTAGGCCGTTGGTGCTGGGCTTACCCTCCAGATCCCCATCCAGGATCCGGTAGTAGTACTCCCCCTCTCGATCCGCAGGCACCCGCAACAACATGGCGTGATAGCGGGAGGCGAACTGAGAGTTGAGACAGATATCGTTGGCCAGATCTCGCCCAATAAAGTACTTCGGAGAACTGAGGGCATGGGAGCGCCGCCCATCTCGATCCTCAACGATCAGGAGGTGTTGATAAACAGGAGAACCGGAAT
>CAYSEO010000010.1:0-26555 GCA_964429885.1 uncultured bacterium
GCTCTCCCGCGATCCATCCCGCTTGGTGACCATGATAGGGACGAACTCGATCCGTTCGTAGGTGGTGAAACGAAAGCTACAGTTAGTACACTCCCGCCGACGGCGTACACTCTGACCGCTCTCGGCAGAACGAGACTCTAGGACACGGATGTTATTGCTATTGCAGCGCGGGCATTTCATAACCAGGATCCTCACAAGCTGGGGGGTCGGAGTGAGAGGCCGTTGCGGTGGGATCGGCGGCGTTCTGCTGCTGCCACCACTGCTGGGCCTGGGCTTGGATCTGGTGGAGAGTGTCCGGATCCATGCGGTTGAGATGGGAGAGTACTAATCCCATCCTGCCTAAGGGGGCGAGTTTCTGGCGGTGTCGTAACAAAAAGTCCCAATAGAAGGTATTAAAGGGACAGGCGCGCTCACCCACCTTGACGTTGTGATTGTAGCGGCAATCCCGACAATAGTCGCTCATCTTGTGGATGTAGTTGGCGGAGGCAGCATAGGGTTTGGTGGCCAGGACTCCCCCATCGGCGAATAGGCCCATGCCCAGGACGTTGGTCTGCATCACCCAGTCGGCACTGTCGATGAACACGTCGTGGAACCAATGCTCCATCTGCTGCGGATCGATGCCACTGATCAGGGCGAAGTTACCCAGCAACATGAGGCGCTGGATGTGATGGGCGTAGCCGAAGTGATGGATCTGATCCAGGGTCTGGCGCAGACACCGCATATCCGTCTGTCGATCCCAAAAGAACTGAGGCAGGGGCTGGTGATGATCGAACCAGTTGTGATCGCCATAGCCAGAGGGCATCAGGGACTCATAGAGACCTCGCATATACTCTCTCCAGCCCAGGATCTGACGGATGAACCCTTCAACACAGGCGATCGGGGCTTGTTCCTGGCGATAGCTGGTCTCTGCGGCTCGGATCACCTCCAGGGGAGTCAGCATGCCCAGATTCAGATAGGGGGAGAGTAGGGCATGCCAGAGGAAGGGCTGATCGCTGACCATGGCATCTTGCAGGGGGCCGAACTCCGGTAGACGGTGGTGGACGAAGTGATCCAAGACCTGGAGGGCTTGCTCCCGGCTGACAGCCCAGCCAAAGCTCTCCAAGGAGCCGAAGTGATCTTGGAGCTGGGGATCCTGTTGGATCTTGTCGATCACGGCCTGGGTGATGGGGTCAGGATCAAAACGAGGGGGGGCGGGAAATGAGGCCCCACACTTGGGGGGTTTACGGTTCTCCTGATCGAAGTTCCACTGTCCGCCGCAGGGCTCCTGATCCTCCATCAGGACATTAAATCGCTTGCGGCCCTCTCGATAAAAATCCTCCATCAGTAGTCGCTTGCGATCCTCCGCCCAGGCTCGGAACTCATCCGGGGACCAAAGGAAGTGATGATCGGCCACCTGGACCAGAGGACAGGGGAGTTGAGCCGCCAGTGGCTGCACCCGCTCCCGAAAGGGCAGATCAGCGGGGGTGACCAGTTGGATCTGCTCGAGGTCATGGTGTTCGGCCCAGGCGCGCAGTGCCTCGCTGAACTGATCGGTTTCTTGGTAGGTGACGGGGTGGCCCTGTTGTTGGAGATCCGCAGCGAAGTGACGCATGGCAGACCAGACCAGAGCGATCTTCTGCTGGTGATAGTTGCGCCGTTTGACCCAGGCCAGGGACTCCACCATCAAGATCGGGGTGTGAGCCGGATCTTGGTGTCCTCGGAGCGTGGCCAGAGCGGCTTGGTTAGGATGCAGTTGATCCCCAAGGATCCAAATGCCAATGGTCATGGACTGCCTAGAGTGAGCTTTACGTAGCTTAACGCAGGCGTCTCGTGAAGTTCACTGCTCTCAGGGAGGGGTATGGGTCGGAGTCGTCTGCAGAATTGGACTGCTAGGGTGCTGCTGATTAAGATCGCCGGGATCGTAGCAGTGGGAATGGGGAGTTCCTACTATGGATGGCCTCATTTGATCGAGCTCTTGTCTCATTTTCAAGGGCAATACCTGATCCTTTGTCTCGTGTTACTGGGGGGATTGGTGTTGACCCGACGCTGGATCCCGATCGGGATTGGGATCCTGCTCACCCTCTTGCTCTCCATTCAGATCATGCCTTGGTATCTCTCACCACCGTTGCAGGCATTGATGCAACCGTTAGATAACCCTGTGGATCTGCGAGTCCTCTTCGCCAATGTCAATACGAAGAATCCCTCTCCCAATCAAGTAATCCGTTTAATCCAACAAGAGAGACCCGATATTTTATTACTGATGGAGGTATCGGAGACCTGGCTCACTCCCCTCTCCGTACTTGAGGATCAATTACCCTATTCCTTCTATCGCACCGGCAATTTTCTCCTCAGCCGTTATCCTCTTCAAGATCCCTACGCTGATACCTTTGGCACTACAGGAACAGCGACCCTATTTGCCCAGATCAGTCCTCAAGATCAGCCGATCACTCTGGTTGGATCTCACCCTTGGCCCCCTCTGCGACCCAATCTGTTCCACTCCCGTAATCGACATCTGGACGGGATCGCTCAAACCCTTCAATCGATCTCCACCCCTGTGATCTTAATGGGAGACATCAACATTACTCCTTGGTCTCCCTATTATCGACGCTTGATCACGGTCACGGGATTATCCAACACCCGTCTAGGCTTTGGGATCCTGCCCAGTTGGCCTACAGCTGGAACTTTTCCTCTGGGTTTAAGTGCGATCCTTCAGTTACCGATCGATCACTGTCTGGTCAGTCCCGAGTTTGAGACCTTAGATATCCAGATCGGTCCCGAGATCGGCTCGGATCATTGGCCTGTGATCGTAGATCTGGCCTTGAGATCTAGAGACAACACTGGATCTATAAACTCTTTCGAAAAGTCCGCATCACTTGAGTTTACTGATCGAATTCTATCGCAACCTGTGATCTAAACAATCGGCAGATTGACGAAATTGGCTTGATATGCATTAATAGTTTGTACAGATATTCTTCTGATCTACTTAATCTGCTGTTAAGGAACTCTTGTGATGACCGAAGAGGAGATCAAGCAAGCCTTCGCCAGACAAATTGAGGTTAGCGATCGGCTACAGGCTCAACACCAGGCTGAGATGGAGGAGATCCGGCAGCTCAGGGCTCAACAGCAAGCCCAGATGGCGGAAACTCGCGAGCTCGGGGCTCAACAGCAAGCCCAGATGGCGGAAACCCGCGAGCTCAGGGCTCAACAGCAAGCCCAGATGGCGGAAACCTTGGAACTGAGTGCCCAGATCCGTGAGCTCGGAGTCTATCTCCGGGAACAGAACCAACGCCAACAACAGGCTCAAGCAGAATTTCGAGAAGGGCAGGCCATGCTAGCCCAGTTCTTTCGAGAGTCGCTACAGAAATTTGATGAGAGAACTCAACAGATCGCTCAACGGGCCGACCAGATGCAACAGGAGATCTCAGACCTACGCCGGGATTTCCTAGAATTCATGACGAGAGGTGATCGTTAACAGTGTTGACAGCTAGCAGCCCGCTTTCGGAATGGGGAGCTATCAATATTAAGTAGAGCGGCAAAATTACTTTGATACAGCATATATAGTCTGTATAAACGTTTTTGCGGATCTACTTACGCCTGGATCTCCCTACTACGTGATCTAGAGATCGCGTTGAATCGCTGGATTGCCTGAGACTATGCTAAGACACAGATGGCGATATGTCTGGTGATCCTATGGCTTCCCTACTCGATCAGATCTTCAACCGTAACCCTCAAAACAACACGGCCAATGTTGAGCTCTACACCTGGCAACTCTGTCCCTTCTGTTTACGAGCCAAGTTCCTATTGTGGATGAAAGGAGTGGACTATACCGAGTACAAGATCGATGGGGATGAGGCGGCCCGTCAGCAGATGGCGGAGCGAGCGGGGGGGCGTCGTAGTGTGCCTCAGATCTTTATCGATGATCAGCACATTGGTGGCTTCGACGACATGGATGCCTTGGATCAACAGGGTGGATTAGATCCCTTACTGCAGAGAAAGGCGGCTTGAACGATACTCCTGCTCTAAGATCGACATCAAGATCAAGGTCTCATAGCGCTCTCCTGATCTGAGACATTCCCTCAGGATCCCCTCCTCTGTAAACCCACAGCTGCGGTACAGATAGCGGGCGCGTTGGTTGTGATCCTTGACATCTAACCAGAACCGATGGGCCTGCCACTGTTCAAACACCAGCTGCTTGAATCGTTCCAGGCTGGCACGACCGTAGCCTTTGCCCTTGACGGTGATCACGAATCGCTTGAGCTGGATCGATCGATGGATATCTGTGATCCCCATGAAGAGGGCGTAGCCGATGGGTTGAGGATCGACAGCCCCGACGAAATCCAGATCCGCTGGGGTAGTCAGTCGTAGATCGATCTGAGGTAAACCCATAGTCATCGGGTTCCTAGGGGATAATGATCAGTTGAGGACCAATTGAGCATAAGTGAGATGGCATGCAGATCATCAGTGGATGGGTGGCTGGAGCAGGGTTGTGGGCAGCGGGCAGCCTGTTGATGGCGGAGATCGTGCGAGATGGTCGCCATGTCTTAGCTCATGTTTACCCCAAGTGGATCCCCAAGCACCAGGTGCATCATCGGGTGTTTCGCAGTGATCTGAGTGTGATCAGCCCCGAGATCTATCGTCAGTCCCAGTGGGATCATGATGTGCCTGAGTCCGCCACCATGGTGATCGCTACACTACTGTTATGGGGAAGCTGCTACTGGCTGACCCCTGAGTTCTTTGGGTTTGCAGGGGTGGGGGTGCTCTACTCTCTGGGGTTCCTAGCGGGGGGCATCGCCCGAGGTCAAGGCTGGGCTGTGGAGACTGATCTGACCCATCGTCCGGGACCCTTCGATCAACTCCCTCATCCCTGGTGGGTGAATCGCACCTACCATTGGCGCCATCATTTTGATGATCCGAATGCTTACTTTTGCGGTACCTTTACTCTCATCGATCGGCTTATGGGCACGAGTCTCTCCCTCAAAGGCAAAACCATCGCCATCACCGGAGCCTCCGGCAGTTTGGGACGATCCCTACTGCAGCGACTGGATCGGGAGGGGGCCAAACTGATCGCCCTCAGCTCCAAATCGGATCCGGTGATCTTACTAACAGATCAAGGAGAGAAACCGATTCGCACTCAGCAGTGGCAGATCCAGCAGGAGGAGCAGCTGACGGATCTGTTGGAGACGGTGGATATCTTGATCCTCAATCACGGGGTCAATGTCCATGGGGAGCGGACTCCGGAGGCGATCTTCAGATCCTACGAGGTCAATACCTTCTCCCATTGGCGTTTACTGGAGATGTTCCTTAAGACGGTGCGATCCAATGCCGATATCGCCCGCAAGGAGGTCTGGATCAATACCTCAGAGGCGGAGGTGCTGCCCGCTGTGAGTCCCCTCTATGAGCTCTCCAAGCGCACCTTAGGGGATCTGATCACACTGCGACGACTGGATGCTCCCTGTGTGATCCGCAAGCTGATCTTGGGTCCATTTAAGAGCAATCTCAACCCGATCGGGGTGATGTCCAGTGATTGGGTGGCGGATAAGATCGTCAAATGGGCCAAGCGAGATGTGCGTAATATTATTGTGACCATCGATCCGCTCACCTATCTATTTTTGCCCCTGAAGGAGCTGGTCGTCTCCACCTATTTCAATCTGTTCAGCCGCGGATCTCAGGAGCCGGTTTCCGTACCGCCGGAGGAGCCTAAGCCCTCGGCTCAGTAAGGACAGATTGGCCCGATCACAGCACCCTAGCTACAACGGATCAGCCATGCAGATCACTCAATTTCTCCACACCGCCATTCTGGTTTCGGATCTGGACCAAGCAGAGCATTTTTATGGCACCATCCTAGGGTTGCCTAAGGTGGATCGGCAACTGAAGTTTCCGGGTGCTTGGTATCAGATCGGATCCAATCAGATCCATCTGATCGTAGCTCCCCAGGTGACCCCCGATCATGTGGATCCGGGCAAGTGGGGGCGGAATCCTCATCTGGCTCTGTCGGTGACGGATCTAGATCAGGCTAAGACTCAGCTAGAGGCAGCAGGTTGTTCGATCCAAACCAGTTCTTCCGGTCGGGCTGCTTTGTTCACCCAGGATCCGGATGGCAATATCGTGGAGCTCAGTCAGCTTGGGTGAGTGACTCTGGCTCAGAGGGGTCGCTCTGGGTCTCTGCATGGGTGGCCTGATCAAACAACGTCATCTGTGCGTCCTGAGGGGTGAGTTGCTCTGTCGATGCTGAGGACTGAGCTCGTAATCCCACTCCGATCCGGCTATGTTTCTCCACCAGGGTCATCACCTGACGAGCCCGCTCGATCACGCGAGGAGGCAAACCTGCCATCCGACCCACCTCGATACCATAGGATTTATCCGCGCCACCAGGACGTACCTGATGGAGAAACACGATCTCATCTTCTAATTCCTTGACCACTACCTGGAAGTTCATGACATTGGGGAGGGTGACCGCCAGCTGATTCATCTCATGATAATGGGTGGCAAAGATGGAACGGGAACGGATCTCGGTGGCCAGATATTCCGCTACCGCCCAGGCGATCGATAGACCATCAAAGGTAGCAGTACCCCGCCCGATTTCGTCCAATAAGACTAAGGATCGATCCGTAGCGTGGTTGAGGATATTGGCAGTCTCATTCATCTCCACCATAAATGTGGATTGCCCTGTGGCCACATCATCTACTGCTCCCACTCGGGTAAAGATCCGATCACAGATCCCCAGTTCCGCAAATTCTGCAGGCACAAAGCTGCCCATCTGAGCCATGACTTGGATCAACCCCACCTGACGTAAATAGATCGATTTGCCGCTAGCATTG
The DNA here is from genome assembly GCA_964429885.1 of uncultured bacterium. Lineage (GTDB taxonomy): Bacteria > Cyanobacteriota > Cyanobacteriia > Thermostichales > Thermostichaceae > CAYSEO01. Next base: position 6,798 of record CAYSEO010000010.1, read on the forward strand.
GGTCCGGTCAAGATCACCAGATCGCCCGATTGGGGCGTGCCTAGCTTGACGGAATTGGGCACAAATAGACCTGGAGGCAAGGATTGTTCCACTACGGGATGGCGACCGTCTACCACATTCAAGGTGCGGTCAGAGGTCATCTGAGGCTGACAGTAGTCTTGATAGATCGCCACCTCTGCTAATCCCGCAAGGACATCCGCCATCGCCACCGCCTGAGCCACCCCTCGGATCCGTTCCGCCTCCTGGCCCGCCTGTTGCCGCAGTTGCAGAAACAACTCATACTCCAGCTGATTCACCTCCACTTGGGCCGTCAGGATCCGGGCTTCCCGCTCTTTTAACTCTGGAGTAATGAACAGTTCCTCATTGGTGAGGGTTTGCTTACGGAGGTAATCTTGAGGAGCCTGATCTCGTTTGCCTCGGCTGATGCTGATGTAGTAACCAAAGGCCTTATTAAAGCCCACCTTCAAGGTCTGGATCCCGGTGCGAGCCCGCTCGGTTTTCTCCAGATCCGCGATCCACCGTCGATCTGACTCGATCTGTGCTCGCATCTCATCCAATTGTGGATCCTGACCCGCTCGGATCAATCCCCCTTCTGTCAAGATCAAGGGTGGCGATCCCACCAGGGTTTCCAATAGGATCTGGCTCAAGTTCTCCAACTCTGGGGCCACGGTTTGCAGGGTCTTTAGTAACGGGGTCTCTGCCCCTTCCACCACCTCAGCGATCTGAGGCAGTTTAGCTAAGGAATTCCCCAATCCCACCAGATCTCGAGCATGGGCGGTTCCCGATCCGGCTCGGCCCGCCAGTCGTTCTAGATCATAAACCTCTCTCAGGATCTCTTGCAGTTGTGTACGTAGGTGACCGTTATCCACGAGCTCCCCAATGGTGATCTGGCGTTGAGCGATCAGGTCCGGACTCAGCAAGGGTTGCAGCAGCCATCGCCGTAACACTCGGCTACCCATGGCTGTGCGGGTCCGATCCAAGGCCCAGAGAAGTGAGCCATGGAACGTGCCATCTCGGACGGTCTGGATCAGTTCCAGATTGCGCCGGGTCTGCTGATCCAGCACTAGGAACTCCGATAACTGATAGGTGTGGGGGGCGTCCAGATGCAGATCGATCCCTTTCTGGGTTTCTCCGAGATAACGCAACAGACCTCCTGCGGCCCGTACCGCCAAGGGATAGCTAGCGCACCCCAATCCTTCCAACGATTTCAGGCGGAAGGTGCTCAGGATCTCTGCCTTGGCCTCTCCCAAACTGAAGGGTGTGGGGGATCGGAGGGTATAACAAAACTGACTGGGCAATCCTGGTGGCAGATGGGTGCTGCTCTCCCCAGGCCGCAATAGTCCCAGGCCGGTGGGCTCATCGATCGGCAATAAGATCTCTGAGGGTTGCAGTCGATTTAACTCCCCCAACAGTCGATCCAGATCCTGATGTTGCGTTACCCAAAACTCCCCGGTGGAGATATCGGCATAGGCCAACCCCCAGTCCAGATCTTTGTTCCGGCCCAGACCCCGATCCACCAAGACGATGGCCGCCAGATAGTTATTCTGACGAGCGGGCAACATGCCCTCCTCCAGCACCGTCCCCGGAGTGATCACGCGGGTGATCTCGCGGCGCACCAGTTTCCCAGCCTTCTGATCAGCGGGCTCCATCTGATCGCAAACGGCGATGGCATAGCCTTTGGCCACCAACTGAGAAGCATAGCGATCCAGGGCATGGTGGGGCACACCGGCCATGGGGATCCGACCGAGAGATCCCACCTCGCGTCCGGTCAGAGTCAGCTCCAGCTCCCGTGATACTGTCTGGGCATCTTGGAAAAAGGTTTCATAGAAGTCCCCCAAGCGATAGAGCAGGATCGTTTGGGGATACTGATGCTTCAGTTCCACGAAATGCTGCATCATCGGGGTCAACCGATCGGTCTCGATGGTCAGGGCATCCCAACGGTTATCGGTGATCGGGGCGGTGGGCTCACTGGACATAGAGGCTAGGGCAACTCACTGGGATCTATTGTGGACTGTGGAGGGTAGGTGTTGGTTGAAGGATCCCCTCTAGCCTCTTGATAAGGTGGGGACAAGAGTTCTGCTAGATCGATGACTTTGGTTAATGCTCGTGATCTCACCTTGGACGAGACCCATGATCATCTGGGGATAGAGAGGAGGTTTAAGTAGATCAGCAAAAACGTTTATACAGTCTATATAGTGCGTGTCAAAGCAATTTTGCCGATCTACTTATCTCTGGTTTTGAGGATCTCCTGACCCTGGAACCTCTCACAGAGGTTGAGCAGGCGGATCTGGATCGGATTCGAGAGGATTTTGATCGCTACCTTAGTGCAGACAAGGTGTCAGAAGGGTTGGTCAAAGCGTTGGTGATCTATCCTTTGTTGAGAGCGACAGGATTCTATCAAGCTCCGATCACGATCCGTCTTGAGGAGGCGATCACAACAATAGAGATCCCTGATCAGAATACTTCGATTGCAGGACGACTGGATATCTTGGCGATGAGTCGCTCTGAGTCACCCCCTGCTCCCTTCTTCTGGGTTTTGGTGATCGAAACGAAAAATAGTCTGACCGATGCTTGGGCCGGATTGCCTCAGCTCCTCACCTATGCCTACACCAGCTTACATCAGCAACCCTCCGTCTGGGCTTTAACCACCAACGGACGCAGCTACCAGTTCATCCATCTTGTCGCTGGAGATCCCACGCTCTATCAACTCCCACCCAGCTTAGATCTGATCCATCCGCTCCGCTCCCAACAGATCTTTCAGGTGTTGAAGGGGATCTGCAAATGGGCTCCTTGATCCATGGAAGCTTTGTCTGATTCCCCCAATGTGGCGATTGTGGCACCACCGATGTTGCATTGGGTTTGCAATCGGCCTGCTAGATCACGAAGTTAACCAGCTTCTTGGGGACCACGATCGTCTTGCGCACTGTTGTAGCATCGGTCAGATACCGTTGTCCTGCATCAGATTCCCGCGCCAACCGTTCCTGATCCTCCTTACTCACATCCGCAGGGGCCTCAAAAGTTCCCCGAGTTTTGCCATTCACTTGCACAACAACCGTGATCACATCCGCCACCAAAGCCAACTCATCATACCCCGGCCAAGCTTGCAGATGCACCGATCCCTCACCGCCGATCTCCATCCACAATTCCTCTGCGATATGAGGAGCAAACGGAGCCAACAGTTTGATCAAGATCTCAATCCCTTCTGCATAAACCGGGGACTCAGGGAGCTTGGCATCCGCCAGAGCATTACTGAGCTTCATCAACTCCGAGATGGCAGTATTGAACTGATAGCCCTGCTCAATATCCTCCGTCACCGCTTTGATCGCCGTATGGGTGGCTCGCCGTAGATCCTTTTCCTCCCGAGAGGGAGATTCCGGAGCCGTTTTAGATTTGTCCAGCAGATCCTGAAATCCAGGCCGTCCCACAAAATCCGCCACCAATCGCCAGACCCGATTCAGAAACCGGAACAGCCCTTCCACATCCGCATCATCCCATTCCAGATCCTTCTCCGGAGGGGCCTTAAATAGGATAAACATACGAGCCGTATCCGCCCCATAATTGCGCAACACATCCTCCGGATCCACACCATTGCCCTTGGATTTAGACATTGTAGCATAGATCACCTGCAGAGGTTCCCCGGTGGTGGGATCTACAGGATTCTCCGGATCCGCCACCTGAGTCGCAGGCACCCATTTATCCTTCCCCCCCTTGTTGGGATTGTAATAGGTGAGCCCCTGCACCATGCCTTGAGTCAGCAACCGTTGAAACGGCTCATCAAAGGTGAGTAATCCCCGATCCCGTAACACCTTGGTGAAGAATCGCGAGTAAAGCAGGTGCAAGATCGCATGTTCCACCCCACCCACATACTGATCCACCGCCATCCAGGAGTTCACCTTATCTTTGGTAAAGATCTCCTGAGGGTTCTTAGCATCCGTAAATCGGAGGAAATACCAAGAGGAGTCAATAAAGGTATCCATAGTATCGGTCTCCCGCCGGGCCTCTTCCGATCCACACTGAGGGCAGGGCACCTTGACCCACTCCTCCAACTGCGCCAAAGGAGAGGGACCCCGACCAGAGAACGCCACATCCTCAGGTAATTTCACCGGCAGATCCGCCTCGGGCACCGGCACGATCCCGCAGTTAGGACAATGGATCACCGGGATCGGGCAGCCCCAATATCGTTGCCTAGAGATCAGCCAATCCCTGAGCCGATAGGTGATCTGAGCCTTACCCATGTCCTTTTCCTCCAAATACTCGATCACTTTCCCCTTGGCCTCCGCCACCGGTAACCCATTCAAAGGACCAGAGTTCTGCAATTGGCCATCCCCAGTGTATGCCTCCGTTAAGGGAGCAGCCGTCTCAGGGGTCTCCCCCTCCGGAAAGACCACAGGAACAATCTCCAAACCAAACTTCTGAGCGAACTCAAAGTCGCGCACATCATGGGCTGGCACCGCCATGATCGCCCCTTCCCCATAGCCCATCAACACATAATCCGCGATCCAGATCGGGATTCTAGCCTCATTAACCGGATTGATGGCATAGCTGCCGGTAAACACCCCAGTTTTCTCCCGGTCTTCAGAGGTTCGATCGATCTCGGATTTAGAGGCGGCCTCCTGACGATAGGCGGTGACCGCATCCTTTTGATCCGGTGTGGTCAATTTCTCCACTAAGGGATGTTCCGGGGAGAGCACCATGAAGGTGGCCCCCCAAAGAGTATCCGGACGCGTAGTAAAGATCGGGATCTGATCCCCCACTTCTGTCTTAAAGATCACTCGACCGCCCGTGGATTTGCCGATCCAGTTCTCCTGCATCACCCGCACCCGTTCTGGCCAGCCCTGCAGCTGTTTTAGATCCTGCAACAACTGTTCTGCATAGGCGGTGATCTTGAGGAACCACTGACGTAGCAGCCGTTTCTCCACCTTGGCTCCCGATCGCCAGGAACGGCCCTCACTATCCACCTGTTCGTTGGCCAGCACGGTTTGATCGATGGGATCCCAGTTGACAGCGGCTTCCTTTTGATAGGCCAAACCCATATCGAAGAACTGCAGGAAGATCCATTGGGTCCAGTGGTAGTACTCCGGATCGCAGGTGGCTAGGTTGCGGTTCCAGTCATAGCTGAGGCCCAGACGTTTGAGCTGATCCTCCATCTGAGCGATGTTTTGGTAGGTCCACTGGGCTGGGGGGATCTGGCGATCGATAGCGGCGTTCTCGGCGGGCAGTCCGAAGGCATCAAAGCCCATGGGGTGGAGGACGGCAAAGCCATTCATGCGCTTGAAGCGGGCGATCACATCAGTGATGCTGTAGTTACGCACATGGCCCATATGCAGCTGGCCGGAGGGATAGGGAAACATGGACAACGCGTAGAACTTAGGCTGGGATCCCGGCAGATCCAGAGCTTGATCCAGGTGGGTCTGTTGCCAACGGGCTTGCCACTGGGGCTCTAGGGCCTGGGGATTGTATCGCGCGTCCACGGTCGTGCTCCTCTGCTGATCCTGGGTTGAGTCTGCCGATGAGGACCATTTTGACACTCCCTGGGCCAAACGTCAGGAGCGAGGGATAGGGCTGCCAAGGTTGAGCGATAGAATCGAACTTGAGGTCAGAACAGATGAGCAACTCACATGAGGTCAAAGTGAGCGATCGCAGTTTTATGGATTCACCTTCGATCCTGACTCTGGAGCAGATGAAAGAGCGTTACTGGGGTGAGTGGCTGCTTATCGATCTGGCTGAGCTGGATGAGAACATGAATGTAAAGCAGGGAAGGGTTCTTTTTCACTCTGCCGATCAGCAAGAGGTGTATGATTCCATTCATCTACGTGAGGGGCGAGCGGCATCGATCGAACACTTGGGATCGATCCTAGATGATTATGCTGTGATGTTTTGATGAAAATCTATCTTTTAATACTCTGACTGTTGATTCCACAGCTGCTGTAGTTGTTCTGGAGATAACCCTGTAGCAGTCTTGCCTGAGTAGGTTGATCGCACCCCTAAAGCAGATTCACTCATCATGTCCTCTCCAAAGATCCGATAGATAGTCGATCTTTGAACCCTAATTGGATCCCTGAGTTGTCTCCTGATCCCGAAGCTGCTGGACCTCGGCTAAGGAAAGATCCGTATAAGCAGCAACCTTCCGAGGATCCTCTCCCCCCTGCAGCATGTTGATAGCGATCTTGATCGCACGCTTAGCTTCGCCTCTAGCTTCACCCTCAGCTCTACCCTCAGCTCTACCCTCAGCTAGCCACTCTTGCACCAAAGCCGACTCTCTCATGATGTCCTCCCTCAAGATCTGGAAAATCAAGTCCTTCTCCAATACTAGCGTCGCCAGGATACCTGCTGAGGCAGATAGATAACTGCGTTGGGTGCGATTCCCGATCTGATCCACCCGTTGACTGACCTGCCGTAACACCTGCTCCGGATCCGCTGTCTGACTCAAAGCGGCAAATGGCCATAATCCTGGTGTCGATAGAAACACCTGCGTCGGCTGCTCCCATAACCGGATCACCTGAAACTCAGATCGATGTCCTGGAAACTCATAGACCGTTTGATACACCAAAGGCGATCCCGTCCGGGAGAGATAGATCACGATCTGAATGATCTCCTTCTTGGGGTAACGTCGATGGATCCGGAGCCGGTAATCGGCCATACGAAAGGGGATATGGGGATCAGGATCAGTCTGGAACTCGATCTGGAGGATGCGGTTGTCGGACTCGAACAGGATCAAAGAATCAGCCCGGATCGGTTCCACAGAGAGCTCTCGTGGATCGAGGATAGTGAGAGGAACAGGGGCATCCAATAACCAGGCGGCCAGATCTTGAGGAAACATTTCAGCCAGAAACTTGCAGGTGTTATCGTAGGCCATGTAGCTAGACGTCCTCCGGACAGAGTGGGTATGTAGAGTTTAGTCCGGGAGTTTCCCGGATTGAGGATCCTAAACTGTTTGTGGTTCATTAGGAAGAATTGCACCAGCTCGCTGGGTGGATGATCGGATTGCAGGTAGCCAGGTTACGCTTCCAGTCATAGCTCAGACCCAGCTGCTTCAGTTGATCCTGCGCCTGGGCGATGTTTTCGTAGGTCCACTTAGCTAAAGGGATCCGGCGATCGATGGCCTGGGGGTTGTATCGCGCGTCCACGGGCGTGCTCATCTGGTGATCCTGAGTTGAGTCTGCCGATGAGGACCATTTTGACACTCCCTGGGCCAAACGTCAGGACCAAGGGATAGGGCTACTCAGGTTGTAAGTAGATCAGCAAAAACGTTTATACAGGCCATATAGTGCATGTCAAAGCAATTTCGCCGATCTACTTAGGATGAGATCGAACCTGAGGCAGGATCGAATGAACAACACACACGATACAGAAGTCAGCGATCATGTTTCTCCTCAGATGGAGCTGCCTCCGATCCTGACCTTGGAGGAGACGAGGGAGCGTTACTGGGGTGAATGGTTGCTCATCGATTTGACTGAGTTAGATGAGAACATGAATGTAAAGAAGGGACGGGTTCCCTTTTACCCTAAAGATCAGGAGAGGAGGGCTCTTTGAGATCTCATACTTTATTTATATATAAATTTACAATTCAGGATCTTAATCTCTCAGCCAATCGATCAGTTTCTGAGTAGAGACACCCGCATCGGCAGTTCCTGAGTAAGAACGCCTGCCAGTTGCCTCAGATCACGGTTGTCCACCCTGAGGATCTGCCACAGTTCGTTAAGATCGGTGAATCTCTGTAGGGCGAGATCCAGGTGGCGAGGGGTATGGCGAACCAGAATCAGATCCGAGTGATCGGGGCGCGACAGCACAATCTCAAGAACGTCAGCCTGACGATCCCGCGCAACCAGTTGGTGGTGTTCACGGGGGTGTCCGGATCGGGCAAGTCCTCCCTAGCCTTCGACACGATCTTTGCGGAGGGCCAACGGCGTTATGTGGAATCCCTCAGCGCCTACGCCCGTCAGTTCCTGGGGCAGCTGGATAAGCCGGAGGTGGATCAGATCGAGGGCCTCAGCCCCGCCATCTCCATCGATCAGAAATCCACCAGCCATAACCCCCGCTCCACCGTGGGCACAGTTACCGAGATCTATGACTATCTACGCCTGCTATTCGGTCGGGCTGGTAGCCCCCATTGTCCGATCTGTGATCGCTCCATCGCTCCCCAGACCATTGACCAGATCGTGGATCAGGTGATGACCCTGCCGGATCGGACCCGGTTCCAGTTGCTCTCGCCGGTGGTTAAGAAACAGAAGGGCGCCCATACTAAGCTGCTGCAGAGTCTGGCCCATCAGGGGTTTGTGCGGGTGCGGGTGGACGGAGAAGTAAAGGATCTGAGTGAGTCGATCAGTCTCAAGAAAAATCACGCCCATAACATTGAGGTGGTGGTGGATCGGTTGGTGAAGAGCCCTGATATCGCGGAGCGGTTGACGGATTCCTTAAGCACTTGTCTGAAGCAGTCGGAAGGGGTGGCGGTGGTGGAGCTGATGCCCCGTGAGGGTGAGGAACAGGAGCTGTTGCATCGGGTGGCGGAGACTGCAGGCCAGTATATGAACGGCAGCCCCAAGGAGCTGATCTTCTCGGAGCAATTCGCCTGTCCTGAACATGGATCGGTGATGGATGAGTTATCCCCTCGTTTGTTCTCCTTCAACTCGCCGATCGGGGCCTGTCCCACCTGTCATGGTCTGGGATTTGAGCGCCAGTTTGATCCGGATCTGGTGGTGCCGGATCCGAAATTACCGGTGTACGCCGCCATCGCCCCCTGGGCCGAGAAGGATAATCCTTACTACCTCTCTCTGCTGGTGGGTGCCGCCAAAGCCTTTGGATTTGAGATCAACGATCGATGGGATCAACTCACAGCTGCCCAACAGGAGGCTCTGTTACAGGGATCCGATGAGGAGGTCTATGTTGAGGCAGAGTCTCGGTATCGCAATGGTAAGGGCTATTACAAACGGTTTGAAGGCGTGATCCCACAACTGGAGCGGCATTATCGGGAAACCACTTCGGATACCTATCGCCTCAAACTGGAGGCTTATCAAACCAGTCAACCCTGCTCCGTCTGTCAGGGCGCTCGCCTACGACCAGAGGCCCTATCGGTGCGGATCGGTGGCTATCGGATCACCGACTTCACTGAGGTGTCGATCCAGGAATGTCTGCATCGTCTGGAGACCGTGCAGCTCAGCTCCCGCCAAGCTCAGATCGGGGAACAGGTTTTGCGAGAGATCAAGGCTCGGCTACAGTTTCTCCTGGATGTGGGTTTGGACTACCTCACCCTGTCCCGTCCAGCCATGACCTTATCTGGGGGGGAAGCACAGCGGATCCGGTTGGCCACTCAGATTGGCTCGGGATTGACCGGGGTCTTATATGTCATGGATGAGCCCTCCATCGGGTTACATCAGCGGGATAACGAGCGGCTATTGCGCACCATGTTTCGGCTGCGGGATCTGGATAACACCCTGATCGTGGTGGAACATGACGAGGACACCATCCGGGCAGCAGATCATGTGGTGGATATCGGCCCCCGAGCTGGGGTGCATGGCGGGGAGATCGTCGCTCAAGGTCAGGTCAAGGATCTAGAGACCTGTGAACACTCCATCACCGGGCAATATCTGTCAGGCAAGGTCCAGATCCCGACCCCAGCCACCCGTCGCCCTGGGAAAGAGCAAGCCCTGATCCTGAAGGGAGCGCACCGCAATAATCTCAAGCACGTTAATGTGCAGATCCCCCTGGGTCGCCTGGTTTGCGTCACGGGGGTGTCCGGATCGGGGAAATCGACTTTGATCAATGAGCTGCTTTATCCAGCCCTACGTCATGTCAAGGGTCAGAAGGTGCCGAGACCGGCGGAGCTCTCCAGCCTGCGAGGGGCCCAAGCTATCGATAAGGTGATCGTGATCGATCAATCCCCCATCGGTCGCACCCCCCGCTCCAATCCCGCCACCTATACCGGGCTGTTTGATCCGATCCGGCAAGCCTTCGCTCAAACCATCGATGCCAAGGCCCGCGGCTATCAGTCCGGTCATTTCTCCTTCAACGTCAAGGGGGGCCGCTGTGAAGCCTGTAAGGGCCAGGGGGTGAACGTGATCGAGATGAACTTTCTGCCAGATGTCTATGTCAACTGTGAGGTTTGCGGTGGAACCCGCTATAGCCGGGAGACCCTACAGGTGAAGTATAAGGACAAAACGATCTCAGATGTCCTGCAGATGACCATCGAGGAGGCCCGCAAGTTCTTCACCAACCTGCCCCCTGCCGCCAAGATCCTGCAGACCTTGATGGATGTGGGTTTGGAGTACATTCACTTGGGCCAGCCCGCACCGACCCTATCGGGAGGAGAAGCCCAGCGGGTTAAGTTGGCCTCCGAGTTAGCTCGTCGCTCCACCGGTAAGACTCTGTATCTGTTGGATGAGCCCTCCACGGGACTGTCCTTCTACGACGTCCATAAGCTGCTCAATGTCCTACAGCGATTGGTGGACACGGGCAATACCGTTCTCGTGATCGAGCACAATCTAGACATCATCCGCTGTGCTGACTGGATCATCGATCTGGGGCCGGAAGGCGGGGATCGGGGGGGGCAGATTGTAGTGGAGGGAACCCCGGAACAGGTGGCAGAGTGTCCTGAGTCCTACACGGGTCAATACCTCAAACAGGTGCTGGCACAGCATCCTCCCCCGCCCGCAGAGGGGGAAACCTAAGGGATCTCAGCAAGAGTGGCAGGGACTCCTACCCCCAAGCCTCTTACCGGATCAACGAAAAGCCTCTACAGTAATAGGTGGCTGTCAACGCTGGATGAAGGCTTAACTAGGCAGAGTGATCCCTACGGATCTTCAACGCCCAAGCCTAGATCTGAGCACTGCAGACCTTGGCCAGCGCACGGGATCAGGTTGGAATGACCAGCGAGACTTCAAGCCGTCCAGATCTGTCAACCGCCTCCCCCAGCCGGGATTTCTGGGCTGATCCCACCTCAGCCTCCCCTCGGGCTAGGACTCTGGGATGGCTACGAGCTCTGGGGTTGGGGGGATTCTTTCTGGAGGGCTACCTGCTCAAGGAGATGATCCGGCCCTTCTTTCTGGGGGTGGCAGGGGGAACGACCTTGCTGCTGGGTAATCAGCTGTTTCTGTATACGGATCTATTGGTCAAGAAAGGGGCGCCTCCCCTGACCATCCTGCAGATCTTGGTGCTGAATCTGCCTGCCATCCTGGTGGTTACCTTCCCGATCGCGGGTTTGTTCGCGACTTTGCTGACCCTGGGCAAGATGGGGGCGGATAGCGAGATCGTCGCCTTACGGGCAGCTGGGGTCTCCTACCGGAAGCTGTTCCTGCCGGTGTTGAGCATTGGCATGGTGATCAGTTTGGTCGCCTTCGCCACCAATGATTATGTGGTGCCCCTCACTAACCAGAAGGTGCGTACCCTCAACCATAATCTGTTCCTCTCTCAGGATGCAGTGCTGCTCAATCCCCGTGAGCTATTCAAGGTGGATGATGATCTGTGGTTCTACATTGGTGAGGTCAACAAGGATACAGGGGAGATGTACGATGTCCTGATCCTGGATCGCAATGCCGAGACTGAGGAGCCGTTGCGATATCCGCAGGTGATCACAGCGGAGTCAGCGGAGCAGCTGGAACAGAGTTGGAAGCTGTACGGGGCAGTGGTTCGCCGGTATGATCCAGATGGCCATACCTACTATGAGGGTCAGGTGGGCACCATGGAGCTGAATGTGGTCGGCAATCTGGTCAATCTGGTGCGCGGGGAGAAGGTGCCCCAGGAGATGTCCAGTCGGGAGTTGGATGCTCGGCTCAAGGAGCTGGAGGCCGGTGCTCTCAATCCTCAGGATTTACGGCGGCTGCGGACGGAGTGGCATCTCAAGTTCTCTATTCCCTTTGCCAGCTTCTTCGCTATCCTGATCGCGGCTCCTCTGGGGCTACAGGCGGTCCGGCAGACGGGGCGGTACGGCGGGGTGGCAGTGGCCATTGTTCTGGTGTTTATTTACTATGTATTGTTGAGTTTGAGTCGTAGTCTGGGTCGGGTGGGCACCTTGGATCCCTGGCTGGCGGCCTGGCTCCCCAACATGGCGTTTGGGGGATTGGGGTCCATGCTTTTGCTCTGGCGGTTTATTCGGTGAGTGGCTGTGTTACCTAAAGGTTTTGTCTGGATCAACCTCTGCTGCAGTGGCTCTACCGCAACCTTCCTCCTCTGGGGCGGTTCGGCTTTAGCCCAAACAGCACCGCTGCCTACGGATCTGCCGGGGTATCAACAGTTCTGGTCCCAACAGACCCCAGCGCAACGGGTGGAACGAGCCCGTCAGATGGCTGCAGGGGGCTCTAGCTCCGCCGCCGATTTGGAGGTTGTGGAGGGGGCGGAAACGATCGAATGGCCAGGACCTGATGCCGCCGATCCTGAGGAGCCCAACCCAGCCGATCCCACCTCAGAGCCCTTAGAGATCGCCGATGCTCCCCGATCCGTGCCTGAGATCAGCCAGGACGAGGCGGTTCAACATCATCACCTGTTGCCCTCCCCCTTCCATCAACCGGATTGGCGAGCCTCTATCCCGGAGGAACCCGAGGTCGCAGTCGCTCAAGCGGAGACCGCCGATCCGGAGCAAGCCCGGATCCAACGCCTCTTGGCGGACGGTCAACAGTCCCTCGACTCGGAATCCAACGCAGATCCGACTGCCGAAATCCCGCCCGAGTCCCCAGAAAACATCGCTCAGGCCGATCCAGCTCCATCATCCCCAGATCCCTCCCCTACTGCTGAGCTGCTGCTGTCTGAGCTGCCCCAACCTTTAACGATCGCAGCGGCTTTGCAGATCGACCCTCAGGAAACTCAAGCTTGGGTGCAATCCGAGGACACTATTGATCTCTTGGGTCCAGCCCTGGTGGAGCCCCAGCTTCGGGATCAGGAGCCAGACCCCAACACCCTGAGCTGGGATTTCTCGCCGGTGCTGATCTCTCAGGGAACGGGAACCTTATCCTTGCCACCTATGGGGGCTCTGAGCTCTCCCACCTCCCGGTTGTTGGATGCTTTACCTCTGTTGCAGGGTGAGGAGACAGCGGAGCAGGTGGAGCAGGCTTTGAATGACTCGGGTGCCCCTGCCGATCTCAACGATATCCTGGATCAACTGCCCACTCCTCCCTCCATCCAGCAGCTTGATCCCCAGACTGGAGAGGAATCCGAAGATCTGGCTATTCGGGATCGAGAGAGCGATCTGGATCCGGGCTTACTGCAGATGTTCCCCTTACTGCCCAGTCAGATGGGAGGGAGCTCAACAGGATTTGGCTCAGGATCCACAACGGGATCTGGATCTGCGACGACCACTTCGGCCTATGCTCCGGAGCTCCTAGAACGGTTCCCTGTGTTTCTGCCGGGGACGAATGGGGGCGGCCTGCAGATCAGTGGCAGTGGCTCAACACCCGCTTTGGGATCGACTCCGGAACAGCGGGCTACGGGGGGATCCCAGCTCCGCCAGCAGCTGGATGCCACAGCCCAACGAGAGGTGCCCCTCGATCCGGATCAGCTGAATGTGACTGGAGATACCCTCAGCTACCAGGCAGAACGCCAGCTGGGGATCGCCGAGGGCAATGCTGAGGTGAAGCTCTCCGATGGCACCGTGATCCAAGGAGACAAGTTACTGTTTTATCGACAGGAGCGACGGCTACGCAGTGAGGGGGCGTTCCTGTTGGTCCAGCCTGGCTCCCGAGGCCGAGGCGGTCGTGAGATCCAGGGTCGCAATCTGGATCTGGATCTGATCAGTCGGACGGCCCAGTTTGAGAGTTCTCTAGTGATCCTGCCGGGTGAGGAGCCGGGCACCAAGATCTATGTACGCAGCGAGGAGACGACCGCCCTACTGGGGGATCAGATCTTCTTCGAGGATGCCACCATCACGACTTCCCCAGAGCCTCCCATTAGCCACTATGTCAAGGGCGATCGGGTCGAGGTCTTCCCGGATGATCGGGTGTTGATCTACGACGCACGGGTGTTCGCTGGGGGCCAACAGGATGAGCAGGGGGATCTGCAAGCCGGTCTACAGGTGGGCTATTTCCCGTTATTCGTCTACAGCCTTAAGGATCACCAGTGGATCCTACCGGGGCAGAGTGAGGAGGAAGGGGTCTTCGTGAAGAGCAGCTGGGCCTACGAGTTTGATCAGTACAACTTCGGCGGTCTACGGGTGGATCTGATCGAGAAGAAGGGTCTGGGCCTAGGGGTTGTCCATGACTACATCCTGCCGATCACGGATTCTAATAACTATGGACGGGTCAATACCTACATTGTCACGGAGGCAGATGAGGATCGACTGTCCAGCCGGTTCCTCTGGGATCACTACTACGATTTCTATGCTGCTAATATCTTCGGCAACTATGGGGAGCTGGAAGGGAATCTGCGGCTGGATCTGGACAATACTTACCGGCCTGCGGGAGGACGAGAGGATCGGGCTAACTTCCGGTTGAACAGTACCTTCCGGGCGGATCTGTCCACCACCACCCTCAACATCAGTCGGACGGGCACCCCCACCCGTGGCACCTATAGCCTGCCCATGACCTTGAATCATCAGCAACGCTACGGCGATGTCCGCTGGCTGAGCTCCAACATTCGTCTGGACTATAACCAACGATTAAACACACGGGGGGCTCAGGATTTCTCCGATGCACGTCTGCAGCTGGGCACCGATCTGCGACCGCCGGGCTGGGGCAGCATCAGCACCAACTACACCACCTTCAGCAGCTCCACAGGCGATCGGGAATCCCGTAAGAACTTCGATCTGACCTATACCCCTCAGTCCTGGCAGATCACCAGGGGCATCACCTTCACCACCAACCTCAACCTCTCCCAGAACCAGCAACGGGCTCAGGAGGGAGAGGGGCTCAACTTCTTCAATAAATACGATGCCCGCTCCGCCCTCCGGTTCAATCCCTACGAGCCGTTTGAGTGGGTGACGATCACCCCCGGATCCATCGACTATCAACAGGTGCTTTACTCCACCGATGATCAGGAATCCACGGTGCGACTCAATCCCCGCATGGCCATCAATCCCACCGATTGGACCACCTTGGACTTCACCTATCAGCGCACCTTCAACGGCGATAACTCCGTTCCCTTCCAAACCATCTCGGCGGTGCCTCAGGATACTCACCGCATGACCGCCAACCTCAGCGTCTTCACCCCCCGCAACCAGTTACCCAATGTTCCCCCTGGCTATATCGCCTTTGAGGACGATCTGGTGGGAGAGCTACCCATCCCCATCACCTTCCCCGATGACACCGCTGAGGATCTAGAGGAGATCGCTCAACGACAGGAGGAGGATCTACAGGCGGAGCTGAGAAATATCTTCCGCTTCGATACCCGCACGGGCTATGACTGGATCCGAGATCGGTGGGATATCGTCAATGCAGATTTCTCCTGGAACACCACCCCCAATCTGTTCAACGTCTCCATGCGTACTAGCTACGACCCTAACCTTGGGGAGCTGCGACCGATCAATCTCACCTACTCAGGCCGTTCCTCCACCACCTTCGAGAGCGGTCTGCGATCGGGATTAGATAGCTACGAGCCCGGTTTAACCTACAATTTGAGAGCAGTCTACGATCCGGAGCTAGGGGAACTCTCCAGCTACGGGGTCCAGATGGACGCCACCTTAGGAACCCGCTGGCAAAATCATTGGCGACTGCGTTTGGGTCTGGATGATGAGGGCTTTGAACAGATCGAGGTGCGTCGGGATCTACGGGACTTTGAGTTGCGCTTTGATTACCGACCTCAGTCAGAACAATTCCGCATCGAGACCATCCTGGTGGCCTTCCCCAGCCAGCCAGTGGGTCTGACTCAGGAGGGAGGAGCCTTTACTGTGGACGCCCCTGTGGACAGTATTGGATCTGGGGGACTGCTATTCTAATTCGGTCAGCATGGGGTTTACTCAGCTCAACATCTTTTAGGGAGAGGATCTTGATGATCGGAGAGAGGATCAAGCGATACGGGCTAACAGCCTGTCTGGGCAGTGGATTGAGCTTGCTGCTGATGCCTGCAGGGGTCTGGGCTCGACCCACGCTGGAGGTGTCGATGACCTTAGGTCTCTCCGTCAATCCGGATTACTGGTACGTGGTGGCCCTCAGCTCTGCAGCCCGATCCGGTCCTCGGGCGAATCTGACGGATCCGAATGTGGATATCGTGGGGGATGAGGAGGCGTTCGTTAGCGATTGGGACTATCTGATCCGGGTCAAGCCCTTGAACGATGAGTCCGTGTTTCAGGCCACCCTCGAGGAGGAAGGATCGACGGAACAGGATTTTCTAACTGGCTTCAATGAGGTAAGACTACGGGAGACCTCTCGGCCTCAGGACACCATCGAGCTGGTCATCGATCTGGAGGAGCTGGCCCGACTGAATCCGGAGGAGGAGGATATTCATGTCAGTTTGATGACGATCGAATCTCCTTTTGTGTTGGATCCCGAGGAGACGGGTCTAGCCCTGGATGCTGTAGCGGGGGATCGGCCTCATTTCTATGAGCTCAGCCTCAGTGATATCAAGCGGGTGCAGGTCATTGATCCCCAGCGGCAGGAGACCTTGCGACGCAGTCGGCAGATGATCAGTGAGGAGCGGGTGTCTGTGATCGATAGCATTGAGGCCAGTTCCCTAGCGGTGTTGGCTGCCAATATCCTCACCTTCGATCTGGAGCTGGTGGAGCGTTAAGGGGCACAACCATTTACAGGTCTTCATGGCAGGATGAGGATGATCTGTCGAGTGATCGGAGAGAGACAATGGCTCGCACTGCCTCAACCATGCTCAACCTGGAGACTGCTGCCCCTGACTTTCAGCTCCCAGATGTGGTGAGTGGGGAGACGATCTCCCTGTCCACCTTCACCGGTAAGCCCGCCCTGCTGGTGATGTTCATCTGTCAGCACTGCCCCTTCGTCAAGCATGTGCAACAGGAGTTGGCCAAGCTGGGTCAAGATTATGTCGAGAGAGGGGTAGGGATCGTGGCCATCAGCAGCAACGATGTGGCCAAGTATCCAGACGATAGCCCGGAGAACCTCAAGACCATGGCCAAGGATCTGGGCTTTCTCTTCCCAGTGTGCTACGACGAATCCCAGGAGGTAGCCAAGGCGTACACCGCCGCCTGTACCCCTGATTTCTTCCTGTTCGACGGCGATCGGCAGCTGGTTTACCGAGGCCAGTTAGACGACAGTCGCCCCAGCACTGATATCCCTGTCACTGGCCAGGATCTGCGAGCTGCCCTAGAGGCTCTGCTCTCTGGTGCATCCATCCCTGCCGATCAGAAACCCAGCATCGGTTGCAACATCAAGTGGAAACCGGGCCATGAGCCGGACTACTTCAAGCACTAGATCCTGACTTTCAAGGGAGATGTAGATAAACCTGTGTTATGGCCCCTTAGGTCAGACTGAAATCCCCCTCGATCCTGGATCTGTCCTCAGGATGGCAGCCGGGGTCACCCAGTTTCCCTGATCACCTTGAAAAGTCTGCTTTTACCTAAAGCACTGCCGAGATTGGATCCGCAGGCGTCTTATGGATTCTGCGGGTCCTGTGATTGTCCTATGGTTTATTTCTCTGGATCAGCTTCATCAGTCAAGTCTCTTCGCTTTACCGCGAGAAAGAAATTATCCTCCCAAATACCTAAATCAAGCAGTTCGTTAATCAACTGCTTAAGTTAGGGTTTGACATATTCTCCAAGATAATATAAATTCACTATCTTGATTTCGACAGCTTCCATGTATCCATCTTTGAGGCCTAACGGTCGCACTCACCGGTCAGCAAGAAAGACCTAAGAAGGAACATAGCACATTGGCGTGCTGATCCGGTGCAGTGATATGTTAGGCAGCACTATCAATATAGGCAGAAGATGTTTTAGGTCTTGGGACTTCGAGCCCCTCAATCTTCATTCCCTCAATGTGGAGCTGAACAGCTTCTTTCATATTCTGCTCAACCTCTTCTCGCGTTTGCCCAGTTGACACGCAACCTGGTAAGTCCGGAGAATAAGCAGAAAAGCCCGTTTCGGTTTCCTCAATGACGATTAAGTACCTCATTCTCTGAGACCTGCTTGCTTAAGGACACTGCTCAATGTTCCAGGTGCCAGCTCGTCACCCGGTTTCCCTGGTATAGTAACCAAGCCTGATTTAGTTGGGTGTTTATATTGGCGATGACTTCCCCGCATTCGAATCATATACCAGCCGTCTCGCTCAATCATCGCTATGACATCTCTGACTTTCATATATCAGAGCCACCGAAGCTGTGGGGGAGATCAACAGAAAACAGCACCATGATGCAGGAGTCTAAAGAATCCATGTAAGCCGTCAGGGAGAGCTAACCCACCGATCTGAGTGTACCCTGATCCCTAAACCACTGCTGACCTGGAGACTTATCATGGCCATTCTCACCCTAGATCTCGGAAAATTCAAGTCTGTCGCCTGTCTGTATGAGCCCGGCTCCCAGTCTGCCCAGTTTGAGACCCTCAACACCTCTCCGGCTGAGCTCCAAGACCTGATTCAGCGCTGCTCTCCCCAAAGAGTCATCATCGAGGCTTGTTCTCTCTATGGCTGGATCCACGATCTCTGTTTCCAACTCGGGTTCCCTCTCACGGTAGTCAGCACCACTGAGGAGGCTTGGCGATGGCAAAATGTTAAGCGGAAAACCGATCGTGATGATGCATTGAAGCTGGCTCGCTTGACAATGATGGGAGAGATTACTCCGGTCCATGTTCCCCTCAAAGAGAATCGGGAATATCGACGGTTAGTCAAGTATCGCAAGACGATAGTGGGTCGGATCAATCGAGTCAAGAACAACATCCGAGCGATTTTGGATCAACAAGGTCACCGGGCTCCCAATGGACATCGAGCTTGGACAGAGGAAGGGATCAAGTTTCTGGGCCAATATCGGAAACCCTTTGAGGAATGTGAGATGGAGGAATTGTGGAAAGGAGAAATGGATCTGGAGCTGAAGAGTTTAGAGCAGATGGAGACCCAGCTATTGGAGGTGGAGAGGAAACTGAACCAGTTGGCTAAGCAAGATGAGCGGGTGAGGTTGTTGGAGACAATGCCAGGGATGGGGAGTCGGACAGCAGAGATGATCGCCACGGTGTTGGACGATCCGAGTCGATTCAGCAGTGGGCGAGCGGTGTCAGCCTATGCCGGTTTAGTGCCACGTCAACATCAATCGGGAACGATCGATCGTCAAGGCCGAATCACAAAGAGGGGACCGAGAGAGTTGAGAGCAGCGTTAGTGGAGGTGGCATGGGTAATGATGAGATACAACCCGTGGGCGGCAGAAGTATATACCCGATTGTGTCGAGGTCAAAAGACGAGGAAGAAGCAGGCCCTTGTGGCGTTGGCCAGGAAGATATTGGTGAGGTGTTGGGCGATGTTGAGAGATGGGAAACCCTGGGATCCTGAGGCAGGAAAGGAGAAGAAGTCAGATCAGTCTTGAAAACAAGTTCAGCACAAATTGAAGCAACTAGACATTGGATTTGAACAAAAGAATTTGAAAATACTTTGAAGGAAGGAGTGGTCTGTCTGGTAGATCGATCCCAAGAGCTCGAAGCTGTGCCTAATTGAGAAAATTGTTCTAACGTTGGCGCAGCCTCTCCGAAGGAGATATGAGCCAGGGATCTTAGGAATGGATAGATGAGACGATGAGAACCTGGAAGCAGGAAAACCATCGGAACCTCGGATAGTCGAGTTATCTACCAAGAACAGCCATTTAGAGTGAGGCTCTCAAGAGTCCTATCTCAGCGAAGAAAAGGAGGAAGAAAACATGCTCTAAGATCCTTGACATACCCCACGGCTTCATAGT
>CAYSEO010000011.1:0-26275 GCA_964429885.1 uncultured bacterium
AAGGTTAGTATTACGTTGGTCTGGTAGTCAATAGATTTTGGAAAAAGGACTCATGGGATACCTCAGTGACCGAGCCACTTCCTTCCTGTGTTGAGGCTCCTTGAGCAGATCCGCTCTGCAACGGGGTTGAAGGATTGTTCCCCACGGTAATCTTACCCCGGAAAGGGAGTAGCCCGCTTCGATCTGTGCGCTTTTGTACATGTCATGCTGTTCTATTTGCCGCGTTTTGTTCACCCTAAACCCTACAGGAGTCTTCAGGTCGCAGGATCTAGTGCTATGTCAGGATTGCAACTCTGTTGTGTTACATTCTGTTAAGCTATAGATAGCTCCTGTCCTCTCGTACTATGTATGGTCCGTACTCTAGTGTGGTTCCGGCGCGATCTACGGGTTCATGATCATGCCCCGCTCTATCGGGCAGCTCGGCGGGGCGCGGTGATCCCGGTATTCATCTTCGACTCTGCGCTACTCCATCATCCCGAGACCGGATCGGCACGGGTCCAGTTCATGCTCTCCTGTCTGCGGAGTCTGGATCAGGATCTGCATCAGCGAGGGGGACGACTGATTCTTAAATCAGGGGATCCGGCCCAGGTTTTACCCCAGTTGATCCGGGAGACCCAGGCGGAGGGGATCTATGCCTATTTGGATTGTGAGCGGATCTATGGCCGGGTCCGGGATGCTCGCCTGAATCAGGCTTTGAATCAAGAGGGAATGAGGATCCGTTGGTTTGACCCCCAAGGCAGTACGCCAGATCTGATCCCCTATCCTCACTATCGAGATCTGTGGTTTGCCCAGATGCGGGAGTCTCTCACCCCAACACCAGAGCAGATCCTTGTTCCTGAGGAGATGACTGGTGATCCTTGGCCACAACTTCAAGATCTGGGACATCAGCAGGATGGCAAGCCGATCCCAGTCGGGGGCACGGAAGCAGCTCGTCAATTGCTACGTCAGTTTATCCACAGCAAGGCGGATCGGTATTATTGGCAGCTGTCCTATCCTAGTGCTAACGTCACCACAGGATTGGGACCCTATCTCAAATTTGGGGTCATCTCCTCGCGGGAGTGTTTTCACACCCTACAACCCCTGCAGGATCATCCTGATGCTCGGGTACAGAGAAGTGGCCAACAGCTAGTGGCTCGTCTGCGGTGGGGCAGTGGTTTCACCCAACGCTTTCGATATTTACCGCAACTGGAGCTGGGATCTCTGTATCGGATCTTCGATGAACAAGGCTGGGCTTTTGATGAGGCTCTCTACCGGGCTTGGCAGGAGGGGCGCACGGGTTTCCCGATCGTGGATGCTGCGGCGCGGTGTCTACAGGCGACAGGAGGCGTGGGGGAACTCAACTTCCGGACTCGGGCGATCTATGCCAGCTTTCTTAGTAATCTATTGGGCATGGACTGGCGTTATGGGGCTCTGCATTTTATGCGCCATTTGATCGATGGAGATTGCCCGATCGATCACTACCAATGGGCCATGCAGGCTGGAGTAACCCACTGTGTCGATAAGTCCTGGACCCGCATTTACAACCCGGAGCAAGTAGCCGTGGATCGCTGTGATCCCCAAGGGAAATTCATCAAACGCTGGCTCCCAGAACTAGCACATCTGCCACCGGATCAATTAGGATCTCCTCCCCCTGTCAAGGGCTATGCCGATCCGATCCTCAGTTATAAGGAAGCTCGTCAACGTCGGGTTCTACAACTGGATCACCAACGCCAACAGTTTCGTAAGTGTCAAGATGTGATCCCCTTTCTCATTCGGCTGCCAATGGATCTGACCCCATTTGGCTCGGATCAGGTTCCCTGCGATGTCACTTGGGCTCAAGCCTTAGATCCCATCAGCACTATCCTTTTTCCTGAACCTCTGGATCTGGATGCGTTGGATCATCAGCAAGCCCGGATCCTCAGGACTTGGTTCGTTGCCCATTTGCAGATCCAGCCCCATCGAGGCTCGAAACGCTCTAGACGATCCAGTTCAACCCCACCTCCGTCTGGCAATGAGCCGATCCAGCTCAGCTTGCTAGGGTGAGATTGATGGACTTTACGTCTGGGTGGATGTTCGTACCGAAATGGAACCTTAAGTAGATCGGCAAAATTGCTTTGACATGCACTATATAGACTGTATAAACGTTTTTGCTGATCGACTTATGGTGGGATTGCGACAGAGCTATTGTCTCAGTCAGTATTGAACCAGGCAGCACGGCGAGATCCTTTGGGATCCGATCACACAACGGCTGCCTTTTCTGTTTGCCAACGGAGTGAAGTGATGAACGATCAGAAACCAAATCTGGAATCTGAGATCCGATGTGCCCATGTTCTGATCTCAGGTCGAGTCCAGGGGGTGGGCTTCCGGGCAGCTACGGAATCCATGGCCCTCAATGCCGGAGTGCGAGGCTGGGTGAGGAATCTGAGGGATGGACGAGTGGAAGCCCTGTTTGAAGGATCCTCGGCGGCAGTGGAGTCGATGGTGCGATGGTGTCATCACGGCAACCCAGTTTCCCATGTGGAGAAGGTTGAGATCAGCCACCCCGATCCTTCTGGACTAAGCTCTTTTGAGATCCGGCCCACCCTACGGTGAGTCAAGGGAGCAAGATCCTTAGGGTCGGGGAGGTCTAGAGCGAGTGGCTCTTGTGATCAATCCCAGTCCCAGGGCTAGGATACCCGCTCCGATCACAGACCAGATGAGAGGAAAGGAGCGTCCCCCTATGTCCAAAACGAGGAATAAGTAGATCAGCAAAAACGTTTATACAGGCTATATAGTGCATGTCAAAGCAATTTTGCCGATCTACTTACTGGTAGATTCAACTCTCGGGCGATCCAAAATCCCAGATAGGCCCCGACAAACCCCACAAAAGCAGAGACCAGACACCCCCCTAGTTGGAATCCTGCCAAAGATTGGCCAATACTCCCTGCAGTGGCTGAGATCACCAACAGCAGGAGAAATTCAATCAGAGTCATCAATGCTCTCCTTGCTTTACTTTCTCGCGATCACCCAAATGGCGTGAATAATGCCTGGTATATACCCTAGCAAGGTCAACAGAATATTGATCCAAAAGTCAACGCCGATCCCAACTTGTAGAAAGACTCCGAGGGGAGGGAGTAAGATCGCAGCAATCACACGAACGATATCCATAGTTAACCCTTCGCCAAATTGGCTATGTGATCAGGAAACAGGACCTCCCAGCATTGAAAAAGAAGGCACCCTTACCATTAATATACGCAGCCCTGAGCCAGCTCGCCTCTATCGCGAGGAGTATGTATTTATCGTGTTAAAGTATCGTTGCTTTCACAATAGATTCACCATCTCAAGTGGATCACATCTGATCCTCAGGAGCCGGTAGCCAGAGGACGAAGGTACTGCCCTTCCCCACCTCAGACCGGAGATCGATTAAGCCCTGATGAGCCCTAGCGATCCGATCACAGAGATGCAACCCCAGCCCACTCCCGGATCGCAGATGTTGTCCTCGACTAAACCAATCGAATAGGGTGCGTTGATCTTGAGGGGAGATGCCAGGACCTGTGTCCTCCACCTCCACCTGAATCCAGGATCGGCTGGTGCTGCCGTTTGAGTCCTGATGAGTATCGGTGCGGGAGCGCCAGAGCCTGACACAGACATGGCCCTGATCCGTAAATTTAATACCGTTGCCAACTAGATTCGTCAGGGTACGTCGTAGGGCCAATCGATCCCCAGAGATCTTAAACCGATCCTGATCAGAATCCTCAGGGTTACCGGTGGTCAACCATAAGTCTAGGCCCTTTTCCTCCGCCAGCGGACGTAGCTCCTCTACCACCTCCTGAGCCAACCCCTCTAGATCCACCACAGAGCGAATCAACCGTTTACGCCCCGCCTCATGACGATAGATCTCCAATAACGTATTGGCCATCTGTAACAGGTTTTGATTATTACGACCGATGGAATCCAGAGCCTCCTGGGCAGAATCTGAGATCTCACCAAAGGCCCCCTGCTGAAGTAAGGTCAACATCCGATCCATGGCCACCAGGGGAGTGCGTAGATCGTGAGTCAGGCGAGAGACGAAATCATCCCGTTGGCGAATGACCTGTTGTTGGGCATCTAGACTAAACTTCAATCGCAATAACGCCCTGACCCGAGCCAATAACTCATCGATCTGAACCGGCTTACGAATGAAGTCGTCGGCTCCAGCATCTAAGCCTCTCACCATGCTGGGCTGCTCATGGGCGGTGATCAACAAAATGGGAAAAAAGGGTAGGGTCGGATCTTTGCGGATCTGATGGGTGACCTCCACCCCGTTCGTCTCCGGCATCATTACATCCAACAGCAGTAGATCGGGGGGATGATGGACGATCAGATCCAGGGCCGTGGGTCCATCGGGGGCAAACTGAAGTCGATACCCTTCATCCTCCAAAGCCATCTGAATTAGATAGAGGTTATCAGGGGAGTCATCCACCACAAGGATATGGGCTGTGCTCAGATCGCGGGTAAATCGTAGCATGGGCACCACAGTCGGCTGGGTGACAGAGGGAGAGGGGTGGGTTCGATCACGATTAATTTCTAGCATCTCCCAAAGGTTGCTCCATACTGGAATCATACTTTCTTCAGAGCCTTGACCGTCAGGATCCTCAGGGTCAGAAGGATTTGTCTCTCCCTTAAGACCGAGGGATCAAGCTGGATCGGAAGCGGCATCGGCCCTGAGTCTAAGGATCCTAAAAAGGGAAGCGTTGTCAGGAGACCTGCCATGGTGATGGAGAACCAGAACATGCTGAAGATCGGGGAGGTCTGCTCTCAGAGTGGTGTACCCATCCGCACGATCCGCTACTACGAGTCTCTGGAGCTGATCCACACCTCAACCCGGACACCTGGGGGCTTCCGACTCTTTTCCTCTGAGGTGCTACCCCGGTTGGCGTTTATCAAACGAGCCCAAGCTCTGGGATTCAGCCTGGAGGAGATCGGACAGATCCTGGCCATCCGTGATCGGGGGGAGTTGCCTTGCCGAGAGGTCAAAACTCAGATCCAGGCGAGGGTAGAGTGGATCGATCAGCAGATCCATCAGCTGCAGCTGCTCAGGAACCAACTGCTGGCTCTGGTGGACGAGGCTCAGATCCCGGAGAGACCGCACGGGGATGTCATTTGCCCAATCATCCAACCCCCCCAGACAAGGGGTCAGTGAGGTTGAGTGCAGGAGTTCTTGGGATCCCTGGCTACTGCTGTTGTCCCCCCAAAATGACACGACAACGGATGTAAGGTCCTCCGGCATCCACCTTGGCCGGTTGCCCCTTGCCACAATGACCCGATCCCAGATCCCAGACAAAATCTCGAGAGACCGCATCCACAGTCCCCAAAACATCGAAGGCATTACCCGTCAGGGTGACCCCACGCACCAGTTCCCCCAGCTTGCCATCCCGGATCCGATAAGCCCGTTCCACTGCAAACATGAACTCTCCCGTGGCATCAGCCTGACCATTGCGGGCTCCCTCCAGGAAGAAGCCATCGGGCGTACTGGCGATCATCCCCTCCAGGGTCTGCTCCCCAGGCATTAGATAGGTGTTGCGCATCCGAATTAACGGTTGATCGGCATATTCCCAAGCGCGGGCACTGCCCGTAGGATCAACGCCAAAGTGAGCAGCAGTCTCCCGGTTATGTAGGTAGCTTTTGAGGATACCGTTCTCAATGATCATCGTCCGTTGGCAGGGAACCCCTTCGTCATCCACCGGGATCGATCCCCCAGCTCCAGGGGCGAATTCAGAATCCCCAGAGTCACAGAGGGTGACGAGATCGCTGGCCACCCGTTGACCGAGTTGACCAGCGGCAACGGATCCGGAGAGCACGAAATCAGCTTCAACGGTATGACCAATAGCCTCATGGACCAACAGTCCCACGATAGAAGGGGACAGGATCACGGTGGCCCGTCCGCCCTCAGGGTGCTTGGCTGTGAGCAGATTGATGGCGGTACTGGCGGCTTGCTCCGCCATTTTGAAGGGATCTTGGCGGAAGAGACACTCCCAGCCTCCGGTGACTCCGACGGATTCAAAGCCGCTACTCAGCTGACCGGCAGCCTCAGCGATCGCCTGGATCCGGAACTCAGGGCGGACCAGGCGAAAGGAGACATCGGCGCCATCGGTGGTGACGATCGCCTTCTCCTCATAGATCTCGTTATAGGTGCAGCTGGCGGAGCTGATCTGGGGGGAGGTGGAGCGGGTTTGGGCTTCGGTGTCCAGGGTGAGCTGGATCTTCTCAGCTAGCGGTTTTTGGATCACCTCATCAACGCCGGGGGCGGAGAAGTCTCCTTGGGCCAGTTGGACAGGGGGCAGGGAGTTGATCTTGTGGCGACGATGGGAGGCACTGGCCTTGGCGGCTTGACGGGCGTCCTCGATGGCTTGACGGATCACAGTCGGATCCTGGCTGCCAGTGGAGGCAAAGCCCCAGGTGCCGGAGTCTAGAACTCGAATGCCGATGCCGCTGCGGCGACGGGTGGTGGTGCGTTCGATCTTGCCCTTTTCGGCAGTGATGCTGCGGAAGACCTTGCCGTGATAGCGCAGTTCGACAAAGCCGTCATAGTCCTTGATGATGTCTTGTAGCAGATCTCGCATGGCCCGGTGGAGCGACAGAGCGGCTCCAGCTTAACTGATCAACAGGATTGAGTGAGGATCAACACATCCCTACGGCCAAACCCTGTCCACATCCGGTCAGCTGCCCCTAGACTGGCAATGGAGATCGTCATTTTCGGGGGGTGCTATGCCTGCAACCTTAATTTCCCCAGATCAGCCCATCACCTTGAGCGCTGAGACCCTGGCCAAGCTAGATCAGTTGCGCTTCCTGTTCACCCAGGTGGATCCCTCCTCTACCCCATCTGCCGCCCTATGGTATGGCATCGCGCACCGAACTTGATCCAAGGTACTAACCTGGCTGGGAGTCACGAAACACCTTGATCTGAGGGGAAAAGAGAGATTACAGTTGGGCCAACCCACGGGAATCGTTCATTGACAATCAGAGACTTGATGAGAATCAGTTATACGGCATTCTTTAAGAGGATCTCAACGAGAAGATGTACAGTTGTCGAGGGGTTGTCTCGTTCTGGATTGGGAGGATCATATTGCTCTAGCAGCTTCTTTGCATGACCAATCGCCTTTTGCATCCTATCTTCTAGAAGCTCGTACATGCTGTTGTGATTCTTCTTGTACTTGATTCCCAGTCTCTGATCCAGCATTTCCTGATACTGGGTTCGCGAAAGACCTGTATCTATATAGTCATAATGTAGCAGATACCATAGCTCGAAAGCCTCATTGGAGTACGCAATGTAATACTCCTTCTGCCTAGCCATACCCACGGCTGCGTTGAATCTTTCCGGAGGAAACGAATCTCGATCGAACACACACCAGATCTGATCAAAATCGTCATCTTCTTCTCTCTGTATCCTTTCTGTTTCTTGGATGATTCTTTTCGGATCGCACCCTAGCCCTCGTATATCAACATCAATCACATTCTTTGGAACTCGAAATGCACGGAAGTAGTTTGGCTCTGTTTCTGTTCCCTCACATACGATCAAGAATCTTTGCCGAATTTCTCTCTCATTAACTCTTCTTCTAGGCCCTAATCTGGGGTATCTCTTAGAGGTTTTTTGCCGCCCGCTGCTGGGTTTTTTCATTGCCATTACCTACTCTACTTCGAGAAGATCAGATAGGTTTCCGATAAAAGGAATAGCACCATAACGACCTTTAATGTAGTCCCGCTCAAACGACGCGTCATTTCTAACTTTATATTCTGCTAGAGAGTAGAGGTCAGTGGCACCATATCGATCTTTCTCTGTGAACCAGATCTGATCTCGTCGAAAAAGATGCTTAGTCAGTAAATTAGAGTCATGGGTCATGAATATCAGTTGTGCATTGTTAGGATTCGTCTTCGGGGAGTTGAATAACTCTATAATAGATCGGCTAATCAGGGGATGAAGTCTGGCGTCGAACTCATCAACGACAAGAATCTTGCCATTCCCAAGGGTATCTACAAGGGGGCCAGACAGGGAGAAGATTTTTTGTGTACCCTCTGATTCTTGATCTTCCAAGCTAAATTCTATGTCTGTGACCCGTTCTCCTTCTCTATTGAAGACAGGATGTTTTGTTGCTACCGAGACAAGGTTAGGAGCTTCGCGGCTGTCAACAAGGAATCTTTTTAATTCACTTGGCAGCGAATTCCGAACCTCCGGAGTAACGGGAATCTTATCAATGCTCACATCTCCGATCCCAAGATCTAATTGTTTGATGAGGCGCAGAATGGCTTTCTTCCTGTCTTTGTTTCTGTCATTCAAGAGACAACTAATGGTAAATCCTCCATAGGCATCATCTTCTAGTCCCGATATGATATTGAGATGCTGTTTCATCCACTCTAGGATATGCTCTGCGACTGACACATTAAACTGTGCTGCGACGGACAAGAATAAGGAGTTGTGTCTAGTTCTATTTTGAACTCCCTCAGCTTCGAACTTCTTGGCTATATCGAAGTCTTCCCCTTCCCTTACAAAAAGTTTTGTTTCCCTTTGGCTAGGAATATAGTATAGCCATTCAGACATAACGCTTTCCGAGTTAACGGTGAATCCGTATCTGTATAGTTTTTCGTCTAAGAGAAACACGATCTCAAGTATTGATGGTTCTTTTTGGGAGTCGGTGCTCAATTTAAATAAGTCCACAGGTATATCATCAATTGTTTGAGTTTCTCTAGACGAGCTTAAGATGAACCACTTCATGAACGATAGAGCCTTAGCTAGATTGCTCTTCCCACTGGCATTGGCTCCATAGATCGCTGCACTCTTCAGCAATCTCAGGCCGTTGATTTCAAAGACATTGTTTTGATCGACATCTTTGTTAGCAGGGTTGGAAGTGAGGTGAGTTGCTTCCATGCTGAGGGTAACCCGATCTTTAAAAGATCTGAAGTTGGCAACACTAAACTCGACTAGCATAAGAACGTCCTTTCCGAAGAAGTCAGATCTGAGAAAAAATCACGGAACCACATCCTAAGCCTAGCAGAAGGCAACCCTTACCGCATTGAGCCCTCCGTCGAGTCAGTGAGGATCAACACATCCCTGCGGCCAAACCCTGTCCACATCCGGTAAGCTGCCCCTAGACTGGCAATGGAGATCGTCATTTTCGGGGGGTGCTATGCCTGCAACCTTAACTTCCCCAGATCAGCCCATCACCTTGAGCGCTGAGACCTTGGCCAAGCTGGAGCAGTTACGCTCCTTATTCCGACAGGCGGGTCAGGGGGTGGTGGCCTACTCCGGCGGGATCGATAGCACCCTGGTGGCTAAGATCGCTCAGGAGGAGCTGGGGACAGAAGCTCTGGCGATCACTGCTGCCTCCCCCTCATTGATGCCTGAGGATCTGGAGGAGGCCATCGCTCAGGCTCAGGTGATCGGGATTCGCCATGAGATCGTCGAGACCCATGAGCTGGAGGATCCGAACTATGCCTCCAACCCTGTCAATCGCTGCTATTTCTGTAAGAGCGAACTGCACGATACCCTCATGCCTTTGGCCCGCTCCCGTGGCTATGATTACGTGGTGGATGGCCTCAATGCCGATGATCTGAAGGACTATCGTCCAGGGGTCCAGGCAGCAGTGGAGCGGGGGGTGCGATCCCCATTGGCGGAGGTGGGCATCACCAAGCTGGAGATCCGGCAGATCACTCGCTATCTGGGTCTGTCTTGGTGGGATAAACCGGCTCAGCCCTGCTTGAGCTCTCGGTTTCCCTATGGTGAGGAGATCACCCCCGCTAAACTGACCCGTGTGGCGGCAGCGGAACGCTATCTGCGGGGCCTGGGTTGGCGTGAGGTGCGGGTGCGATCCCAAGGAGATACAGCTCGGATCGAGTTACCTCCCGCTCAGATCCTGCCGTTTATGCAGGCGGTGGATCTGGAGGCCGTTGTGGCGGAGCTGCAGCAAGCGGGATTTTTATTCGTCTGTCTGGATCTGGAGGGGTATCGTAGCGGTAAGCTGAATCGCGCTCTTTCCCCGGAACAACGTCAGTCCCATGGCTCTCTAGCTGAGGCATGAGGCGAGATCTGGGTTAGGGTCGCGTTTGACTGTGATGGTGGATCCTGTGTTGATCTGAGGGGTGAGTTGATGACGTTGCCGCTTTCATTGCTATTGGCCCAGGCGTCGTTGCTGATCCCGGTCGATCCCCCCCAACTCATCGCCCAGGTGGATCCCTCCCCTACCCCCTCTGCGGCTGAACAGCTGGCTCAACCGGCTCAAACCGCTCAGGAGTTGATGGACGTCGATGCCCCAGCTATGGATCTGGCGGTCACGGCTCAGGCTCTACGACTGCGATCCGATCAACAGACCTTTAACCCCTCCACTGAGATCTTCGAAGCTGAGGGCAATGTGGAGATGGTATTGGGTCGTTCGGTGTTGCGAGCGGATCGGATGACCATCGATATCCCCAGGCAGATCGCGGTGGCGGAGGGCAATGTGCAGGTGGAGCTGGGGGATCAACGAATCCAGGGGGATCGGTTGGAGTATGACTTTGGTCAGGAGACGGGGGTGTTGGAGCCCGCCTTTGGCCAGATCAATCTCGGTAGCTTGCCTGTGGATGTGGCCAACTCGGGTCTGAGTAATGATCTGTTAAATGGTGCACCCCAAACGGAACCCGATCGATTTATTCGGTTTCAGGCGGATCGGGTCACCTTCGATGTGGATACCTGGCAGGCGGAGAATTTACGGGTGACTAATGATCCGTTTGATCCCCCTGAGTTGGAGGTGCGGACTCCTCAGGCCAGCGCCTTTTTGCGTCCCGATGGCACCAGTCTGATCACGGCTCAACCGGGTCAGTTGGTGTTCGATCAGGTTTTCTTCCTGCCCATTCCTGTCAGCTTTAGATTGGACCAGTTGAGTGATCAACCTCCCATTAGTGTGTTCTTCGATGATTTTGATGAGGAGGAGATCCGTCGAGGTCTGGTGATTCAGCCCAACTTTGAGATCCTGGATGATTCCAATGTCAGCTGGGTGATCTCACCTCAGTTTTATCCGCAGCGATTGTTGGAGGAAGAGAATGGCCTAGATGACGGCTACGGGTTACGGACGGATCTGAGGGTGGTGCAACCCAACACTGGACAGTCTACCCATATCTTTGCGGAGCTGCGCGGATTTGTGTTCGATGAGTTCTCAGAGCGATTGAGGTTACAGGTGGAGCACTCGATCCCCACCGGAGATGGAGGAGTGGTGACCTACAGTTACAACTTCCGGGAGCGTTTCTTTAGTGGCTTGTTGGGGTTTGAGATCGTGGAGAATCGCCTCGGGGCTCAATACAGCTCCCCTGTGCTGACCTTGGGGGAATCGGGGATCGAGTTCAGCTATCAAGCCTCTGTAGATCAGATCGATGCTTTAGGTCAGGATCCTCCGGTGGAGGATGTGGATATTGCTGAGGAGGAGACGGATCGATTACAGCTGACCCGTTTTCAGTTGGGTACTGC
The DNA here is from genome assembly GCA_964429885.1 of uncultured bacterium. GTDB lineage: Bacteria > Cyanobacteriota > Cyanobacteriia > Thermostichales > Thermostichaceae > CAYSEO01. The sequence continues at coordinate 11,429 of CAYSEO010000011.1, forward strand.
CTTGAGTCGCTCATTTCAACTCTGGCAGCCCAGCATCACCGAGACCGGGGATCCAGTCCTGACTGCCCAAGCCAGCAGTGATTCCCCTCCGTTTCGCTTTAGTCCAGGACCGATCGAGCAGGGGTTGTGGCTGAATACTGGGGTCAGCACCAGTCAATCCCTTTACACCAGTGGCGAGACCCAAAGCTATGTGGCGGGGAGTGTGGGCATCGATGCAGTGATCGGGTCCTTTATGGCCGATACCTTTGATTACACTAACATTCGGGTTACCTACTCCAACGGTTTTCTCTCGGGAGCTTCACCCTTTTTGTTTGATCGAATCACCACCCGTGAACAGTTGGTCTTGGGGGGACTGCAACAGTTATTCGGACCTGTGCGAGCAGGGGCGGAGACCACCGTGGATCTGCAGTCAGGTCGCAGCGTGGATACCACTTATCAGCTTAACTATGATCGACGCACCTATGGCCTCAGCCTGCGTTATAACCCGGTGCGGGAGACAGGCGCTTTGGAGCTGCGGGTGGACAGTTTCAATTGGGGAGATGTGGGAGCCGGAGAGACAGAGGTCCGAGGTGGGATCGAACGATAACCTTACCTAAAGTTGTTTCCACAGATCGCTGCTCTCAATCATTCAGAACCCGATCTCATCTCACCCAGAGTAAAAGGATCAGCAGCATTCAAATCCACCTCATAGCCCAGATCCATCAAGGCTCCCACGGACACAGGGCTGATTAATCCCCCATTGGTGAGCACCTCTCTAGGAAAAACTTGGGCGTCCCAATGGCCATGGGCTCCACCGCAATCTCGAATCAGAGAGTCCTGATCGGCATAACAACTTTGCACCGGAATATCTCCCACTCCCCCCAGTTGATGAAACTGCTCAAGGGCATGGGATCCCACAAAGGTAGGACGATTGGAGAATGGGTTCCTGACTGCTTGCCGGGGTACTAAGCCCAAGATATGGGCCAGTTCATGCAGACTCACCTGATAGAAAAACTCCGATCCAGAGTCATTCTGTAGGAATCGCTCCTCAAACTGAACTACACCATAGATCCCCTGCTGAGTGCCTCGCTTGACACAGGTGAGCGCCCGAGCCAAAAACCGAACATTCCCGATCTGTTTGCCCGGATCATCCTCACCAGAAACGATAAAATCAACTAGCACATCATCGATCGGTTGCAGATAGGCAGGTGTGCCCTGACGAATAAAGCGGGAACAGCGAGAGGGACCGATCCCAGCTCCATACTCTGGCAGATCCCCGATCACTACTTCCTCCCAGCGGCGAGCCGCAGCAATGATGGCCGCTTGGTGGCTGTCGGAAAATTGATCGTCAAGAAATCGAAGGGTAAAGTCAAACGCCTGTCCTGGCGAACGTGTGGGGGCTAGATCAGTGGAACTGAGTTGTTGTCGTTCTAGAACCTGTTGACGGTATGCTTCTAACTCGGGGCGATGTTGAGGTTGCAGAATGATCAGCCGATCCAGTAAGTCGAGAGCTTCCGTCCAGTCTTGATCAGCGACCGCCTCTTGGAGCTGGCTGTGGTAGTACTTCGGTTGAGCCATGACGGAGCTCAAGTCGAGACTCAAACTCAGACCCAAACTCAGGCTGATTAGGATCCCTAAGGTAACCCCCCAGTATCTCCACCTGATCCAGAGTGGTTTTCTCTCCGCCATCTTCTCTACAGAACCAATGAGAGCTGCTGTCTTCAAGCTATCTGATCGGCTTTATTGACCAGGATAGCCTGTCGCGAGATCCCCTATCCTGAAGGTAGTGAGCCGGACATCCATACCGATGAACTTTAGCCTCTTCGATCTGTTCTGGGTCTTTATTCTGATCAGCGCCCTGCAGCCTGTGATCAAGAAACGATCGATGGAGATCCGTCGCCTCCAAGCTCTGCAGGAGTTCGAGCAGCACCGCCGCAGTCGAGTAATCCTGCTGATCCACCGTCAGGAATCCATCAGCTTCTTTGGCATCCCGGTCTCCCGATTCATCACCATCGAGGACTCAGAGCAGGTGTTGCGGGCGATCCGGCTCACCCCTGCCAATACCCCCATTGACCTGATCCTCCATACCCCTGGCGGCTTAGTGCTGGCCACCGAACAGATCGCCCGTGCCCTGATCCGTCACCAGGCTAAGGTCACCGTCTTCGTCCCCCATTACGCCATGAGCGGCGGCACCCTGCTGGCCCTGGCTGCTGATGAGATCGTCATGGATGAGAACGCCGTGCTAGGTCCTGTGGATCCGCAACTGGGCAACTACCCTGCCGCTAGCATCCTCAAGATCGTCGAGGAGAAACCCATCGAGCAATTGGAGGATCAGACCCTGATCATGGCGGATGTGGCCCGCAAGGCGATCCGGCAGGTGAAGGAGTTCGTGCGGGATCTGCTCAAGGACAGCGTGCCCCGTCAGAAGATCGATCCCAGACGTATCGATGAGGTGGTGGAGGCCCTGACCACAGGACGAGTCACCCATGATTATCCGATCTCCGCCGAGGAAGCTAGGGCTTTAGGACTCCCCGTCAGAACCGGTCTGCCCCGTGAGATCTATTCCCTGATGGATCTCTATCCGCAAGCACCCATGGCGCGACCCAGTGTGCAATATGTGCCGATGCCCTACGGATCCCGTCCCAGTTTGCCAGGAGGCAACAATCAGAATTAACCTGATCCTTGGGATAGACTAGCCATAAGTCCCAGGAGATCCGCATCATGTCCACCCTATTGCAACCGGATTGGGGTTTCGATCCAGAAGAGACTGGCTTAGATCCAGATTATGATCCTCGGTTTCCCGATAGTGATGGTCAGCCCATGGCGGAAAACACAGAACAGTATGCCTGGATCGTCTTAATTAAAGAGAATCTAGAGATCTGGTTTGCGACTTGGCCCAATGTGTTTATCGCTGCCGATCTGTTTTGGTATCCTGTGGAGTCAGAACGGATCCAAGCCTATGCCCCCGACACGATGGTGGTGTTCGGTCGCCCCAAAGGGAGACGCGGCTCCTATAAACAATGGCGAGAGGATAACCTTCCTCCTCAGGTCGTTTTTGAGATCGAATCTCCTGGCAATACCCGACGGGAGCTACAGAAGAAATTTGAGTTCTACCAAACCTATGGCGTGGAGGAGTACTACCTCTATCGTCCCGATCAAGAGCAACCTCAGAAAGCCCGCCTGCAAGGTTGGATCCGGCGAGGATCGGGATTGACATCGATCGATCCAATCCATAACTGGATCAGTCCTCGATTGGGGATCCGGTTTGAGAAACCCGAGGGAGAGGAGCTGCGTCTCTACCGACCCGATGGTGAACCCTTTCTCTCTTCAGTGGAACTAGCGGAACAAGCTCAGCAGGAACGGCAGCGTGCTCAGCAGGAACGGCAGCGTGCTCAGCAGATCGAGCGTCAATTGCATCAGGAACAGCAACGGGCACAACGGTTGGCGGAACAACTACGGGCTCTTGGCGTTGATCCGGATTCCCTCTCCTGAACGGGGAGGCTAAACTGTCAGAGTGAAAACGACTGCCCATCCACCCTGGAGATCCTGATGAACTGGCTGCTGCGTTCTGCTCTCCTCACCCTCGCCTGGTTGCCTTTTGCTGCTGCTTATGCTGCCGAAGGACTGATCCAGACCCAGAGCCCCTATTCCGTCGAGGAAACGATCGATCGGTTCGAGGAGGTCGCTCAGGAACGGGGGTTAACCCTCTTCGCCCGCATCGATCACGCCGCCGGAGCTGAAACGGTGGATCAGATGCTGAGACCCACAGAGGTGTTGATCTTCGGGAATCCCCAAGGAGGAACGCCATTCATGCAGTGTGCCCAGACGGTGGGGATCGATCTACCTCTCAAGGTCCTCGCCTGGGAGGATGACAAGGGTCAGGTCTGGTTGGGCTACAACGATCCGGTTTATTTGGCTCAGCGCCATCAGGTCTCGGATTGTCCGGTGGTGGAGAACTTGAGTAACGCGCTGTCCAATCTTGTTGATGCCACCACGGCCAACTAAGCAACCGCCACGCCACTATATTGTAGGCCGCTAACGCCTTCACTAGCTTCTGTTGCACTCACTTTTCAATGTGTAGTGAAATCTCTCGATCAGCCAACGATCAACAACAGCTCCCGAGAGGGAACTAGAGGATCACTGACAAATTCTATTCGGTTCCTGTAGATCCCTAGCATTCTACCAACGCCGATCACTGTTCTGGATCACTGTAGCACTCCACAATGGTGTCGAGAGTTCTAGCTGGGATCGGGTGTTGGGTAAAAGATGCGTTGAGCGCAACTCGGGTCCGGATCGTTCCGTAGCGTTTAGATCTGGAAGCCAACCAGAGCCCCTTGAAACGACTTAATGATGTCTATATTACTCAGATCGCGGCATTTCTGCCATTGAGCATAGAGAAGATCACCCTCCACGCAGAGATCCCATCGAGTTATCTTAAAAAACCTACGCAGGAAACTTTCTGGATCAGCTGCCTCTCTTTCTCCGGCAGATCCTTTGACTCAGGAGCTTTTGACTTTTGACTTCAGAGGGACCAGAGCTGATCGGATCCTAGAGCTACTCCTGGGGAGATCTGAGCTATGATCAGTCTGCGATCATTATTCCGATGGGGCTAGCCATGACTGAAACGCCTATGAGGGTAACCTATACCTTGGAAGAGGTATTGGGGCAGATCTTTCAGAAGCTGGATCGAATTGACACCAAGGTTGAGGATCTGGGTAAAAATGTTGATCACAAGCTTGAGAATTTCCGCAAAGATGTGGATACCAAGTTTGAGGTTCTCCAAAAAGAGATGGAGGAGATCAAGATCGGGCAGGCCCGCCTGGAACCTGAACTCAAAGGGGAGATGAAAGCTCTAGAATCTTCCTTGACGGGGAAGATGAGCACCCTGGAGTCTTCCTTGACGGGGAAGATGAACACTCTAGAAACCGAAGTCAAAGGCATTGGCAAACGGTTGGATACCCAAGAGTTTATCAACCGATCTGTAGTTGTAGGGTTTGTCTTAGCTTTAGTGGCAGGAGCTGTCAAGCTGTTTCTCCCCAATCTACCTAGCTGATCCATCCATAGCCAACTCCAAGGTCCGTTGCACCGCCTCGGATGAATAAACTTTTTTGTCCTGCACAGCGGCACTAACCTGAGGGGATCATGTCATCGGGACCTCCTGATCCGTGATCTGTAACCTCACAGCCCTAAGCTGTATTGCACAAGTCGAGTATTCCAATAGTAACATATTCACTATGTTGAGTAATCAGGAGGACGATCCAACCTCTCGGCTGCCTAGGGATCGACCTTTCCATGTCCACCCCCACCCTGTTTTCGTCTTCACGATTGAGACGACCGCGATCGCCATGACCAGGATCCCGCCAAGGCTACTCAGCCACCAGTACCGGATAGGGATATTCGCCAATTGAAAGCTCTGGATCCGTAGTCGCAGATAAAGCCCTAAGGACAGGGCGGTCAGCCCGTAGAGACCTGTGATCAAAAAGCTGAGGGGCGGTGGAGTCTGGAGCCCCAGGAAACCGATCCCCAAACTGGCCCATAAACCGATCCAGGGCATGACGAACACCATACCGATGGTGAAAGCAGAGAACAAGGTAAGGAGGATATTCTCTCCAGTTCCCAGGAAGTAGTTTTTTGTCCAGCCCTCCCAGAGTGAGGCCAGAGAGGAATACATATAAACCTGGATCAGATCGATGCCAAGGAGATACTCAGATCTCAGTCCTTGGCGACGGATCTGACGTGCGAGCTCAATATCCTCCACGATCACATCATGGACGAGGGCGTGGCCTCCTATGGTCTCATAAGCCTCTCTCCGGAACAACATAAAGGGACCCGCCGCAAACGCAGCATCCACTGCAGTGGATCGATTACTGGCCTGAATATTATACCCAATGGCAATGGCACTCATGATGATCGGTTGCACCAACCATTCCGCCAGGCAACTGCACTCAATCTTGGGTGCGCAGCTTAAGAGATCCGTTTCATCATCTTGAGCCGTCCTCAGAGTCGCCTCTAGAGATCCGGGTAGCAGTCGGACATCAGCATCCAAAAATAACAAATACTCTCCCTGGGCGAACTGAGCTCCATAGGTACAAGCCCAATTCTTGCCGTACCAGACCTGATCTGGAGGGCGAGGTGAAACCGTTAAGGCATGAACGTGAGGATCCTGTTCCTCCAGTCCTCGCGCCAAAGCTCCCGTATCATCCGTGGATTGATCATCCACGATCCAGACCTGATAAGAGAGCTGTTCGGGGGCAGCTGATAATACCGACTGGACGCAACTCACTATACCATCAGCCTCATTATAGGCAGGAATAATAATGTCCAGGCTGGGGAACTCATCAAGAATGGACGAGATCCTTTTTAAGCGAGGAGAAGACTTGATCGAGCGCGTTAAGAGGAGAGTGAACAGAATAATGGCGGCCACGGAGATCAGCAGCAGGCCATTGATAGCAACGACTAAAAAATATAAGGACATGGATCAGCAGTAACTCAAAATATTCTTTCCATCTTAACTCATGACGTGCTCAATGAGTTTCTACTCTCATCCCTGTTTCTGAGCGATCACCGCCTCGGAAGCGATCCCTCTGACGGCGATCTGGGTCTGACTCTGGATCCGCCACTGTTCAGGATCTAGATAGGTCATCACTTTCATTGGACGACATCCCCCCAATAGGCTGGGCCGGATCCGATTCACAACCTGCCATAGAGTCATGGTGATTCGAGATCCCCAGGTGTGGCCGTAGGTGATCCCAGCTAGGCCCATCAGTCCTCCAGGGCATAGAACGCGATGGGCTTCCTGTATGACCATTTGGATATCTGTTGGGGTTAGCAGATCGAAGACGTAAGTGGACAGAAATCGGTCGAAGTGATCGTCAGGATAGGTGATCTGAGGGGTGCCATTGGTTTCAATGATCTGGGCTTGCTTGCCAAATTCAGACAGTCGCTCACGGGCCAGGGTTACCATGGTAGAGCTGATGTCCACACCTACATATTCCGCATCCACAGGGAGATGCTCTGAGAGCAATTGATGGGCCCAACGACCTGTGCCACAGCCAAACTCAAATACACGACGGGCCGACCGGAACTCCCCCTGCTGGAACAACCATGCCATGATCGGCTCCTCATAAAAGGATTGTCGATCCTGTTTATGGCCAAACCGATCGTAATACTGCCGAGCTCGATCCCGACTTAGAATCCCTGATGTCCGATCCATCGTTTGCTCACCCCAATGTTGCCTGTTTCACCCGTCGTAGCACCTCTTGATATCCGGCGGCAGGATCTCCTAGATCGAATCGAAATAGATCCTTGTCCAACACTCGCGGTTCACCCTGAGCATCCCGTAGATCCCAGAGGCGGCAGGTATCCGGACTGATCTCATCGGCTAGGAGTATAGCCCCAGTTGGATCCACACCGAATTCCAGCTTAAAGTCGATCAGTTCCAGATCACAGCTCAGGAAAAACTGCCGCAGGTGATGGTTGATCTGCAGGGCTAGATCCCTTAAAACTTGCATCTGCTTGGGAGTTGCTAATCCCAGAATCTGAATATGATCCAGGGTCACCAACGGATCTCCAAGATCATCGCGTTTGTAATAGAACTCCACCAGGGGCGAATCGATTCTGCTTCCCCGCTCCACTCCCAACCGTTTACATAGGGATCCTGCTGCTCGGTTACGCACTACCACTTCCACCAACAGGATCTGCACCGCTTTGACTCGCATCTCTGTAGCTGTGATCTGGTCCAGAAAGTGTGTTGAGATCTGAAGCTTTTCTAGGTGCTGAAACAGCAGGGATGCAACAGTACAGTTCACTTCCCCCTTGTCGCGAATAGTGCCTCGTTTCTGAGCATTAAAGGCTGTGGCATCATCTTTGTACTGACACAGTAGGATCTGAGGATCGGCAGTGCGAAAAACTCGTTTGGCCTTGCCTTCGTAGAGCAGATCCAGAGCTGAGGGGGAGCCAGAGACAGTCATGGGTATGGATCATCAACATCTGTGGGCCGGAAATCACTCAGGTGATCCCATGGAGCCTATCTTAGCGGATCCATGGCTATGGCGGTCCCCGACCAGCCGCAGGATCTGCAACTTGGCTGGGACTTGTTAAGAATCCTCGGGCTGGGTTGCGACTGAGGCAGTGTGGTGCAGTTGATCGGCTTCTGTGAGGACAGCTTCCGGATCGGTCTTGGCGGAGCGTTGGATGTAGTTGACCTTGACCTCCTCTAATAGATCTGCCAGTAAGATTCTGAGGGTAGATTGTGAGATCTCTTGCTGTAGCTCCCGACGTAGGGATCGCCTGAGCTCGCTAGACAGCTGATCTAGAAGCTGTTTGCCCTGCTGATCGGAATAGGAATCGGAGAGCAAATCATAGGTGGACCGGACCAATTGATCTGCCATCTGATCAATGACATCATCAGGCAAGCCCTGTAGCCCAGGGATCTCTTGTAACTGTTGATAGATGTCAGATGTTTTAACAGCACGGTTCAGGTTGTGTCGTAGCAGCTGTTCCAGATCCGGTTGGACTTGAGGAAGAACCTTGAATAAGGTGAGTTGGATCAGACGATCTAGGATCACATCGAGCTTGTCCTCCTCCCCCACATTCTGGTAAGACACATTCGAGTCCCCCAGTAATGTCCCAATATCTCCTTTATCCACAGCCTCCTTGAGCTGGTTCACCAGTCGCACTAGGGCAAACATTGAGACCCGATCTGCTAGATAAGCAGCGGGCTCACGGGTGATCTGCGACAGGATTCGTTCCAGATCGATGACTCGGGATTGATGCAACCAGACAATCGTAGGGATCACCCGCATCCACCGCAGAAAAGGCAGGATCAGAAACCAGTCATACCAACGTCGTAACAGAATATCGCCCAGGGCAGAATCCGCCCGACGGGTGTTGAGCTGGCTGTAGTAAAGGATCAAGGCAAGGCTAAAGATCAGGATGAATCCAGCATCGAGAATCCAGAATCGATCGATGAACTGGCCATACTCATCCAACCTGCGCAGGTAATTGATCCTTAGCAGGGGCTCGATCTGGCGCTGGAAGAACTGCAGGGAGCTCTGCCAACCTGTCTCCGTGAGATACTCGGGGCTCCAGAGGAGGGAAAAGGCAGCAGCTGGGGTTTTAGCGTCAATGTAGTTGGTGACCCGTTGGCTAAGCTGGGCAAAGATCTGGGGTTTATTGGCAGCAATAAAGGGATCTTGCTCAAACAATTCCCGGCTTTGCTGTTGCAGATCGCCTAATAGGGCCTGGGTCCCTGGGTCCTCAAGTCCTTTCTGAGCAAGCCGATCTACGGCCTTGTGGGTTGTCTCTAAGTAGGTCTCGGTGGCAGGGTGAGGCTGGATACCCTTGATGGGATCGTAGAGCTGGGTCAGGACAGGAATATGCCGGAGATAGAATGATCTAAAGGAGAGATAACTGAGATCAAACCCGATACAGAGACTATTGATCACCATGAGGAGAGCGATCCCTTTTCTCCACCACTGTCCCCAACCCATTGTTCGTTACCCTCGCGAGTGTTGGTCGTCGGCTTGTAAAGTTAAATGGCCAAGAATCTATCCCGATCCTCAGCCTACCATAGATTAATTACAACTCAATCATTTTAGCAGATCAGATTAATGGATGATTTTTACCTACCTACCTATCTACCCTTCTCGATCTATGCAAATTATAGGAGCCATTACATTAACTCTTCAAGTTGACGCCAAATTAATTAGTAGAATAGACAGCGATCGGGGTCGATCAGGTGGACTGTTTGGCTCCTGACCTCTCCAGCTCTGCATTCGCCTGCTCTAGAGCCTGTTGTAGATCGTTCTCATCTTCTTTGGATAAGGAGGTCCGTAGAATCTTGCCATCGAATTGTTGCAGCTCAGAGAGGACCTTGTCCGGGGTCACCTTCCGAACCAGAACAAACAGGGCCGAGGATCCAGGCTCAATGGTATTACCCAACTCCTTAATGAAGTTGTCATCAATGCCAATATCCCCCAAAGCCCCAGAGATAGCCCCGAAGGCAGTGCCCACAGCCACACCCAGCAATGGGTTAAAGAACAACAGCCCGATCAGTAATCCCCAGAAGCTACCGCTTGCTGCTCCGGAGGCCACCAGGTTGTAGGTCTGCTTTAGCTTTAGCTTACCATTTTGATCCTTGACAACCACTACGGCGTCCTCTAGATCGATAAGATACTCTTTCTGTAGCTTCTGCAATGTCAGCCGCACCTCTTCGGCCTTATGTTCATCCCGAAATGCGACAACGATCAGCTCACTCATATGTAAACGTCCTCAGTAGGCAACTGTCATTACCCTATGGGAATCCAATGAAGAATCTGTGAATCGAGCTGTGAATTATTTGTTAAGCCACCCATCAGATTCCCAATGCAAGGCCCAGTGCCTTAAGAAACCGTTCATAGATCTGGTCCACGTCAAACAAGCTCAGATCCTGGATCACCCCTCCAGCCCGATCGATATGGCCGCCCCCATGGCCGAGTCCCTGCAAAACCTGGTGGATCACTGCTGCTGTGTTCCACCCCTCCACCTCACTACGCAGTGAGAACTGGATCCGATCCCCGTTGCGGGCACAGAGGGCAACAAAGCTGATCTCCTGGATAGCAAGGACGAAATCGCTCAACATCCCCATCAGGTTCTGATCACAGCCGTCTGGGAAATAACAGAATCCAAAGGCATCCTGCAGCCGTAGATGATCCATGAGGTAGCGAAAGTGATCCAGATCCCCCATCTCGATCTGGTTGCGCAGTAAGGAGCCAACCTGTTCTTGATCGGCAATGGGAAAAAGACCAGCATGGGCGATCAGATCCGCAGGGCTGACATGGCGGGTTAATCGATCCGTATCGATGTTGATCCCCACAAGCATGGCAGTGGCTACAGGGGAGGAGATGGAGAGATCGGTTTCCAGGTAATAGGAGTAGATGATGCTGGAGCAGGAGCCGTAATCGGGTCGCAGATCGCAGAAGGGCACATCCTCTGGATCGCAGTTCTCATGGTGATCAATGACGCCTACCTCATTACCGATTAGTCCGGTTACATTTTTGTTGCCCTTACAGCCATCCACCAGGATGATCTTATGTTCGGGTTGGATCGCGTAGTGACGGCTGGGTTGGATATCGATCCCCAGATGCGTGATGAGGGTAGCCAAGGAACGACGTTGAATGTCCCCTTCATAGACCAAGTGGCTGTTGATCTGATAGTGAGAAAGGAGCTGCTGAAGTCCGAAGGCTGAGGCGACAGCATCCGGATCAGGAAAGTTATGAGTTTGGATGAAGATATGGTCCTCATCCTGAATGAGCGGTAGTAATCGATCGATAGTTTTCACCCTGATCTCCCTGGGGCTGTCTTGGATCATTGGTCCACTAGCTTAGCCTCCCCGTCACCCCTATCTTTATTGAGTCTTGAGATAGGCCTCACACTCCCGTAACACTCCCTGACTGGCCTCAAACGTGATCAGCTCTAGGCCCTCCTCATAGGTACACCAGCGATAATCTGCTAGCTCCGCCACTTGGATCGTGATCTGGGGTTCTGGGTCGGACTCGATCCAGGCCAGGAAATAGACAACCTGCTTGTCAACCTCAAAGCCCTTGGGAGTGATGAATTGATAACGCTCGGTGAAGCAAGCTGTCTCGATCACCCGATATTGACTGAGCCCCGTCTCCTCCCACAACTCCCGTTGAGCGGTCTGCAGCTCGGTCTCCCCCGGATCTGCGTGCCCTTTGGGAAATCCCCAGTGACCTTTATTGTGGAGGATCAGGAGATAGCGTCGTGGCCCCTCCGCAGGAGAGAACACTGGGATCATGCCGTAAGCTGCATCCTGACGCATGGGAGGTATGGATCCAAAGCAGAGCTATCCTATCATCCCCCACTGATCTCACCAGCCCCTCTATCTAGAGACACAAGCGCCCCAGGACGCGCCCCACCCTGATGCAAGGTTAACCTTGAGGGGTGCGATCTAGATCACACTCCTGTTTGAGAGGCTCAAGTAACCTAAAGAGACAAGATGTTGCAGTTGGCCCGTGATGACGATCCGAACCATAGTGGCAGATGCCCTGCGCACCCAGGTCTTAGCCCCCTGGCAGGAGAAACATATTCAGACCCTCCTGATCTGTCGACGCTTTAACGAGGAGGATGTGATGGCGCTCGCTCAGTTAACGGAGGCGATGATCGCGGGCAAGGTCTCCAAGGAGATCAATCGGGAAATCGACCTATAATGATCCGTCGAGGCTACCTACTCAGGATCTCAACCAATGCCCATCACCGCTCCACCCCTACCTTTGACTTGGATCCGTGCTCAGTTCCCGGCTCTCACCAGCAGTTGGATCTTTATGGACAATGCAGGAGGAGCTCAAACTCTGCAGCGGGTTGTGGATCGGATCAGTGAATTTCTATTGACCTCCAATGTCCAGTTGGGGGCATCCTATGAGATCTCTCAGATCGCGGGCCAACGATTGAAACAGGCCACAGAGGCGATGGCAACCTTGGTGAATGCTGCCGATCCTACTGAGGTAATCCTGGGTCCCTCCACCACGATGTTGTTGCGGATCCTATCCATCTGCTATGGCCAAACCCTACAGCCTGGGGATGAGATCATTGTCACCCACTGTGATCATGAGGCCAATATCGGCTGTTGGCTGGATCTGCAAAAGCACGGGATTCAGACCAAGATTTGGCGTGTGGATCCTGACACATTGGATCTGGATCTGCATAGGTTAGATCAACTGATGACACCTCGAACCCGACTGGTGGCCCTGACCCATGCCTCCAACATCCTGGGCACGATCAATCCTATTCAATCGATCTCTAAATTCGTTCACGAACGGGGCGCCCTGATCTGTGTGGATGGGGTGGCCTATGCCCCTCACCGTCTGATCGATGTCCAGGATCTGGATGTGGACTTTTACGCCTTTAGCTTTTATAAGGTCTATGGTCCCCACCATGCCCTCCTCTATGGCAAACGGGAGCATCTACTGGCTATGCCTGGGATCAATCATTATTTTATCGATCAACAGACGATTCCGTACAAATTTCAACCCGGCAACGTCAATTTTGAGCTCAGCTACGGCATGTTAGGGCTATGTGACTATCTACAGGATCTGGCCTGCCGTCAGGATCAATCCACCCCAGATCTGCGGACCCAGATGCAGATCGCGTTTGACTCGATCAGTGTCCATGAGGAAGCCTTAGCAGAGCGATTGCTCAGTTACTTACGGACGAAAGCTCATGTACGGATCATCGGTCATCCCCAAGCCCATCGCTGCCAACGGGTGCCCACGATCTCCTTTGTTGTCGCAGGGGTGAATAGCCAGACGATCCCATCCCACATGGATCACCATCAGATCGGCATCCGCTACGGCGACTTCTATGCCAGACGGCTGATCGAGGATCTGGGCTTAGGGGAGCAGAACGGGGTGGTGCGCGTCAGCATGGTCCATTACAACACTCTGGAGGAGGTGGATCGATTAATCCATCAGTTGGAGCAGATCCTTTAAGGGCTGTTGTGTCGGACTCAGGATCTGATTTAAGCTTGAGTTAATCATTGCCCGGACAATAGATCTCATGACCTCCACCAAAGGCTTCGGCAAGACCCCCAGCAAGGCGAAGAAGAAGGTAACCGAATCCACCAAGCGGCGCAAACAGGCCAGCCAAAAGTACGAGTCCCTCAAGGACAAGGGGTTGCCTGAGTTCAACATCTACGTCCGCCTCCCCGATCGGCCCAATAATTGGATGCCTGTGGGCTCTATGGCAGTGCAACGCTCCTCGGCCATCAACGCCGCCATCTTCCAGAATGAGGAGGATCTGCTTAAGGGCGCCCTACGTCTATTCCCCAAGCTTGCTAAACGGGCGGATGAGCTGGAGTATGGTTACCGCCTCAAGGACAAGCTCTACCAGGATGAGCCGATCCAGGTGGCCCAACGTCCCCAGCCCTCTCCCTTCGATCGGGTCTTAGCCCCTCTCAAAGCTTGGATCCGCCGGTTGACCCAGAAGAGGTCGTCCTAGGCTACAGCTTAAGATTTCCTCAAGACCCAGGCTGCGACGCTCCTGATCCCGTACAGTGAGGGGCATCGAGAACGAAGGACGGCAGGCCATGGACGTCAAGGCGGCAGTTGCTTGGGAAGCAGGCAAACCTCTGAGCATTGAGACGGTCTCCCTAGAGGGGCCACGAGCGGGTGAGGTGCTGGTGCAGATCAAGGCCACTGGCGTCTGCCATACCGACGCCTACACCCTGTCTGGGGCGGATCCAGAAGGGCTCTTTCCAGCGATCCTGGGTCATGAGGGGGCTGGAGTTGTGGTGGAGGTGGGGCCTGAGGTCAAGAGTCTCAAACCGGGTGATCATGTGATCCCGCTGTATGTGCCGGAGTGTCGTCAGTGTAAGTTCTGCCTCACGGACAAGACCAACTTATGTCAGGCGATCCGATCCACTCAGGGCAAAGGGGTGATGCCCGATGGATCCAGTCGCTTCTCCAGCCACGGCACGATGATCCATCACTACATGGGCACGTCCACCTTCTCCAACTACACAGTGCTGCCCGAGATCGCGCTGGCCCAGATCCGGGAGGATGCTCCCCTCGATAAGGTGTGTCTGATCGGTTGTGGGGTGACCACAGGGATCGGGGCTGTGATCAATACCGCCAAGGTGGAGCCGGGAGCCAATGTGGTGGTGTTCGGTCTAGGGGGGATCGGGTTGAACGTGATCCAAGCAGCTCGGATGGTGGGTGCTAATAAGATCATCGGTGTAGATCTGAATCCCGCTAAACGTCCTCTGGCAGAACAATTTGGCATGACTGATTTCGTCAATCCGAAGCAGATCGAGGGGGATCTGGTGCCTTATCTCGTGGTGATGACAGAGGGGGGAGGGGAGTACAGTTGTGT
>CAYSEO010000012.1:0-26262 GCA_964429885.1 uncultured bacterium
CAAGCAACCGATCAGTGGCTATTGACCGACTATGAGGATCTCACCCAACAGATCCACCTGAGTTCGCTGCAGATCTCTCTTTCCCTGACTGAACTATACGAGAAAATCGAGTTCTCCGATCCAGAAAGCCAAAACCAGGAATCTTGAACACCTCTAGTCTAATCTGGTTGGTGACAGTAGAATAAACCTGAGGTTTATCCAAGGTTAGAGCCCATGCTGATTGACTTTTCCCGCTATGCCCCGATCAAAGCTTTAGGTATCTGCTTAACCTCTCTCCTGTGGATACATCCCTCGATGGCCCAATTGGATCCCAGTGGTACCTGGCTGGATGAGGATAGCAACTGGAACTCACCAGGGGGATCTTTACCTCAAGCTCCGGTCCCTGAGTTCAGTGCCCTGGCTGACTGTGAGATCTCCATACGTCCTGCCACACTCCCAGAAGATCAGCAGGTGGAGGCTGCTGGTTGGACCCTGACTGGGGATGCTCGCCTCTACGGAGACACCACGATCATCACAGGCATGGCGGATGCGGATGGTATGTGTCGCCCCCTGGACTATCAGGTGTTTATCTTTACCGGAGGGGAGTTCTCCGGCACCCTCTCCCCGATCCCAATGGATTCCCGTACCGATGGCAGTCTGATCCGTTTTGCGCTGTACCGGGAAGGATTTATCGATGCCAGCTTCAACCGCTACACTGCTGAGGATCCTCTCTGTTGTGCCTCCAGTCAGAGTCGGGTGTTTTACGAGGTGGAGATCCAGAATGATGGTCCTGTTGTGGTGCCTCGCCTCCCTGCTGACACGATCTCATCTCCAGAGTAGATCTACCGCAGATCTCCAGGATATCGATCAACATTCGATCGTGAAATCAATCTGAGATCACTATGAATAAACTATGAATAAGTATCCACACTCAATGCCTTTATCATGAGGTCAGTTGGGTTCTGGATCCACTGTGTTGACAGGATTTACCGCTGCTCTGACGCTGATCACGTTATCTGAACTGGGGGACAAAACCTTTTTCATCTCTCTGATCCTAGCCACTCGTCTGCCTCGCCTCTGGGTTTTCGTCGGATCGATCACAGCCTTGGCTACCATGACGTTGATCTCGGTACTGCTAGGGCAGCTCATGGGGTGGATCCCAGAGATCTGGGTGCATGTTGGGGTGGTGGCGTTGTTTCTAGGGTTTGGGATCAAGTTATTGGTCACGGCTAGCTCTAGCTCGAAATGTCATCACCTTTGATGTAGCAGATCGGGGTCTGACGCGGCTCGATTATCCTCCAGTGCTGTTCACCTCTGAAGTGGCCCATACCTCCATTCAAAAGGCGGCGATGATCTTGGGATTAGGTCGATCGGCAGTGATCCCCATTGAGACCGATGCTAACTCACAGATGCGGATCGATCATCTACAGGATCAGATCCATCAGGCCCGAAATCAAGGATCCCAACCGTTCTGTGTGGTGGCCACTGCTGGAACCACAACCACGGGCAACATCGATCCCCTCCCCGAGATTGCTCAGATCTGTCAGGAACACAGTCTGTGGTTGCATGTGGATGCTGCCTATGGAGGCGCTATCGTGCTCTCAGATCAATACAAACATCGATTAAATGGGATCGAGCAGGCGGATTCCATCACCTTTAACCCTCAGAAGTGGTTATATGTGGCCAAGACCTGTGCCATGATTCTGTTTCGAGATGGATCCCTACTGAGATCCCATTTTCGGATCCCGGCTCCCTACATGAATGCGGCTGAGGAGGGGATTAATCTTGGGGAGATCAGTATGCAAGGCACTCGCCACGCGGATGTGTTGAAGCTCTGACTTTCCTTACAGCATCTCGGCATCCAGGGCTATGCCTATTTGATCGATGAAAGCTATCGCCTGACGGAGTATTTCAGATCCCGTCTGCAGGAACGCGATGATATTGAGATCGCCAGCCTCCCCGAGATGAACCTGATCTGTTTTAGAGGGAATCCGGATGGGCTCTCAATCCCTGAACAGGATCAATGGAATGCTGATCTGCAAATGTTTCTGCTGGATCGCCATCAGATCTTCTCCGCTCCAATCTATCGAGGCCAGAAATGGCTGCGGGCGGTTCTGCTGAATCCCACAATCGATGAGAGGATCTTGGACCAGGCCTGTGATGGGATCGAAGCCTTTGCTGTGGCTAGGGATCTTTCCCGCTAGATGAACTTGTAATGAAAAGGGAAAGACAAGATCCTCTGGATGAGATCCAAGGCAAGCTGTTGACCCTCAAGAAATTCCTTAGCAACCAGATCATGAATTGGTGGGGGTTCGATCCGGCACCGCCATACAACCGCACCTTAATCCGCTTGAGACGATCTGTAAATCTGTTGTGAGATCTAGTCCAAAGTTTGACGTTTGACATTAGATCTGCTTGCGATCCCGTCCTTTGCCCGAGGTCAGCTGCTTCTCTAGAAACCGGATGATCGCGGCGGCCACATCCACCTCAGTGGCCTTCTCGATCCCTTCTAAACCGGGAGAAGAGTTCACCTCCATGATCAACGGCCCCCGATTGGAGCGCAACATATCCACCCCAGCCACCTTCAGATCCATGGCTTTGGCTGCCTGCAACGCCGTATTACGTTCCTCAGGACTGAGCTTGATCACCTCCGCTGCCCCACCCCGATGTAGATTGGAGCGAAACTCCCCCGGCGCACCCTTACGTTTCATAGCCGCGATCACCTTATCCTCGATCACAAAACAGCGAATATCCTCCCCGCCTGCTTCCTTAATAAACTCCTGTACCAGGATATTGGCATCCAGACCCCGAAACGCCTCGATCACGGACTTGGCCGCCTGATGGGTCTCCGCCAACACCACCCCGATCCCCTGGGTGCCCTCCAGGAGCTTGATCACCAACGGCGCTCCCCCTACCACCTGGATCAAGCCCTCCACATCCTTAGTCGAATGAGCAAACCCCGTGACCGGCAACCCCAACCCCTTACGGGCAAGCACCTGTAGAGAACGCAGCTTATCCCGAGAGCGAGAGATCGCCTGAGAACCATTACTGGTGCTCACCCCCATCACCTCAAACTGCCGCACCACTGCCGTGCCATAGAACGTTTTGGAGGCCCCGATCCGGGGGATGATGGCATCAATATTCTCCAACGGCGCCCCCTGGTAGACCACCTGAGGCCGACTGGAGGTGATATCCATATAGCAGCGCAGATAATCGATCACCAACATCTCATGACCCCGTTGCTCCCCGGCTTCCTTGAGACGACGAGTGGAGTAGAGAGAACTATTCCGGGAGAGGATCGCGATCCGCATGGGGAGAGCTCTGGAGAAACGACTGGCCCGAGTCTACGAGGTAGTGACCGCGCAGGGCCTGTCGCCCCAACAACAGTCGAAACCCCATCATACTGCGGTTGGTTAGGGTCAATTCAATCGGCCAACAGTGATCCCCCAGGCAGACCCGCGTCAGGATCACAGGCCGCAACTCCGCGTTGCCATTGGAACTCCGCACCAGTCGCTGATCCAATAATGAGGCAGATACCGGGATCGTCAAACGGGTATCTCGCTGCAGCGGATGCACCTGAAAGTGGACCCAGTGTTGATCCTGGTCTTGGCTCAGGTGAATATCGATGGCGTGCAGGGCAGAGGAGCGAGCGCCCGTATCGATCTTGGCCTTGATCGGGGTGACTCCTAGATCGGGCAGCCTTACCCATTCTCGCCAACCCAGGCTTGGCAAGGAGGCGATCGGTTTGGAGCGAGGGGGTTTCTTCAAGGGCGGGACCCTAGCTAGATCGTGCCATAGTGGGAGCTGTCGTGATTCTATCCCATGGATCTCCAGTCGCCCCCTGGATGACCTAAGCTAGGATGACTTGAAAGCGAGTTGACGAGCACCCAGAGAAGACAAGCAGGAGTAGGACGAAGCCATGAACTCGAAAGAGCATAGAAATGGTTCAGGAGATCCCGGTCTGCAGAAAGCCCTGGAGATGATCTCTTTTCTCCAAGCACTTGGTTTCGGTGAGGTAGATCTATCTTCGGAAGAGGAGATCGATAGGCTCTACACCAAGCTGGAGGAGTATCAGAAGGAGGTTCATGGTAGACCACTGGATGCGACGGAACTCCAACACAAGATCGCTGCTTGCGATGCGGAGCTTACCAAGATAGAAGCAGAGATCACCAAGCGCGAGCAGGAGGAAACCAGCGTTGGGTGTTCATGAGTTCTGCAAAGACTACATATCTGGCTAAACATAGGTGGTAAGTGAACCTCGATCCCAGTTGGCTAGCCCGTCCCTCCACCGAAGTGGCCCCGGATCTGGTGGGGTGTTATCTGATCCGTCGCCTCTCGGAAGATCTGATCCTGCGGGGCCTGATCGTTGAAACGGAAGCCTATGCCCCTGGGGATCCGGCCTGCCATGGCTACCGTCGCCGCACTCCTCGCAATCAAGCCATGTTCGGACCTGCGGGTCGGGTGTATGTCTACATCATCTATGGCATGTATCACTGCTTGAATATCGTCAGCGATGCCGATGGGGTGGCCAGTGCGGTCCTGATCCGAGCGGTTCAATTAGAGACCCTGCCCCCCTGGATCGATCCCCACCAAGAGCCCCAGCATCGAGTAGCGGCTGGACCGGGGAAACTCTGTCGGGTCATGCAGATCGATCGCAGTCTGGATGATCATCCCTTGGGTCGGGATCACTCTCTGGATCTAGAGCCTCGATCCTGCGAGTTTCAACGACAGCTAGAGACTGGAGCACATCGGTTGATCCAGACCACTCGGATCGGGCTGACAAAAGGAACCGATATTCCCTGGCGTTGGTATCTGGCTGACTGCAAGGCGGTCTCGAAGAAGGGATAACCGATCGCAGGATCTGAGGAAGATCTCTATCCAGTACTTTCCAACTGTTTGACAAAGGCTTGATGCTCGGGTGAATCCAAACCCTGTTGCACTATCTGGCTGCAGTTCAGTATCTAAATCCAGGCGTACCGTGGGCTCGATCCCGCAAGCGGTGCACATCCCTGACAAGTTAAGAAAATCGAGCATTTGTCAAGAGTAAATATGCTTAGAGACAGTTAGGGTGGGAAATAGACGAAACTGGGACCTGGACAGGAATGAAGCTAAGTTGAGGTCCGAATCTCGATGGACAAACAGTAGGTCACAAGGATAGAGATCCAAAATTGCCTGAAACTCTTCCCTAGACATCAAAGGAGGCTTTTTGGGTAATCTATATAAATCAGCCCATAGTGACTGTATGGGGCAAATCACTCCATTTTCTCGCAGTAACCAGGTCAGTATCGGCATCAATGCCTGATCCGAACTGCCATCTGTCCTAAATGTGTATCGAAGGTCATACTTCATGTGTCGAAGGAAAGCACTAACTGTTTCAAGTCGTCACGGTCAACGACTCTGCGTTTACGGAGCTGTTTAGGAAGCTTCTCATAATTAGAAACCTCTATGCTGTCCCATCCGAAAGGGCTCTGGCTGGATGTAATGTGCCGTCTTTGCCCATGATTTGTAATGTCAAGAGCTCTCTCTTTTCATCTCGATCAATAGTGACTCCTTGAACATCGTCAATGAGCTCAGCTAATGTATTAGCAACCTGGGCATAGACCCGAGATTCAGCCACATCAGCAGTAGTGTCATTTTGACCGGTACGAGCTAGATGATAAAGTGTAGAGGCGAGATGTGATCCATCGATTCCTAACCGAATTGGAGCTGTAAACTCATCCGGCATTCTTAAAGCTGAGGGCTCCAATTGAAGCAGGCGCCAGGATTGTATCTCTCGACGGGCTAACAACGCTGTTGGGCTTTCCGCAGCATTCGTTGCAGATAAAACAGTTCTGGGTAGATTAGCAGCTGATCGGGGTAAGGGGCGACCACTACTTCCTCCATCTTGATGTAGCTTAATAACTCTATCCCCATTGTCGTCCGTAGAGATAAAGTAGGGAACTCGCCTCTCTCCCTTCACAGCAGATTTTCTCCAGTTTTTAATACTATGAGGGAAGAGTAGATGTTTTTTGGCATCTCCTAGCTTAATGTGGGTGAGCTCCTCTTTAAGGATCTCTAATGATCCAATCGAACGTAAACTATTGTCCTCATGGTACCCGAGGACGATGGTATAACGCAAAAACGTGATGCTAGCCTCAGCCCCTTGACCCAGATCATTAACTCCCCGATCCGGAATAATCATCTCGGCTTCGAAAGTCATTTTAGTTTCATAGTCGTCTCCCACTCGATGGAACAGGCTCCTAATATCACTTGTTCTGCCTGCCTCATCTCGAACAGATAAGGCAGCCTCTATCAGAG
Source organism: uncultured bacterium (assembly GCA_964429885.1). Classification (GTDB taxonomy): domain Bacteria; phylum Cyanobacteriota; class Cyanobacteriia; order Thermostichales; family Thermostichaceae; genus CAYSEO01. The sequence continues at coordinate 6,277 of CAYSEO010000012.1, forward strand.
GGAGATTAGCCAAGGCACTGAGGAACTGGATAGCGTCAAACAGGTTCGACTTCCCTACCCCATTGGCACCTGCGACACAAGTAAAGGGGCCAAATCTAATGTCAACATTGACCAGATTCTTGAAGCCATCTACCTTTAAGCGGGTAAGCATGTTGGTGCTGCTTTACAGAAGTTAACTCTTAAGATGATGCTTATTCCTACACCTTATCACTCAGGGTGGTGGGTTGACTGCTGTAAGTCTATCTGATCGGGGCTAAATGCCCATGTACTTTCCAAAGGCAGGTTCTGGTAGAGATCTAAGCGATCATCGACATCTGCGGTGCTTCCTCGCCGATCAGCTGTTGTAACGCTGCCAAGGATCGATCTCGATAGCGGCCATAGCGCTCCTGCTTGTTGCGGATCTTCTTGCCCTCTAGGTTGGGTAGGATGCCAAAGTTGGCAGGCATAGGTTGGAAATGTTTGGGATCGGCGCTGCTAATAAAGTCAAACAATGCTCCCATCATGGTCTCCTTGGGCAGTGTCAACAAGGGTTGTCCCAAGACTAAACGAGCCGCATTGGTCCCCGCCAGCCAGCCCCCCGCTGCCGCACAGGCATAGCCCTCCGTCCCGATCAACTGCCCTGCCGCAAATAAGGTGGATCGATGCCGAAACTGTAGGGTGGGATCCAATAACTGGGGTGCGTTCAAGAAGGTATTGCGATGCATCACCCCCATACGCACAAACTCCGCCGCCTCCAACCCTGGAATCAGGCGAAACACCCGTTTCTGCTCCCCCCATTTCAAGTTAGTTTGAAAGCCTACCATATTCCACAGCTGACCCGCCTTATCCTCCTGTCGCAGCTGCACCACCGCATGAGGTCGCCTCTCCGTGCGCGGATCGATCAACCCTACCGGCTTCAAGGGTCCATAACATAAGGTGTCTTGTCCCCGTCGCGCCATCTCCTCGATCGGTAGACAGCCCTCAAAGAACTTGCGTTCCTCCTGCTCAAATTCCTTTAAGGGAGCCTGCTCCGCCTCCGTCAAAGCCTGCCAGAACCGCAGATACTCCGCCTCCGTCATGGGACAGTTGAAATAAGCCGCCTCCCCCTTGTCGTACCGAGAGGCCAGAAACACCACATCCCGATCCAACGACTCCCCCACCAAGATCGGACTGGCGGCATCGAAGAAGCTGAAATAGTCCAGGCCCGTCCAACGGGATAGATCTGCGGCTAACCTCTCGCTGGTCAACGGCCCTGTGCACAATACCCCGATCCCCTCAGGTAAGGTGGTCACCTCCCCCCGCCGCAACGTGATCAAGGGATGGGCCGCCAATCGCTCCGTCAGATCCTGGCTGAATTGGCCCCGATCCACCGCTAGAGCTCCTCCCGCTGGCACCGCATGATGATCAGCCCGTTGGATGACGATCGAGCCCAGCCGCCGCATCTCCTCCTTGAGCAGCCCCGCCGCCCGATCGGAGGCCAAGGCCCCAAAGGAGTTACTACACACCAGCTCTGCCAGATGCTCGGTATGATGAGCGGGACTCTGTTGCAAGGGACGCATCTCATGCAGGATCACCGGCACCCCTGCCTGGGCGATCTGCCAAGCCGCCTCGGTTCCCGCCAGTCCACCGCCGATCACCTGAATCGGATCCTGAGTCAGCGCCATTCGCTCTCTTCCTGCTCAACAGTCTCTATCCTAGATCTCCCTGAGGATGACTGCCGATTGAGCAGGGGAACCGGCCACCCTCAACACGTCGCTGCATTGAAGATCTATCCAAAGTCCCTGACCTGGAACAGGCAGAATCATGATCTATCGAAACCATTCATAGATGAGATGATCGCTATGGTTTGATCCTCTGAGGGGGGCTGACTAAGGTGAAAGAGTCATGGGATAGAGAACTGATACTTATCCCGAGTTAAAGCGAGGTCATAATGTTGATCCATTCCTACCATGTTGAAGGCAAGTCAGCGCTGCGGTTGGGTCACACTCGTCCCTGGATGGGCACCCTCCTCGCCACTCTCAAGCTACAAGTCAAGCGGTTTTGGACGGAGATATTAGCGGAATTGGGTCAGAGGCGAGAACCCCAAGTCTGGCAGACCTCAGATCCCTATGGACGCCTCAGCTGGTGTGCCTACGATCCGGAAACGGGCAAAACCGTTGAGAACCTATCTGAACAGGAGGTACGGATCTGGCTGGAAGGACGATACCGTTGATCCTCTGATCTGCTGATCAGGAGAAGGGATCGGGCTTGGCGTCGGATCCCTGCTCCCAAAAACAATGAAGTTCATGATCGAGTCGTAGGGTGAGGGTGGTGGCCTTGGTGTGATCCTTACGAGAAACGATCAACTCCACCGGTTCCTGTGGCACGGGGCTGATGCCCTGTTGAGGGCGATGGAGGAAGATGTTCACATCAGCATCCTGATCGACAGCGCTATGGTATTGCTTTAGATCATAGAGAGTCGGACGAGGCACGGTGCGCTCCTCTAGGCTCCGATCCAGCTGGGTCACCCCCAAAATCGGGCAGTTCAACTGTTTGGCCAGATCCTGCAGGGCCGGGATCACGATCTCCCCCTGCTCCTTTGCATCGCTATCGATCAACTGGAGGTAGTCCACCACCACTAGACCCAGAGGGAGATCCTGTTTCCCTTGTAGGTCTTTAAGTTTCGCACCGATCGTTTCTAAAGTTAGAACCGGTTGATCTGGAGCAGGGGTCTCGATCCAGAGGGGTTGATCGGGTAGGGATAACATCTTCTGACTGAGGTTGTCCCTCTCACTGGGGCTAATGTCACCGGATTTGATCCGGTAGAGGGGAACTCGAGCGGCAATAGCTAGGATCTGCTGGGTGATCTCCTGTTGATCTTGATAGAGGGAGATATAGGCAGCGATCTGTCCCTGATGGGCCACATGGCTGGCCAGTTGCAGGCAGAACTCAGTCTTGCGCATGCCCGGTCGGCTACTTAAGATCACCAGCTCAGCTGGACGCAGTCCTCCCAGGGCTGTATCCAGGGTGGAGAAGCCAGTTGTGAGGGTTGAGAGTCCTAGGGTCATGGGCCACCGTGACAGGAGAGGTCGGGAGAGGAACAAGCCACTCGATGGGAATGCCTGTATTCTATCCCTCTAGATCCACTCCAGGGATCGGATCCCACACCTCCAGATCTCTATCCATCCTCAGGATCCAGGGGTTCCAGATAGAGATCCCCCGCAAACGGTTCGGAGACGGAGCCGATCGGGGTGTAACGTTGCGCCTTGGGGAGTACCCTCTGGGCTGCCTGGAACCCCTGACGAACGGAGGCTGCTTGAAAGGCGGGTTGTAACCGTTGTCGAGCCTGGGCGTGGGCTCTCTCTGCCTCTGCTTCCTCTAAGGTCTCCTCCATCCACCGATCCGCCAGCTCCTCCATTAAGTCCTCTGGGGAGAGTTGCTCATGGATCACCCGGACCCGACCCCGCTGAGCTTCCCATTCTGCTGCCGAGAGTGTAGTGGTGCGTAGAAAGGTCTCCCGTATCTGTTCTTCCACGAAGTTAGCGATCCCAGCCTTCCAGATCAGCTGCACCTGCTGAATCTCGGTCTCACTGAGCTCCTCCATCCCGCCTACACGGGCCACCTGTCGCACCTCCTCGGCACTGACTCCCCCCTTGCGGATGCGCCAATCCATCTCACGGGCGTAGGCTTGGGTGAACCGATCCACAAAGGTTTCAGGGGTCAATGGGACCGGGCTCTGATCCCCACGGGTGCGCTGTAGCTCACCATGGAGTTGTCCGATGGTCGAGGGATCGGAGCTTAGATCCAGGGGCAGGCGGATCAACAGGTTGAACTCGGGCTGGGTCAGACCGCTCTCTGGGGCACAGCTGACGGTGAGATGGAGGCCGGACTGTAGATCCTGGACCAGATCCGCAAATACACCGATCTGGGGCTGATCGTAGACAACACCATAGATCTGCTCCTGAGGATGCCAAAACCCCCTGAGATAAGTCTGCTCCATCTCCGGGATCTCGTAATCCCCGATGGTTTGATACCCCAGGTTTTGCAGGGCTGCAGTAACGGATTGGATCACCTGAGGTTGTCTCCAGTCGGGTGAGGAGACTTGGGCGAGACTGATCCGAAAGGGCGGTACCCCTCCTTGCAGTCCTTGAATGGCATTGGCGATCGACTCGACAAAGGAACTGATCTTACTGCGTAGCCAGAACCAGAGCAGTAGCCCCACCAAGATGATTCCCAACGCCACCCCGAGCAGGATCAGTAGCAGATTCATCTTCGACTCCTCGTCAAGTCTAGAAAAGGTACACCAGGTCTATGGGTAGTTTAGGTCAGAAGTGGCGATCCCAACACAATACCTGACAATTCAATGACCATCCCCCCAGACGACTACCCTGTTAGTCGTAGGTCGTAGGCAAGCAAGGATACCATTCCCATGAAGCTCTTTGGTGATCAATACCCATGTGTTGCAGGAGTATTTCTATGGAGTCTTGTCGGCTGGGTAAACCCTTCTCAGGCTCAATCTCAGGCTTCTGAGGGAAATATCTGGTCACAGCTTCAACAGGCAGACAGCCATTATTATGTATTGATGCGTCATGCCCTTGCCCCCGGTACAGATGACAGATGGTTATGACAGAGTCTCCTCCCTCACTCCATGACTTCTTCGCCACGCGCGACTGTGTGATCGCCACCATGCACCGTAAAGAAGAGGTGATCGCCCCTGCATTGGAGGCCAATCTAGGTGTTAAGACCTGGGTACCCCCGCAGCTGAATACCGATGCCTTTGGCACCTTTACCCGCGAGATCGATCGTCCTGCCGATCAGATCACTACAGCTCGTCTCAAAGCTCAACAGGCTATGGATCTCATGGGGGCAACCCTGGGGGTGGCCAGTGAAGGGAGCTTCGGACCCCACCCGGCCTCACCGCTCATTCCCTGTAATCGCGAGATCGTGATCCTCTGTGATCGAGACCATGACCTAGAGGTTTGGGGAGAAGTGCTATCGACTCAAACTAACTTTGCCGCCAAGAGTATCCGATCGATCAACGAGGCTCTTACCTTTGCTAAACAGGTCGGGTTCCCCGCCCATGGTTTGGTAGTGAGCTCCCCACCGGATCGGATCCACAAGGGAATCACGACAGAGGTTGATCTGATCCAACAGATCGAGATCCTATTGCAGGATCCAAAGGTAGGAACGATCCAGGTCGAGACCGATATGCGGGCCATGGTCAACCCGACACGCATGCAGGTGATCGCCCAAGCGACGACAGAACTGATCCGTAAGCTCCAAAAGCAGTGTCCTGCCTGTCACTATCCCGGTTTTGCTGTCACTCAGGTTCGGAAGGGATTGCCCTGTGGTCTCTGTGGCATTCCCACCCCAAATCCAAAGGCCTATCTCTATACCTGCAAACACTGCCATCATGAGCAGGAAGTGCTCTTCCCTCTTGGCCAAACGACGGCTGATCCCAGTACCTGTTTTTACTGCAATCCCTAGATCTCCTAGCTTCGAGCTCTGATCTAGAAATCCCCCACTCCAAGAGCAGGGGATCAGGAGATCGGCAAAAAACCTGAAGTGGGATCTCAGGGGGTCACGCCCTGCTCATCCCCAAGTCAGTCGATCGGCAAAATTGCTTTGACATGCACTGTGTAGCCTGTATAAACGTTTTCGCTGATCGACTTACCTTACTCCTCAGGAGGCAGGATCACCGCATCGATCACGTGGATAACGCCGTTGGAGGCTTCCACATCCGCCATCACCACAGTGGCATCATTCACCATCACCGTGCCGTCCTCGACGGAGATCGTCACCGCGGATCCCTGCACAGTCTCCACCTCGCCAGGCTCAATGTCCTCGGAGGTCACCATCCCAGCCACCACGTGGTAGGTCAGGATCGCCGTCAGCTGGTCCACGTTCTCAGGCTCCAGCAGAGTCTCCAGGGTGCCCTCGGGCAGAGCCGCAAAGGCCTCATCCGTAGGAGCAAATACGGTGAAGGGTCCCTCACCCTGCAGCGTCTCCACCAGATCAGCCGCTTCCAGAGCTGCCGCCAGGGTCTCAAAGTCATCCGCTTCCACTGCCACGGTGACGATATCGGCCATGTCCTCCATGCTGTCCTGAGCATAGACCGGTGCAATCACCAGGGAGGCGGCAGCCACGATCGACAGAGACAGGGTCAGTAGATTACGCATCTCGGATATCCTCGCATGACGAGTCTTTACATTCCTTAATGACTCAGGCGGGTCTCAGAAAGTTCCCGAGGGTTGATACCTGAGATCAGGCCCCATCAGATCAATCCGCTTCACCAGGATTCACGACTTTTTTACACTCTGATCCTGTGTAAACCCATAAGTTCTTACTGTTTGGGAGGCAGGAGCACCCTATGATCCCATGGATCAGGCCATTGACATCCTCGTTAAACGAGTCTTCATTCCTCTCCCCGACCTGCTACTGTCTCAGAAAGTTCCTGAGATCCTTCGATCACCTTCAAATCCGGTGGCTCAGGTTGGGATGGATCAGGTTGGGATGGATCAGAGACAGGCTCGATCAACACCCACTCGGATGGCGTGTGAGGCGTGAATAGAGCAGGGGCGGTGAAGGGATCATCAGGATTGGTGGGGGCGGAGGAGACCAGATCGCTGAGGCCGTTGACCAGATCCCTCAGGTTATTTCGGAATTGAGGATCCCCGGTGATCTCGTCGATGTCGGCGGAGATCTTTTGGGCGTTCTGGAAGGTGATGCGGGCGGAGTCCAGGGTCTGCCGCAGGGTGGCCATGGTGCCCGGATCGTTGAGCTCGGTGGTCAGCTGTTGCAGATCGGCGGTGGCAGCGGCGGCGTTATCGGCAGCGACGGCGGTCTGGTTGAGGGTGGTTCTCAGATCTGTCTGGATCTGAGGATCGCTCAGTAATGTGGCCAGGGAGGCGGAGAGGGAGCGGAGTTGCTCGGTGGCCTGTTGGACATTCTGGACGGAGGTGTTGATGTTGGCCCGATTCTCCCCTAACAGGCTGTTGAGCTGGGTGCCGGCCTCCTGGATCGATAGGGCCGCCGTTTGGATGGAGCGAGCTGCATTGGTGAACTCAGACAGATCCAGCTGCTCGGTGTCAATGGCCTCCACCTTGGCCTCGATCGTGGTGGAGAGGGAGGAGACATTCCCAGAGACCTGACTGATCCCCGCCAGAGTGGACTCAAACGCCTCGAAGAACTGATCATCGTTAAATCGACGGGAGAGCTCATCGATGGTGGTCAACAGCTGACCATAATCCACCCCAGTGACCCCCAGTACAGTGTCCCCAGCACAGACCAACTGTTGGCTGTCACAGTCAGGGGCGAGAGGATCCCCAGGGATATGGGTGGGATCGATATTTTGATTGGGCTGGATCTCTAGAACGGTCTCCCCTACTAGTCCCGTCTGACTGGTAACGAAAGTAGAGGCCCTGGGGATCCGGGTATTGCCGCCGATCTCCACATCCACCTGTACTCCGTCAGTCCTCGGGATAACCTCGGTCACTCGACCCACATTGACCCCTCGATAGCGAACATTGGCCCCCTCCCCCAGACCGGAAACTGCCTGATAGCGGATCGTAAATCGATAGCCACGGGTGCCCAACTGCAGGTTATAAACCCAGGCAAACAGACCGGCAAAGCTGAGGACGCCCCCCAGCACCAGTAAGCCAACCGCACCCTCTCGGATCGCACGTGAACGCATCATGGTTATCCCACCACCTGTATTGGACCATGAACGCTACCACTGAAAAACTGTCGCACAAACGGATTCTCTGATCGATCGATGTCCTGAACACCGCCCTGCCACTGCATCTTGCCCCGCGCCAACATCACGATCCGATCAGCAGTGCGACGAATGGTGCTGTCCTGGTGGGTGACGATGGCATAAGTCTCACACACCCGCTTGCCCTGTTGCAGATCCCGAATCAGATCTTCGACCACCGTCGAGGCGATGGGATCCAGTCCGGCAGTGGGCTCATCGTAGAGCAGAATCTGGGGGTCATCGGAGGGATCATCGGGATCCTCCATGATGGCGCGGGCGAAGCTGACCCGTTTGCGCATGCCTCCGGAGAGTTGTTCCGGCAGCTGATCTTGAATCCCGGAGAGGCCGACCGCAGCCAATTTTTCCTCCACCAGATCCCGGATCCGTAGGCGGGATAAACGGGAGTGTTGATACAGGGTAAAGCCCACATTCTCCCCCACGGTCAAAGAATCAAACAGGGCGGCCTGTTGAAAGACCATGCCGATGCGGAGGGATTTGCGATGATGTTGGCGTTGGATCTCCGATAGGGGCACCCCGGCCCAGTACACCTCGCCAGCGTCCGGTAGGGTGAGACCGGCGATGATCCGCAGTAAGGTGGACTTGCCGGTACCCGAGGGACCGACCAATCCAAGGGCATCCCCAGGATAGATCTGCAGGTTGATCTGATCGAGGACCACTTTGGATCCAAAGCGCTTGGAGATACCACGTAACTCCACGATCGGCTGGTGACCGGGGGTGGGTTGCGGCTGCGGTTCGGTGACGAGAGATCTCATCCGGTGGCGAGGCCCTGGCTAGGATGGTAGGTGTAGGTCAGTTCCGATCATAGTCAACCAGACCGTCAGTTTCACGGGCAGAAATGCGCTTGGTTGCAGGTCTGAAGGATGATATGTGGCTGAGGGCTAGATCGGTAGGAGGATAGGTGGACTCATTGGAAGTCGTATTGACGGGCATCAACTGGTGGGGGGCTCGGGAGGCAAATGGGGTGGTTCGTCTGGAGCCGGATCAGGTGATCTTAGAGGTCCAGACGCGGGTGTTGGGCTTGATCCAGACGGGCTTAAAGGAGGTGACGATCCCTCTCGCTGAGATCGCAGCGATCAGCTTTGAGTATCGGCTGGTGCATTCCTTAATCACTCTCCGGGTCCGATCGTTAAAGACCCTGGTGGATCTGCCGGGGAATAACAGTGCCTCCTTAAAGCTGAAGGTGAAGGGGTGGAAGAGTCGCCAGATCGCCCGCGCCTTTGTAGCGGAGGTGGATTATCATCGAGCCCTACTCCTACCCTCCGATCCGAAACAGTGGACCCCAGACAGTTCTGACATTGTGACTGAAAAATAATTCCATCCTCAATCATTGCAGTCCCCACTCCGATTGAGACACCCGCATCAGGCGTAAGTAGATCGGCAAAATTGCTTTGACATGCACTGTATAGCCTGTATAAACGTTTTTGTTGATCTACTTAGCCCCAGGTCAGACGATCGTGATGTCCTCAGCAATGGCGTCTGCAATATCTAGGACGGGTTTGATCAGGCCGAGACCTGATCCATCGCTTCTAGATCAGCCCCAACCGCTCCCGAGCTGCCTGTCGCATCACCTCCACGGGCACCGTTCTCCCGTCCAACCAGATCGATAACGCCGCCGCCCCTTGCTGAATCAACATCTCCAAGCCGTCAATGCTGTGATACCCTGCCTCAGCTGCCCACTGCAAGAGCGGAGTTGGGTTGGGAACATAGATCAGGTCATAGACGATCGCCCCCGTCGGTAACTGCCGGACCTCCGCCTCACTCAAAGGACTCTGGGGATCTGTCCCCGCTTGCTCCATCCCAATCGGCGTAGTGTTGATCAACAGATCCGCCTCCGGCAAAAGATCCCCCAGCTTGGACCAGGGATAGACCCGCAGTTGAGGCCAGGTGAGCTGTAACCGCTGTACCTTCTCCCAAGTGCGCCCCACCGCTCGCACCTCAGCAACCCCCAATTCAAAACAGCCCTGGATCACCGCTCGTGCTGCTCCTCCCGAACCCAGGATCAAGGCCCGTTGAGTTGACCACTCGATCCCCTGTAACTGCCGCAACGGGGAGAGAAATCCCTCCAGATCCGTATTGGTGCCAGCCCACCCCCCAGCTGTGGGATACACCGTATTCACCGCCCCGATCACCCGTGCCTGTGGAGAGATCTGTTTCAACAACGGCAACACGGCCTGTTTGTGAGGGATCGTCACATTGAATCCCTGCACCCCGATCGCCTCCAACCCCGCTAACGCATGTGGTAGAGCCGCCCCCTGGACCGGAAACGGCAGATAGACCGCATCCACCCCCATCGCCGCCAGAGCCGCATTCTGCATCGTCGGAGAGAGGCTGTGGGCTACCGGATCCCCGATCAGCCCCAACACTGTCGTCTGACCCGTGATCATCCTGCTCCCTTACTACGCAACTGAGCGGATAGCTGTTGAATCTTCTGCTTCAACTGATAGTTCTCCGTCTCCAACTTGGACAACTGACCGATGCGCAGCCGTAGCTCCAGATTCTCCGCCTCCATGGCCCGCATCCGATCTCGGATCTGTTGATCCATCTCCGCTGTCACCGCCTGAGTGGCCTGGGTGAGGGGGGAGGAGAGGATCGCCCCCGCCTGCTGCTTATTCTCCCGCATCACCTGAGCGGCCCGCCGCAATAGGGCCATCCCCTGAGGATCATCACTCGCCTCCAGAGAGGCCGTGCCAAACTGCAGCTGCACCTCCACCGCCGTCTCATCGATCAGAAAAGCCTGCTGTACCATCCGCTGACAACACCGCTCCGCCGCGATCTGAGCTGCCGGTAAGGTGGTGGCGGACAGGACCACGATGTACTGACCCTCATCATAACGAAACACCCCATCCCCCTCCCGCAGATTAGCGATCAGCCGCAGGTTGAACTGGCTCAGCAAGGTCTGCTTCTGATCCGCAGACAGAGATTTATTCAGCTGACCGAGATTGGCCAGTCTCAAGATGAAGAGACTGAAGGGCTCCACCTGGGCACGGCTGTAGTGGATGCTTTGAGGTAAGTTGCTCACCAGATCCTGTCGGGATCCGATCGAGGTCTCCTCCCGCCCCGCCTTCAACATCTGGGCACCCTTCAGCAGCTGTTGCCGTCGGATCTCCACGATCCGTAACCCGGCCCGCACCCGAGTCATCAACTCCGCCGCTTGAAACGGCTTGGAGAGAAACTCATCCGCCCCCGCCTCCAGAGCCCGCTCCATATTATCGTTGCCCTCACGGGCGGTCATGATGATGTAGTAGATCCAGGCATAGTCCGGCGACTCCCGCAGCTGCCGACACAGCTCCAAGCCATCTAATCCCGGCATCACCCAATCCGCAATGATCAGATCGGGAGGCTGCTGTTTGACCAGATCGAACGCTGCTGCCCCATCCAGGGCATAGGAGATCATACATCCCTGCTTCCCCAAAAAATTGGAGAGCATCTCCGCCACCATGTAGCTATCATCCACGATCAGAATGCGGGCGCGGAGACCTCCGGTGCCGATGCTGGCCTGAGCCTTGGGGGCCTCGGAAGAAGAGGTGCCGGTCTCGGGGTTCGATACCATTTCTAAGGACAGGAAAACGGCCTGGTTACCTTTACTCTACAGGGTCTGCTTCATTTAGTCTGCCCTCTGCACCGGATCCCCACCCTCGTCCACCGATCTGGGACCCTCCATCCCCCGATCTCTAGCCTCGGAGAGGTTCACCCAGCACAATTTGCCAGCTTGACGGCCTTAGTGTTACGATTCTTAACAACATGATTGCACCCCTTGATGATCGCAGCTGATCGCACCGCAAACCCAGTAAGAGGGATCGTGTTCCATGAACGAGTCCGCCGATTTCAGCCTAGAGCAACAGTTTCGCCAACGGGCCTTTGAATCGATGGTGGCCCGCATGAGCCATGAGCAGGCTCAGGAGTTTCTGGTTAAGCTTCACAAACAGATGTTGCTCCAGGAGTCCACCTACCGTAGCCTACTGCGTAGCTCTCTCACGGATTAGATTAGAGGACCCGATCAAGCCCATGCACGCCCTCTCCCTACCCACCTGGTGGATCCATATCTCCAGCGTCATTGAATGGATCGTGGCGATCCTGCTGGTGTGGTCCTACGCGAAAGCAACCGGCAATCCCCGATGGCGAGGGCTGGCTTGGGCCATGTTGCCCGCCCTACTGGGGGCGATGAGCGCTCTCACCTGGCACTTCTTCGACAACGCCCCCGAGCTGAGCTGGATCGTGACCGGACAGGCGGCTTGGACTCTGCTGGGCAACTGCACCCTGGCCTTAGCTGCCTACTGGATCTGGCGCGGTCGGTCGGGCGATCTACAGGAGATCCCAAAAGGAGAGACCACAGAGCCGGACGGACCCCAGGTGAGATCATGAGCCAGGAAAGCCTATTCGCCCTCTCCCTATTTCCCTATCTGATCTTTTTGTGGTTCCTGACCCGCACCCCGGAGACCCCTCGGCTAGCTCTGATCGGGTTCTATGCTCTGTTGGTGTTCGTGATCGTCACCATTCCGGCAGGGATCTATGCTCAGTCCCAATACAAGGCTGTATTGGCCAATGTGGACTGGCTCCATGGGGGGGCGGAGGCTTTTCTGACCCTCTCGAATATTCTGGTTGCCCTGGGATTCAAGCAGGGGATCGATCGACAACGGGCCGCTGCTACCCGGCAGGAATCGGATCCAGAGTAACGCCGGGAATGTCCTTTCCATCAAGCTGGGTTAAGATGTCTGGGGAAACAAATGTTGATGCACCGCTCCCTGACCCAGGTTATTTCCGGATTTTGCTATGGCTGTAACGATCACTGTCCCCAAAACCAAGCTCAAGCACCCACCGCTCCAGATCCATACCATGGGTGACAAGGTGTTAAGACAACCGGCCAAGCGGGTTGCTAAGGTTAATGAGGAGATCCGGCAACTGGCGCGGGACATGCTGGTCACCATGTACAGCTGTGACGGGATCGGGCTAGCCGCACCTCAGGTGGGCATTCACAAGCGGATGATCGTCGTCGATGTTGCTCCCGATCAGGAACAGGCCCCGCCGCTGGTGTTGATCAACCCCGAGATCCAGGACTATAGCGGTGAGGTGATCCTCGATCAGGAGGGATGCCTGAGCATTCCGGGGGTCTACTGTGATGTCAAGCGCTATGACGAGATCGTGGTCTCCTTTAAGGATGAGACAGGGCGTCCCAGACGTGTCAAGACCACTGGATTGCTGGCCCGCGTCATTCAACACGAGATTGACCACCTAAATGGGGTCCTGTTCGTCGATCTCGTGGATAATACTTTGTTACTCGATCAGGAGTTGCGTAAGCAGGGCTTTGATGTCCAGGATGTCCAACCCCGCGTGGCCTGAGGGTGGCTGATCCCCCAGAGGGGTGATGGCGATCCACAGGTCCAGCTTTCTCTCTTCAGAGAGACTCTCCGGTTAGCCCCAGGCTAGGCCGGAAGCCTAGTGGAGTCTCATGAACATCACTGAGACATGCGTTGCGACAGCAACTGTTCCTCCAGAGCGGCGATCCGGTTGTAAGCGGCGGTGAGCTGGGCAGTGAGCCGTTGCACCTGAGCCTCGGGAGCCATCTCATGACCATAGCTGCGGCTACCCACATCCACCATGCCCTCATCGATCAGGAAGCTGTGATGCTCTTCCTCAACGACGGGTTTAGGACTACGACCCTGGCCATTGCCCTGGCCGTTGTTGGGGGAGTACCCCCCGGAGGCTGAGGCAGAGTGAACCGAGGCGGGTTGTTTCACCTCTTGTGCCGCCAGAATGATGGCTGCGATCTGCTCAGGCAACCGCTCGAGGCTCCGATGCAATAGTTGTAGTTGTTCCTGCACGTGATCGAGTTGGTTGGGATTAGGATCCTTCATAGGTGCCTGAAAGTAAGCGCTACTGACTCTATTGAAATGGATCATCTGCGGATCCCCCGCTGATATCCTGATTCATTTAACCTTTGACCGGTGGGCAGGGAGGCGCCCTGGAACAAGCATGGGATCGAGGCCCAACGCCAGAGACCACCCATTTCTCAGACCTATCATCAGATCCTGGGCTTGGGTCTGGGGTTCGCAAAACGTTAGCTTAGTTACGTCATCTGTCTTTGGGGGAAGTTTCAAGAGAGTCCGCTCCACCTGTTTGCTGATTTCTGATCGATGGTCTGTCCCTGATCGCCATGGCTCACTCCGGCTATACACTTCCTGTCTTCGCAGTAGCAGCCGCCAAGGCCGCTCTACACCACCTCTGCGTGGGGATCCCGGCCACTCCCACCCTGAGTGTTCTGATCGATCTCCTGCAAGGAGAGGAGCCCCAGGAGATCGAGGTTGAACAGGTAGCCCGGCTGAACGGGGACAATGCTCTCGGGATCACCCGCAGTGATCCGGGGGAGAATCTAGATCTAACCCGACAAACCCCCATCTGGGCCTGGGTGAGCTGGGCCGAAGGAGATCTCTCCACTCCTATCCAACTGTTGGGGGGGGAGGGGTTGGGACATCGCGCCGATGGCTCCCCCGCGATCTATGACTACGCCCGTCGCCTGTTTACGGCCAATCTGGAACCGCTGCGACCCGCGGATCGAGTCCTGCAGGTGCGGATCATCCTACCAGAGGGCCGACGCCTCGCCCAGCGCACCTCTAATGTGGCCTTCGGTGTTCTGGAGGGATTGGCTTTGGTGGGCACCCAGGGGATCCCTCAACCGGCAGCTACACAGGACTTTCTGGAGCAAGCTCGCCAAGATCTCCAACGGATCCTGACTCATCATCCGGATCCGGTGCTGTGTATCGGCAGCCATGGACGCCAGGTGGCGGAGCGGTTAGGTGCGAGTCCGGAGCGGATCCTACAGGCAGCCAATTGGATCGGGCCTCTACTGGTGGAGGCGGCGGTGAGAGGAGCCAGCTCCGTGCAGTTGATCGGCTACCATGGCAAGCTGCTGAAGTTAGCTGGGGGGATCTTTAATACCTCCAGTCATGTGGCGGATGGTCGCTTAGAGATCCTGACAGCGGCAGCCTTACGGATGGGAGCAACGGCAGAGCTGGCCCTGCAGGTATTACAGAAGCCAACGGTTGATCAGGCTCAGGACCTGTTGATCGAGACCGGGTTGGCCACAGGGGTTTTCCAGAATTTAGCCGCTCACATTCAGAGCCGATCCCAGGCTTTTATCCGCAAATATGGGGAGCGGGAACTGCCCGTGGGTGTGGTGCTATTCGATCGACAGGGACAGGTATGGGCGGTTCAGGGCTAGGGGAGTCACGGGATCACTCTAAATCCACCTCGTTCTCCAGGATCTTGCGCTCGATCTCATCCAACACCCGCAGCTCCTCGGCAGAAACCACATTGTCTGCCATGATCGCCTTCATAATCTCGTCCATCTCCTGCTGGGTCAGCTTGCCATCGGCCAGCGCTTGATCGACGAGTGCCCTGATCTCGGGGATCTCCATAGGTGTTGCTGGGGTAAGTGAAGGCGGACATGCTATAGTCTAGCGCCTGGATGAATCTATGCATGTAGTTATGGGGTTGGACTCGTGCCCTGATGGACCGTCTTGACCCACTTGAGCCGCTTGGGCTGGACACACATCCGGGCGGTGGTAGCGACCATCACCGGCAGCCAGTGCAACATATAGACCAATCCCAGAATCGTTCTCCGGACCAAAGCCCAGCCCCGTAGACCCTGGATCTGGCGCATTCCTCCCCAAAGAGAGGCCAGGGTGAGAAACAGCAAGATCGCGTTCAGAGGTAAGAGGGCCGGACGATGGGAGTAGGTGAGGGTCCAGAACAGATCGGGCACCACCGCCATGGGCAAGAGATATTGATTGACAAAGAATAGCAACAGATCACGACTCTTAGCCAAGCCCATACCATTGCGCAGGATCCCAGGCCAGTAATCCAGATAGCGTTGATAGCCTCCCTCCGCCCACCGACTGCGTTGATGCCAAAGACTGATCCAGCGGGTCACCCCCTCTTCCTGAATGGCGATCTCAGGGGTAAAGGCGATATCCACTCCGGCCAGATGTAACTTGAAGGTCAGATCCAGATCATCGGTGATCGTGGCCTCATTCCAGCCGCCGCACTTCTCCAACAGCTCCCGCCGCACCAGCTGACCATTGCCCCGCAGCTCTCCCACCCCACCGATGGAGGTACGTTGTTGTTGCAGAAACAGATCCAGAGCCATCTCCGCCTGTTGGCCTGCGGTCCAAAAGTTCTGATCGGCATTCAGGATGGCCTTGCGCACCTGCACCGCCCCCACCGGACGAGATCCGGGAGCGGCAAACAACGGCAAGGTGGATCGGAGGAAATCCGGCGGCACCAGGGCATCCGCATCACACACCAGGATCACCTCACCCCGAGTCTGGGGCAGGGTCTGGTTTAAGGCCCCCGACTTACCCCCTCGGGATCCTTCCGGTCGTTGAAAGACATGTAGATGGGGGATCTGAGCCTGATAGCGCTGGAGGATCTCAGGGGTTCCATCCGTGCTCCCGTCATCGATCACCCATAGGTCGAGATGGGTCTCGGGGTAGTCCAGCTGCTTTAAGCTCTGCAGCAGACGGGGGAGTACGGCGCTCTCGTTCTTGGCAGGGATCAAGATTGTGACAACAGGCAGGGTCAGATCGGGGGGCAGCCCGGCAGCGGAGGCGAGCTGCAGATCGGTTACCGAGGGCAACAGGGTAGGTAGGGGATCTGGATCTCCCTTCAGCATCAGTCCCCCCTGGATCGCCAGACCCAGGGCAAGACCCAGCACCAGCCACTGTGTCATGGGAACCCAATGAAACAGAGTGACACTGCCCCAGACCGCGATCAGGACCAGAATGGCTTTCAGCCGACGGCGTTCCGCTGGGGTCAGGAGCCAGTGGGGCGGCTGCAGCTCATCCAGAGGCGTACAGTCCAGCCAGATTGACTCTGCCATAATCATCCTTCCACATCAGAGTGAGCTCCAGAGCCCAGGGAGGGTCTTGGCGAAGAGCCATGGCTCTACCCTAGGGAGTACCCCGGATCTCTTTTATAATCCCATCTTCCAGCAGGATCTCCACCTGCATCCGCTTGATCAGGTTGTCCCCCTGTTGCACCCGGAAGAAGCTCTCCACATTGCCCTGCACCACCTCCTGGTTGAGCTCCAGGTTACTGACGGTGTTGTATTGCTGCAGCAGTTGGTTCTTTTGATCCAGTAACTTGATCTTCTGTTCGTTGACTTGGCCCTTGATCCGGTCCACCTGCTGGGTGGCCTGGGGGTTACCAGGGTTCATCGCCTGCTTTTCGATCTCAGCGATGGCTCGTTTGCCCTGAAATTCCAGCTGCTGTACCTTGGAATCCATTTCACTGATCTGGCGTTGCAGGTGCTCCTGCATCTCGGTCTTCCACAGGGCAGTGACCGTGACCTTGATCGGGATGTTGCGCTTGAGCAGCAACTGGGGGCTGGAGTTCGTTTCTTCCATAGATCGGTCCGCTGATGAACGGGTCTCAAAACCGTGATCCATGGTAAGGGCTGTGGCGACAAACGGAAAGGCTCAGATCCCTAGTGCTTGATCGGGGAAGTATCTCGTTCCGTCACAAACCCATAGGCAGCTTGCGGGGCTTGAGCTATGGTGATGAGGCTGTCTCGTTGGGTGGATCGATCAGGATGGTGGGTGTTGCGGAGTCCTCTCAGACTTTAGTGCGCATTGCAACTCGCAAGAGCGATCTGGCCCTGGTGCAATCTCGCTGGGTCCAGGCGCGTCTGCAGGATCATCACCCTCAGATCCAGGTGGAGCTACAAACCATGTCTACCCAGGGGGACAAGATCCTGGATGTGGCTCTGTCCAAGATCGGTGATAAGGGGTTGTTTACCAAGGAGCTGGAGCTAGGCTTGATCGAGCGCACCAGCGATCTGGCGGTGCATAGCCTCAAGGACATGCCGACTCGGTTGCCGGAGGGATTGATCCTGGCGGGGATCACGGCACGAGAGAATCCTGCCGATGCTCTGGTGGTGCATGAGCGTTTGAAGGAGCACCAATTGAACACCTTGCCAGCGGGATCGGTGATCGGTACCTCCTCTCTGCGGCGTCTAGCTCAGTTACGCTATGGCTTCCCCCATCTGGAGTTCAAGGATGTGCGGGGCAATCTCAACACCCGTCTGGCCAAGCTAGATCAGGGGGATTATGACGCGCTGATCCTGGCGGTGGCCGGTTTAGAACGATTGGGCTTTCACGATCGGATCCATGAGGCGATTGATCCGTCCATCTGTCTCCATGCGGTGGGTCAGGGGGCTTTGGGCATCGAGTGTCGGGAGGGTGATCCAGAGACACAAGCATTGATCCAGCCGTTGATCCATGGGGAAACCCAGCAGCGTTGTCTGGCGGAGCGGGCTTTATTGCGGACTCTGGAGGGAGGCTGTCAGGTGCCCATTGGGGTGAACAGTCAGATCGAGGGGGAGCAGTTGACCCTGATCGGTATGGTGGCCAGTCTGGATGGCCAGCAGTTGATCCGGGATCAGGTCAGTGGTCCCTCTGAGGATCCAGAGCGCTTGGGGATCCAGTTGGCGGAACAGTTGAAAGAGCAGGGAGCAGGTCAGATCTTGAAGGCGATCTTGGATCAGGTCAGATAGGCAGTATTCTGGACCGTAAGGGGGTTCAGGGGTAACTTCTGCCATCCCATGGGTCAACCATGGAGATGACGAGTGATCTGACTGGACTGGGTGCTTTACTTGGATCGGCCAAACCCTCTCCCGCGCAGATTCCTCTTCCAAATCAGCACCTCACCGGCTTCACCTCCAGCGGCCAGTAGTTTTCCCTGCGGATCCCAACTCAGACAAGAAAACCCCTGTTCCACCCCCTCTTCCATCTGAGCTACCACCCCTGGCTTCTGCCACACAAATAGGCACCCATCCGCTCCAGCAGAGGCCATGAGAAACGAACCCGGTTGAAAGGCAGCGGCCTGCACCGTTCCCTGATGTACGGATAGGGGTTCTGCGGTCCATCCCGTTTCCTCCCCTTTTTCCTTCTGCCACACCACCAGACTCTCCCCCGTCAATGCCACCAACAGAGGCGCTTGAGCTGCCGTTAATCGATCGGACCAGATCAGCTGTCGCACCTTCCCAGGGAACCCCCGCATGGCCCACGGGTAAGGATTGCCCCATTCCATTAACACGATGGTTCGATCCAGATTGCCGCTAGCTAAAAAGCGCCCTTCCGGAGACCAGGATACCGCCAAGGTGGCAGAGGGGATCTCCAACACATAGGGATCCTCATCCCAGTCTCGGTTGTCCCAGATCTTGACCCCTTGATAGCCGCCTACCGTCAGTCCCTGTCCGTTGGGATGCCAGGTCAGATCCAGCACTGAAGAGGACTCAAACGGTAAAGTCACCGTGACGTCATGA
This sequence comes from uncultured bacterium, assembly GCA_964429885.1. Classification (GTDB taxonomy): domain Bacteria; phylum Cyanobacteriota; class Cyanobacteriia; order Thermostichales; family Thermostichaceae; genus CAYSEO01. The sequence continues at coordinate 25,329 of CAYSEO010000012.1, forward strand.
ATGTCTGCATCCCAAACCTGAACAGACTTGCCCACACTCAAAGCCAACTGAGGTGAGCGAGGATTCCAGCTCAACCGATCCACCCAAACCCGCCCCAGATCCATGTCTTCGATCAACAACCCTGGTTGGCTCAGATCCCAGATCCAGACCCGACCCTGTCCTCCAGCAGCCAGATAACGCCCCTCAGCGGAAAACCCCAAACAATCCAGGGTTTGATCTTTCCTGACCATCAAGGGAAACCAAGTGTGGGTGTCCCGTTGCCACAGCATGAGCTCCCCTGCAGCTGATGTCACTGCCAGGATCTGACCCTGAGGAGACCACGCGACTCCCGTGACATAATCCGACAGACCTGCCTGCCATAGGGGCTTGATCACCTGCTGTCCCATCCCCATCAGCGCAAACACCCTAGAAAATCGGCCTTCAATTGGGCTTCATCCAGATCCCGTCCAATAAACACCAATTCATTCTTGCGAGTTTCCCCCGGTTTCCAGGGCCGATCCGCCACTCCATCAAACAACATATGCACCCCCTGGCACACATACCGCCGCTCCTCTCCAGCCAGATTGAGGATCCCTTTCATCCGGAAGATGTTGGGACCTTGGGTCTGCAACAGCTCTCCTAACCAGGTGTTCAACCGTTCCCCATCCACAGCTCCCTCCTCACAAATACAGACGGATCGGACGGACTCATCATGCTCATGGGCATCTTCATCCAGAAACTGAGGATCGATCTGCAGAGCTCGTTGCAGTTCAAAAGCTTCAACTCCTAGCACCGACTCCATGGGGATAGCCGCCTGCTGGGTGTGATAGATCCGAGCCATGATATTCATCGATCGGATCCTCTGCTCCAGATCTTCCAGTGCGGCAGGATCCACCAAATCCGTTTTATTCAGCAAGATCACATCGGCAAACGCGATCTGTTCCTGGGCCTCATC
>CAYSEO010000013.1:0-8135 GCA_964429885.1 uncultured bacterium
GGCATGAAGCTGATGCCTGTCCGATCTGTAAAACCTACCTGGCCAGCCTCAAGGACACCCTGGCAAACTTCAACAGGCTGGCACCCTCTATTACATCAACATCGGTAATGCTCCCTTTGGACGTCCGCCCTTGAAGGAGATGGCGGGGCCCTGAAGTTCGTTTTGCAGCGCAACTATCCCACTCGCGGCACGAAGTGATCCTTTGTCCTCTGGATCAGACCTCAGACCAAACTGGGCCAGATTGAGGTGACCGACTGGCCTGCCACCATGAAGTAGGGATTGAGGAGATCGGGCTTGTTGTAATGCAAGGGTTGTCCCTGCAGATCCGTAACCTGTCCCCCTGCCTGCACCACGATGCAATGAGCCGCTGCCGTATCCCACTCCATGGTGGGTCCAAACCGGGGGTAGAGATGAGCAGATCCCTCGGCTACCAGACAAAGCTTCATCGAGCTGCCGATAGACACCACCTCCAGATCCCCTTGAGCGGCCTTGAGCTGCTCCAGAAAGGCCCCCGTCTCGGCCCCAGCGTGGGAACGACTGGCCACGATCTTCAGGATCGGCTCAGGATAGGCTCGGGTGGTGAGGGGTTGGGGCATAGGATCTGTCTGGGTTTGCTTGAAGGCACCGACTCCAGAGATTCCCCAGTAGGTGGTGTGGATAGCGGGGGCATGAACAACACCAAACACTGGGGTACCATTCTCCACCAGGGCGATATTGACGGTGAACTCCCCATTGCGTTTGATGAACTCCTTGGTGCCATCCAATGGATCCACCAGCCAGAACTGAGACCATCCCTGACGCTCCTCATAGGGAACGGCCTTGGCTTCCTCCGATAAGATCGGCAACTGGGGATCTAGCGATTTGAGTCCCGCCACGATCACCCGATTGGAGGCCAGATCCGCCTGAGTCAGAGGGGAATTGTCATCTTTCTGAGTGATCTCCACATCGCCTTGGTCATAGATCTCCATGATCGCTTGACCGGCCTGAGTGGCAAGCTGCAGCAGTTCTGGGCTCAGAGATTCGAGAGGCAGGGAGGTCATCACTCAGAGTCGGAAAGGGCAGCATTACTCTACCATGGGCTCGCCGACCCACAGACCTCATGGATCCCAGTGGTAAACAGTGCTCCTCAGGTGGGAACCTCTGATACTTCCTTGAGTTTCTCTTGAAACAGTCCAGCCAACAGATCCCGCTTGCGCAGTACCATGATCGATCGATCCGCAACCTGAATCGGTTTATCCTCGGTGTAGCGTTTGCCCATCTTGACCAGTCGAGATCTGGTGGTATCAATCACAACTCCCCACTCATGCTGATTTAGACCTGAGGGCAAGAGAAACTCCAGGGTCTCATAATGGGCATTGAACAGCATGTAAAAGCTGTCATCCATGATCCGTTCTCCCCGCTCTCCTGGGGTGACGATCTCCTCTCCGTTCAGGAAGATGCCGATGGCCTTGGCGTAGCCCACCTGCCATTGATCCTCAGTCATCAGCTCCCCATTGGGGTTGAACCAGACGATATCGTGGATCCCGGATCCGTGAATGGCTCGACCTTGAAACCACTTACGACGGCGGAAGGTGGGGTGGCGATGACGGAAATAGATCAGCTCCCGGACAAAATCCAGCAGGGCTGCGTTCTCATCTTGCAGATCCCAATCCAGCCAGGTGATGGTATTGTCTTGACAATAAGGATTGTTATTGCCGCCCCGACTGCTGCTGATCTCATCTCCTCCTAACAACATGGGTACTCCCTGGGAGAGAAAGAGAGTGACAAGAAAGTTACGTTGTTGCCGCTTACGCAGTTTGAGGATCTCTGGATCCTCGGTCTCTCCCTCTACCCCACAGTTCCAGGAGCGATTAAAGCTCTCTCCATCCTGGTTGTCCTCACCATTGGCCTCGTTATGTTTCTCGTTATAGCTGACCAGATCATGGAGGGTGAAGCCATCATGGGCGGTGACGAAATTGATGCTGGCACTGGGGCTACGTCCGTTCGTTTCATAAAGATCGGAGCTGCCCGTAAATCGATAGGCAAACTCTGCTAAGGTCTTATCAACGCCTCGCCAAAAATCCCTGACGGTATCTCGAAACTTACCATTCCATTCCGACCACAGCAGAGGGAACTTGCCCACCTGATAGCCCCCTTCCCCCACATCCCAGGGCTCAGCGATCAATTTGACATCAGAGAGCACTGGATCTTGATGAATGATATCGAAGAAGGCCGCCAGACTATCCACCGCAAACAATTCCCGCGCCAAAGCCGAGGCCAGATCAAAGCGGAAGCCATCCACATGCATCTCTAAGGTCCAATAGCGCAGACTATCCATGATCAACTTCAGCACCTGAGGATGTCGGACATTGAGAGAATTGCCACAACCTGTAAAGTCCATATAATAGCGTTCCTCCTCCAACACCAACCGATAGTAGGCCGCATTATCGATCCCTCGGAAGGAGAGGGTCGGACCCATCTGATTGCCCTCCCCCGTATGGTTGTAGACCACATCCAAGATCACCTCGATCCCGGCAGCATGCATAGCCTTGACCATCTCCTTAAACTCATTCACCTGAGCCTGCGGATCCCGACTGGTACAGTAGCCGCTAAAGGGAGCAAAGTAATTGATCGAGTCATAACCCCAGTAATTGATTAACCCTTTCTCCTGGAGATGACCTGGAGTCAGCAGGAAATAATGCACAGGCATCAGTTCCACCGCCGTGATTCCCAGTAATTGTAGGTAGCTGGTGATCACAGGATGAGCCAGGCCCGCAAAGGTGCCCCGTTGATCGGGTGGAATATCGGGATGCAGTTGAGTAAAACCTTTGACATGGGTCTCCCGGATCACGGTCTCATACCAGGGGGTACGCAGCAGCTGATCGTTACCCCAGTCGAAGCTGTCATCGATCACCACGCTTTTGGGGATCTGCTGGGTGCTATCGAGATCGGAGTAGGACAGATCGGCAGCCTCATCCTGCCAGTCATAACTAAAGATCTCGGGGCCATGGTGTAGATCCCCCTCCAGGGCTTTAGCGTAGGGATCGATCAGCAACTTGTTGGGGTTGAAGCGGTGACCTTTGGCGGGATCATAGGGACCATGGACGCGAAAGCCATAGCGTTGACCCGGTCCGATCCCAGGCAAGTAGCCATGCCAGACAAAGTTACTGACCTCCTGGAGCTCGATCCGGGTTTCCTGCCCCTGGGAGTCAAATAAGCAGAGCTCAACCGCTGTGGCGTTCTCCGAGAACAGGGCAAAATTGGTTCCTTTGCTGTCCCAGCTGGCCCCAAGGGGATAGGCCCGTCCTGGCCAAAGCGGTACATACATACGCCCTACCTCTGAGTGGATCTGCTCTACCCTAGCTTGGGTTCATACCGTTTCGATCGTCTCACGAATGGGGTGAATCTCCTGGGAGGTGTGAGCTGTCTTAACGGATCCAGTGTTGAACGATAGAGTTTCCTTTATCCAAGCAGATCGCTGGGTTCTCCGGGATAAAAGGACTCACTGAAGATTTGATCGAACAGGTAAGGACAGTGTTGAGGAAACGTTGACTCAGGTAAGTCGGTTTCTCCCATGGCGAGATCTCTACCGTTCTGATATCCCTGTCGTAGGGGAGTCTCGAGATCAGCCTTAAGGCTGGGATTTTCCTCAAGGAGACGCAGGATAAGTAGATCAGCAAAAACGTTTATACAGTCTATATAGTGTGTGTCAAAGCAATTTTGCCGATCCTGAGTCCAGGCATGGAAATCCTGGTCATAAAGAGAAGTTGATATCACCTGTTCCCTATCCATATAAAGTTCCGATCGCCTCTAAAGATAGTCGTGATTGCACCCCCAAAGATAGATCTGAGATCTCGCCTCGTTCTAGATGGGAAGAAGCTGCAGCCCCGATCATGGCAGCATTATCCGTACATAGCGAGATTGGCGGTACGATCACCTGGATCCCAACCTGTTCCCCAGCCTCAGTCAACCGTCTGCGTAGCTCCCGATTGGCCGACACCCCACCCGCCACGATCACCGACTTCAACCCCAGATCTTGAGCACAGGCGATCGTTTTGGTCGTTAAAACCTGGGTGACCGTAGCCTGAAAACTGGCAGCCAGATCCGCACAAGGTAACTCCGCCTCCGTCTGCTTGAGCTTCTGGATCAGGCGTAACATGGCCGTCTTAATGCCACTAAAACTGGTGTCGTAAGGACCGGAGGAGACATTTCCCTGGGGCAAAGCAAACCGATCTGGATCCCCTTGCTGAGCTAACTTGTCAATGGCAGGACCACCGGGGTAACCCAGATCCATCAGCCGCGCCACCTTATCAAAAGCTTCCCCAACTGCATCATCCCGCGTTTGTCCTAAAGTCTCATACTCGCCATAGGTCTTAATATGAACCAGACTGGTATGCCCCCCCGAAACCAATAAGCATAAACAGGGCGGCTGTAGATCCGGATCGGTCAAAAACCCGCTGAACAAATGCCCCTCCAGATGATGGACCCCGATCAGTGGCTTCTTGTGAACCAGAGCCAAAGTCTTCGCCGTCATCAGCCCCACCAGTAGCGCCCCCACCAAGCCCGGAGCACAGGTCACCGCGATCCCCTCCACCTGCTCAAGGGTCAGATCCGCCTGCTCCAAAGCCTCAGCCACCACCGCTTGGATCACCGATACATGTTGACGAGAGGCCACCTCCGGCACCACCCCCCCAAAGGGCCGATGGATCTCGATCTGAGATGCAACAATAGAACTCAAAACATGTCGATTTATTACGATCGCGGCAGCGGTCTCATCGCAACTGGTTTCGATAGCGAGAATGATAGGCATACTTCCAGTTTAGTGAGAATCTCAGCTTTTGTGGGGATCTCTTAAGAATTGTGGCCATAGCGTCACAGATCAGGGTGGGAGTATGGTACAAACCTTTCGTGTCTGCTGCCCTCAGTGGGGTGACACTACCTGATACATGAGTGAATATCCTTAGGGAGAATCACTCATCACACCTGCTTTTGACGTCAAGGACATCAACCTATGCGAAGACTGTTAACTCTGATCCTGGCGTGTTTGATCGCTTTGGGCTGTGCCACGGCGGCGAAGGCCGAGACCCTCATGGGCTTACAGACCTGTAGCGAGGTACCCGCCTTTCAGGAGCGATTTGACGATCGGGTCGGCACTCTGGAAGCCAAGTTGGAGTCGCTAGAACCCGGCAACGATCTGTATAAGGTGTACCAGCAGAAGCTAAAGCGGACCCAGAGCCGTTTCCAAGGCTACAGTGACCTGTTGTGTGGTGAGGATGGCCTGCCCCACCTGATCACCGATGGTCGTTGGGGACATGCGGGCGAGTTCATTCTGCCGGGGATCGCGTTTCTGTATCTGGCGGGCTGGCTGGGTTGGTCGGGCCGGATGTACCTGAATAAGGTGCAGTCTGAGAGCAACCCTGAGGCCAAGGAGAGCAATATCGATGTGCCCCTGGCTCTGCAGTGTTTCTCTGCCTCTCTGGCCTGGCCCCTGGCTGCCCTTAAGGAGATCGCCAGCGGTGAGATCCGGGAGAAAGAGGAAGCGGTGCCGATCTCTCCTCGTTAGCGACGGCGGGATCTCTAGGTGGGGAATCTAGCGTTTGAGGTTTCTCGATCTAGAGATCTAATCAGTTGATTGGTTGGATTCGCAGCGTTCTTCGAGTAAAAAGGAAACTCCCATGGCGGACTTTACAAAGTTTCTCTCCACAGCTCCGGTGGCTCTGGTCCTGTTTTCCAGTGTGGTGCTGGCGCTGTTCATTGAGATCAACCGTTTCTTCCCCGACATCCTGGCGTTCTAGATCTCGGGTTTGGGATCTAAACCTTGCTGTCTGCTTTTGATCTTCTCGATAGGAAACTGATTTATGGTGCAAAGCAATCCTCGGGCTCCCTACATCTCAGCCCCCGATCCTCAGGTGAGTGATCTGCTCACCCCCATCAACAACACCCCAGCCATTAAGCTATTTATCGACTGGCTGCCGATCAATCGTCCCGGTGTGGCCCCCATCTCTCGGGGTCTGGAGATCGGTATGGCCCATGGTTACTGGCTGGTGGGTCCGTTCAGCACCCTTGGTCCTCTGCGGGATGAGTCCGTCGGTCAGGTGGTGGGTCTGCTGGGGGCCAGTGCGGTGATCCTCCTGATGACCATCGCTCTCTCCATCTATGGCTATGTCACGGTCCTTAAGGATACTCCGGTGGGCGACTCTGAGGGCTGGAGCGAGTTCTCGGCGGGCTTCTTGATCGGTGGCGTCGGTGGTGCTGTGGTGGCTTATTTGTTGATGACCAATGCCGATCTGATCTTGAGCGGGTTCAACTCGGCTCTGGCTATGGGTGGCTAGGACTCTGACTCTAACTCAACAATCGATGATCTGGGGCAGGCGAGAGCCTGTCCTTTTGTGTGGGTAGGGGAGCTCAGTCGGGTGAGGCTGGCATGGAACGCCTAGTTCTGCGCTACCGTTACAGAGAACCTTGCTGATCCTGCTCCATGCTGAAGCTGTTGCGGATTGAGAATTTTGCCCTGATCGAGTCCCTGGAGATCCACTTCAGTCCGGGGTTGAATGTGTTAACGGGGGAGACGGGGGCGGGCAAGTCGATCATTCTGGATGCTCTGGATGCGGCGTTAGGGGGGACGGTCTCGGGCAAGTCGGTGCGCACGGGAGCCAAGAAGGCGATGATCGAGGCGGTGTTCTCCCCAGATCCGGTGTTGGAGGAATGGCTACATCAACAACAGATCGATCCCTTAGATGAGGGGATCGTCTGTTCTCGGGAGATCGCTAGCCGCACCAGCCGCTCTCGCATCAATGGGGTGTTGATCAATAAACAACAATTGGCGGGTCTGCGGGGTCGGTTAGTGGAGATCACAGCGCAGGGACAGACGATCCATCTCCAGGATCCACATACTCAGCGGCGATGGTTGGATGGCTTTGGGGGACCGAAGTTGGCCTTGGTACGGCAGGAGGTGCAGGAGGCTCATCAGATCTGGCACAAGCTAAAGACTACATTGGAATCTCGTCAAGCGGATCAACAGAATCGTCTGCAGCGTCTGGATATTCTAGAGTTCCAATCTCAGGAGCTGAACAGCCTCAAGTTGGGGGAGCCTGATGAGATCGAGACCTTGGAGAAGGAGCGGGATCGGTTGGCCCATAGTGTGGATCTACAGAAGCAAAGTTACGAGGCCTATCAATTGCTCTATCAAGGGGAGGAGGATGCGCCAGCAGCAGCGGATCTATTAGGCCAGGCGGAGCGGGTGCTGGAGGACATGGTGGAGTGGGATCCGGAGCTACAGCCCCTATTGGAGATGATCAACAATGCTCTGATCCAGGTGGAGGAGGCGGGGCGAGAGCTACAACAGTACGGGGAGGATCTGGAGGTGGATCCGGGCCGCTTGAACAAGATCGAGCGGCGGCTGGTGAAGTTGAAGCAAGCTTGTCGTAAATATGGACCCACTTTGGCGGAGGTGATCGCCCACTCGGATCGGGTGGCGATGGAGCTGGATAGTCTCAAGGATGAGGGCACCAGTTTGGAGGAGTTGGAGAGTTCTGTAGCAGCGGCTCGCCAGACAGTAGAGCAGGTCTGTGAACAGTTGACGGGGCTCCGATCCCAAGCGGCTACCCGGTTACAGAAGCGATTGATCAGTGAATTACAACCGTTGGGCATGAGTAAGGTCGCATTTGAGGTACAGATCAAGCCGATCTCACCCATGGCAGAGGGAGCGGATCAGATCACGTTTCTATTCAGTCCCAATCCAGGGGAGCCGTTGCAACCCTTGGCAGCGATCGCATCCGGCGGGGAGATGAGCCGGTTTCTATTGGCGATGAAGGCAGTGTTTACCCAGGTGGATCCGGTGGCGACCATGGTGTTTGACGAGATCGATGCGGGGGTGTCGGGCAAGATGGCCCAGGCGATCGGCACCAAGCTCAGCACCATCGCTCAAGATCATCAGCTGCTGTGTGTGACTCACCAACCGTTGGTGGCGGCCCTGGCGGATCAGCATATGCGGGTTAGTAAGCAGGTGAAGAAGAAGCGCACGGTGGTACAGGTGGATCTGCTCTCGGAGGCGGAACGGCGGGAGGAGTTGGCTCAGTTGACGGCGGGACATTCGGCTCAAGAGGCCATGGGGTTTGTGGATTCGCTCTTGGCTCAGGCGGCACAGATGCGGGATC
>CAYSEO010000013.1:8235-26185 GCA_964429885.1 uncultured bacterium
TTGCTGAGGGACGAGAGGAAGGGCGACAACAAGGACAAGAGGAAGGGCGACAACAAGGACAAGAGGAAGGGCGACAACAGACTCAACAACAACTGGTCCCTAGCTTACATAGGGAGGGACTAACTCCAGATCGGATCGCATATCTACTCGATCTTCCTCTGACTGAGGTGAGTCAGATCTTGGGACAACAGGAATAGCTGATCACTTGTAGGCGCTGCAGGTTGCCTTGAGTGGCTTGCAGATCTCGACCCAGGCTGAGTGACATCACTGGTGGGATAATTAGAGAGCACTTCACCTTGAGATGCCGCAATGCTGCAGTACATCACCTTGCCCGATCAACAACTGCCCCCTGTGGCCCCCTACTCCCATGCAGTGCGGGCGGGGGATCTTCTCTTTGTCACTGGACAGTTGCCCGAGGATCCGGAGACGGGGGAGATCCGGCGGGGACCGATCGAGGAGCAAACCCAAAGGGTGATGGAGAATCTTAAGTTGGTGCTGGAGTATGCTCAAGCTGGCTTTGATCGGGTGGTGATGGCCCGGATCTTTCTGACGGACTTTCGGGACTACACGCAGGTTAATCCCATCTATAGCTCTTACTTCTCTCCCGATCGCTTGCCCTGTCGCACAACGGTAGGGGTGATCGCCCTCGCGGGTTTGGGAGATATCGAGATCGACCTGATCGCCTACTGTGGGGAACCCTAGAATATCTTCCCTTTCGGGGATACAGGGCCATTGATCAAATCGTTACGCTTGGAATCGAGATGAGTAAAGATACTGTACGGATAAGCAAACTCCTCAGCTTAGTTCTGCGCCACAGGCCAGAAGAGATCGGCATTGAGTTGGATCCAAATGGATGGGTTTTGATCTCTACTCTCTTGGCAGCTTTAGCGGCAAAGGGTTATGAGATCTCTCACGCGGATCTGGAAAAGGTTGTACGAGAGAACGATAAGCAGCGATTTACTATCCAAGATGGATGGATCAGAGCGAATCAGGGACATTCTGTTAAAGTATCACTGGGGATAGAGCCGTCGATCCCTCCTGATAGTTTATATCACGGTACAGCAACGCGATTCTTGGCTTCTATTCTGGAGTCAGGTTTACAGAAGATGAGTCGGCAACATGTTCATCTTTCTGCTGATCAGGCGACGGCTCACCAGGTCGGTATGCGGCATGGTAAACCTGTAATCTTGAAGATCTATGCCTCCCAAATGCATCAGGATGGATTTGAGTTCTATCGCTCTGATAATGGTGTGTGGCTGACTGACTCAGTTGCTCCTCGCTATCTTGAGGTGCTCGCAGGCAAGGCATCATCGGCGGATCATTGTTGTTGAGATCGGAGGACCCTCGATCGTCATATCCAAGGTCCATCCATCTCTCTAACCCAGATCAGTGAGCATGACCCGCATGGCTGTGCTGCGTTGCATCGGCGGCCTCGATATCTGCCTCCAATCGGATCTCTCCCAGAGACTCAAACTCTACAAACACCACCAGACGATTGCCCTCCACCAGATCCTGATTTAGATCCACCAACTGCAGAGCCACCCCATTGGGATCGAGATCGAAATCTCCAGGGGGGATCACCACGGGACCCAGGGGCACAAACTCCTGCTCCCCATTGGAGTTCAATTGCACCCCCACCACCTCCAGATCCGCTGCTGCCTCACTGCGACCGCCGATCAGCTCAAGGGTCTCCCCAGAGTCATTCTCGATCTCCATAAACACCAGGCTCTCTGATCCATTAGTGGCCCGAGTCCAGGGATGAATGATCTCGACACCATCTGTGGCAAAGACATGGGGCTCATCGCTATCCTGACCCTGCTGATCTTCGTCATGGTGATCCTCACCCTGGTGATCTGCTTCGCCGTGCTCCTCGCCATGGTGATGATCCTCTCCCTCATGAGCTGCAGCGGGGAGTGTGATCCGGGGAGCCTGCCCAAGGCTGATTAAACCCACAGCGATCAGGAGAGGAGACCAGAATTTGAGTGCCATCATCAGATCTAAATACCAGAGACAATGATCATTGGTAGCACATCCGCTTTAATGCGGGGTTAATCCCCCTAGGTGTTATTGATCTCCTAAGGATTCCTGCCCTTGTCTACCCTGATCTCGACCGAGACCCTCCGACAGCACCTATTTCATGGCAGTCAATGGCGGACAAAGGTCTCAGCCCCGAGATCGAGGCTTTAGAGCGACGCTATCAGGTGGTGATGGATCTGGATCACTGCCCCAGTTGATCGACTTCGATGGAATCTGGATCTGTTTCTAGTAGACCGGAGCGACGCTGCCGTTTCTCTCTTGCACGGGTCAATTGCTGTTGTTGTTCTGGGGTAAGGATCGATTCCAGTTCCACTTTTGAGGAGTCATGGACCTGACGCAGGGCCTGTTTTTGATCCTCAGTCAGATTCAGCTGTCGTCGCACCCCAGAACCCACCGCCCCCGTTTGTCGCAGATCCTCCAGTTGCTGTTGTTGATCCTCCGTCAAGATCTCCATGAACTGAGCTTGGCGCTCCTGGCGGAGTTGTTCCAGTTGCTCTTGCTGTGCGGGGCTCAGATCCAGAGACTCCCAGAGGGGGCCTTTGCCCTGGGGCTGGCTGAGAGCAGGGAGCTGGGTCAGGATCAGGGCCAAACTACTGAGGGCCAGGAGAAGTGAACGATGCATCATCGGGCTCCGTTTCGAGAATTCATGATCTTAGACCGATCGGCTCAGCAGATCGTTCAATGAGCAGCCTTGACTCTCAGACCTAAGATTATCCAGACCTAAAAAATGGCTGAATAGGTATGATCTGTCTGGATCAGGCTGACCCTAGGTTCGCTATCCTTGGCTTATGGATCTCAACAGAGGACGGGAAGGATCTAGGGCGATGACGCAGGTACACAGGATCTCTGGGTTACAACGAAGGGGTCAACAACTCGGATTGATCTTCGGGATCGGAGTTCTATCCACTACTGTGCTGGGAACGATGGCAGCCCAAGGGGCAGAACGGATCCGCTTCTTCATTCCTCCCCTGTTTCAGCTCTCTCTGGATGTGCGGGATCTGGAGATCCTGGCGGAGCAGGGACGGGTTACCAATGACTTCTCCTTCTACGCCAACTTCGCCACCGAGCAGCAACTGCAGGATCTACGGGATCTGCTCAACCGGGAGTTTCCCCTCAACCCGACTCTAGTGGCTGAGTTCACCTATACCGAACTGGGGGAGTCCTTGCTGCGGGAGATCTCGACCGTGATCAAGAGCAGTTCCCCGGAAGTGAGCTTTCATTACCTGCGGGGAGCCCTGATCCAGGCAGCAGATGATCCAGGGGGGCTGACGATCCTGAATATCCTGCGCCGGTACGGGGGCGAGACCCTGGAGTTTGATGTGGCAGAGATCGTTGCAGCGGTCAATGCCGCCAACCAGGTGTTTCAAGAACAGGCCACGATCCTGGAGTCCCTCAATGCCCAAGCCAGTCGATCTGTCGATCCAGATCTGCCCTTTTCGCCTCGCTTGTCTCGATCAGGTCCCTACCCATCCCAAACCTTTGGGTTCACCTTTGTCAACTCCCGTCGAGCCCGTCGGCCCCGGATTCCAGTGGAGATCACTTTACCAGAGGAGCTATCTGAGCCTGCACCCGTAATCCTGATCGCTCCAGGGTTGGCCTCAGGATTAGAGACCTTTACCTATTTGGAGGAGCATCTGGCCTCCCATGGGTTTGCTACAGCTACCCTGCAGTTCCCAGATAGTAGTGATGAGACTATCGCTAAGTTTCTGATGGGATTAGGGACCACACCTGAGCCTAATTCCTGGGTGCAACAGCCGCTCGATCTCTCCGCTCTGTTAGATGAATTGGAACGTCTTTCCGAGTCGGATCAGCGCTTACGAGGCCGATTAGATCTGTCCCGAGTCGGTCTGTTCGGCCAATCCTTGGGAGGATATACCGTCCTGGCCACCGCTGGGGCTGAGCTCAACTGGTCCGCCCTACAGGAGTTATGTGATCGGATCCGGCAACCAGAAACCTACAATTTCAACTTGGCCAATATCTGGCAGTGTTCTACTATCACCGATCAGCCCCCTCCAGTTGTGGAGTTCCAGGAGGATCGGATCAAGGCTGTCTTTTCGGTCAATCCCGTCACGACCCCTATTTTTGGCCCTGCAGGCGAAGGGCTCGCTAACATCACAGTCCCCACCACCCTCGTCACCAGCACCGAGGATCTGTTTGCCCCGCCCTCTCCAGAGCAGATCTTTCCCTTTAGTCAGATCTCGAATCCCAACCGCTATCTCCTGATCGTGGAGCGAGGCACTCATTTCTCCTTTCTGGGGGGAGAGGGACAGGGAGTGGTGCCGATCCCGGAGCTATTATTGGGGCCAGGACTGGAGGAGGCCCGTGACTATATGAGGGAGATGACCACCGCCTTTTTCATGACCCATGTCAGCCAACAGGATCGATTTGCCGATTACCTTAGCCCAACCTATGTGCAATCGATCAGTCAACCGGAGCTACCGATGAGATTAGTACGGTCGATCTCTCCCAACCAATTAGATACCATGTTCACAGCCTCGATCCCGGCTGATACCCAGTGAGTCATAGAGTTATAGACATGTCCTTTCCACAAATCTCCGTTCAAGATCTGCATCAGATCCTGCAATCCCAAACCCAGGGATCGCTACAGTTGATTGATGTGCGTGAACCCCAGGAGTTAGCCATCGCTAATCTCAATCATCTGGGGTTTCGGAACTATCCCCTCAGCCAATATGAGATTTGGTCAGCACCAATCCTGACGGAGCTCGATCCCCATCAGCCTACCTATGTGTTGTGTCATCACGGGATGCGATCGGCACAGATGACGCAGTGGTTGATGCAACAGGGCTTTACGGAGGTGAGCAATATCATCGGGGGCATTGATGCCTGGTCTAACCAGATTGATCCCCAGATCCCGCTGTATTGATGTCTCTCATCACTCATGCTGCTGCAGAGCTTGGGACAGATCCTGAGGCAAAACCACAGAGAAACAGGTCGAATTATTCTTGCTGTGGGCCTGGATCTGGCCTGCTAAGAGCTCTACCCCTTTCTTGGCCAGTGGCAGCCCCAACCCTGTGCCACCCCGTTGATAGCGATCTAGCGTCGCGACCCGATGGAACTTCTCAAAGATATGGGGCAACTGATCCGCTGGAATCTCAACGCCCGTATTGATGATCTGGAAGTGAATATGAGGAGACAGGGGAGTCACGATCAACTGGATCTGTTGCTCCTGTGGAGTATATTTGATCGCATTGTTCAATAACTCGCTCAGGATCCGCACTAATAGAGCAGCATCAGTGATCAGGGTTAAGGGGGCATCAGGTAGGTGAGCGCTCAAGGCGAGACCCTCATCCTGACACCGTAGATCAAATGGGGCGAGCAGCTCCTGTATCCAGTCCTGTAGTTCGATCTGAGTCAGTTCTAAAGTGCGCTTGCCGGATTCTAATCGCTGTAGATCCAATAGATTATTCACCAGATCTAATTCTTTCTTCCACTCTTGTTTGAGCATGGCAAAATAGCGAATTTGGGGATCGGTCAACCCCACCACTTCTAGCATCGTCAAGGCCATCTTCATGCTGGTTAACGGGGTGCGTAACTCATGGGAGACCAAATTGAGGAACTCCTCCTTCAGCTCATTGAGTTCCGTTAACTGATCCACCTGCTGTTGCACAGATTGATACAGATGAGCCTGACGAATGCCGATGCCACATTGCCCGGCTACCTGCTCTGCTAAGCGGATCTCTTGCAATAAAAAGCCTTGTCTTGGAGGACGCACTAACTTGAGGAATCCAAATAGCTGCTCCTGTTTCCAGATCGGACAGGCCACGACAGTACAGAGACCTCTTACAGGATGATCGGTGGTGAAGTAAAGGGTCAGGCCCTGGTGCAATTGAGCTAAAGTGATGGGATTGATCGTCGAGGTTCGTCCCTGAGTGGATTCTACGGATCCGATACACTCGTAAGCCACCCGATAATGTGTTTGATCTTCCTCCAGAAGACACACCAGGCAAGCACTGAGATCAAGCACTTGTGTGAGCTCTCGCACCGCCGCCTGTAGGATCTCTTTCTCGTCCAGACTGGAACGAACATCATCTGTGATCAGACGTAACAGACGCTCATAGGTGATCATGGTGTGTAGCTCTGCGTTGCGGACCTCCACCTGATAGGTAAGCTCACTATTGACATCAGTCAGCTGTTTGAACAACTGTGCTTGAGCGATCGCGATCGCCAATGGATCGACGATCTGTTGGGACAATTCGATCTGGTGATCTTGCCATTCATAGACACGATAGTATTGGTTGATAGAGATCGCCCCCCAAGTTTGAGCATCCACCTGGATCGGGATCAATAACCAGGCCCCCGGAAACTGAATCGCGATCTGTTGGTTTAACTTATCCTTGATCTGATCTGTGTCATTAATACGAACGATCTCACCGCGCTTTAATCTCTCTGCAATCTCATTCTCCTCATCTGGGATCTCAAGTCCCAAAGCCTGTGACAGATGTGACGTGGCGTTGTATTCCACAAGACACCTCCAGAGCTTCTCCTCAGGCAGATATTGATTGAGGGACACCTGATCCACCTGCAGGAGTCGGCCAATCCCAGTGGTGGCTGCATCAAAGATGGCTTGTAGATCGAGGGACTTCCTGATCCCCTGAGTGATCTCTTTGAGGAGCCGAGTCTGTTCCAACTGCCGTTCCAGCTCCAGTTCCGTCCGTTTTCGATCGGTGATGTCCAAGATCATCGAATCCCAGATCACATCCCCATTCTCCATAGCTTGGGGTTGCCCCGCCCCCTGCAGCCACTTCAAGCGACCCGAGGGAGTGATGATTCGCCAAACATGATCCCAAGGCTCAAGAGTACGAGCAGAGCTCAGGACAGATGCCGCCACAGCGGGTAGATCATCAGGGTGCATCATGTCCCATAAGACCTGAGAGCTAGCCTGTACGGTCTCGGCCTCCACCTCCCAAAGACCTGCACAGCCCGGACTCATATACAACACTTGATCGCTATGATCTGAATGTAAGACGTAGCGAAATACTGCTCCAGGAATATTGGCCACTAGATTCATAAATCGGGATTCACTCTCCTGTAAACTTCTCTCCATTTGCTTGCGCTCAGTGACATCTCGGATCACTGCCAGTAATCCGATCTGGAACCCCTGATCATCACTCAGGGCGCTGACACTGGCCTCGGTTAAGATGGGCTCTCCCGATCGTTTGTAATGGAGCACTTCCCCTTGCCAGAATCCTTTCTCTTGTATAGATATCATGGCGATCTGCTCATCTTCAGGTCGGAGATAGGCGTACTGAACGATATCCTGTAAGGATCTTCCTAAAACCTCTGGCTGGGTAAATCCATACAGCTCCACCGCTTTGGTATTCCAGTAGCTGATCTTGAAATCATTATCGATCGCGATCACAACATCATTGACCTGTTCCAGGATCTTCGCCTGAAACTGGATCTGCGAGAGAAACTGCCTCTCCGCCGAAATGTCTTGAATGCTGGCCATCATGCCGATCAAATTCCCTTGACCATCCTGTAAAGGGGCATCCAGGATCCGCACCGGAAATCGCTCCCCATTGCAACGCATAAAGATCAACTCCCAACCCAATGGAGGTCTGCCCTGAACCAATCCCTCCTCAAAGGCACGGGTGATGTTCTCGATCTCCTCAGGGGGCCAATAGGGGTAGGGAGGAGCCTGACCCAACAATTCCTCTGGTGGCCACCCCAACATCTGAGCGAAGGTGTCATTGACGTAGATCTGATGCCCAGAGAAATCCGCCGCCGCGATCCCGATGGGAATGGAACGCTCAATACTCATCCTAAACTGGAACTCCCTCTGTCGCTGTCGTTCTGATTCCCGATCTCGCCTCCGCAAACAGACCTGCAGAAGCTGCTCACACCGGATCACCCCCAGAACCCGATCGGACTCATCCAGCACCGGCCAAAATCGGATCCCTTGCCGCTGCATCTGCTCCGCGAGGGCCAAGGGATCTCTCAAGTCCTCCAATCCTAAGGCCGAGGGGACAGGATCCATCACCTGGGCCACCGTGATCGATGAGATAGCCTCCAATTGAGACCAGCCCTGCAGAGCATGTCGCTCCGTCACCAGACCCAGCAACCGATCGGGGGCACCCACCAGAATGTAACTACGTTGAGGGGTCGCCGACTGCAACAGAGCCAAACCCTCAGTTAACGGAGCTGAAGAGTTGATCCAGAGTGGATTGAGATCGAGGATCTCCTGCAGGTCCCGAGGTCTTGTCATACCCTGTCCTGGTGACAAGTATCCTCAGTCATAACAGGTTACTGACCCAAATGCATTAGTTAAATATTAAATACTAAATTTCACAGGCGATCTTAAGTCTATGAGAGTTCCTGAGATCGGGGAGCAGTGCCCTCCACCAGCTGGACCTGGCCCGAGATCAAAGCGTCCGTCAATCGATCGAGAGCCGCCATATCCTCAGCATCACACTGACGCAACATCAGGGAGTCGATCGCACGCTGCTGATGCCGGGTCAGATGGCCTGACCGCAACACCTCCATCACAATGGACTGGATCTTCATCAAGGGGCCTCCTAGCCTTGTGACTCACTATCCTTAGTCGTGGCATGAGGATCCCCTCCCCTGCCGTGACCTAGATCACCTGTCGATGCCGAGGTTACCGAGCTCAGGCCTTTCTCAGCAGAGACTTATCTAAGTATCTAGATATGTCAGAGGATCCAATGGTTAACTGGATCCAGGGCGTTTTCGGCATCTGTATCGATCATGAGCTCACTGACCCTAGAGGCGGTCAACAAATGCTATCGGGGGATCCAGGCGGTCGTGGATCTCTGTCTGCAGGTGCGACCTGGGGAGCTGGTGTCCCTATTGGGTCCCTCCGGCTGCGGCAAGTCCACCACCCTACAGATGATCGCCGGGGTGACCCGCCCCGACCGGGGAGTGATCCGGTTGGGGGATCAGATCGTGAACCGGCTACCCCCAGAGCAACGGGGCATTGCCCTAGTCCTGCAGCGGGGGGTGCTGTTTCCTCATCTGACGGTGGGGGAGAATGTGGCCTTTGGCCTCAAGATGCGGGGGATCGCGCGGGTGGAACGACAGCGTCAGGCACTGGAGATGCTACAGCGGGTGCAGTTACAGGGGTTCGCCGCTCGGAAACCGGGGGCACTCTCCGGGGGACAGGCCCAACGGGTCGCTCTGGCGCGGGCATTGGTGATCCGTCCCCAGGTCTTGTTGCTGGACGAGCCCCTCTCGGCCCTGGATGCCAACCTGCGGGAGGAGATGCAGGAGCTGATCTTGAGTTTACAAGCGGAGACGGGGGTCACCACCCTGGTGGTCACCCATGATCAGGCGGAGGCCATGGCCATGTCCCACCGCATCGGGTTGATGTTTGAGGGCCGACTGCATCAGTTAGGATCCCCAGCGCAGTTCTACCAACAGCCCCAATCGGAGGCAGCAGCTCGGTTCTTTGGGGGTGTGAATTTCTGGTCCGGATCGGCTCAAGGGCACCGTTTGGAGTTGGATGCGGGTCCGATCTTGAGTTGGAGACACCGGCAGCAGGGTCTTGTTCAGGTGACGATCCGGCCCGAGCAGATCCAGATCGCTGCCTCTCCCCAGCAGCAGCTCAACGAACTGCCCGTCTCAGTGATCGCCTGTCGCTTCACAGGTACCCAGTGGCGACTGACCCTGCGGACTGACTCCGGGCTGATCCTACAAGCCTGGTTACCCCCTCTTCAGGGATTTGAGCTCCATCAACGGGTTTGGGCCTATCTGCCTCCGGAAGCATTGTGGTGCCTGCCCCAGGCCGAGGAGACGAGTGATCACGACTCCCCATTCACGCCAGCCCGTCCTACCGCTGCGCTAGCCCATCAGCGACTCCGATGATCCGGGGTATACCTGTAACAAACCGAATAGACTAGAATACCCACATGATTTAGAGCTACTCTCGCCTGTGCCCTCATTGCTTCGATCAGTGATGTCAGGTTTCGGTCCGTCACCCCGGTGGATGGGGATCCTGATATGGATGGGCTCTATCCCCCATGTTACTGAGGCATCCCCCCTGTTCTGGTGCTCTCGATCCAGAGGCTCCACACATAGATCAAGGTGGCGCTGCCAACTCACTCACACAGCTTGGTTGGGGATCTTGGGCAGTTTGCTCTGGCTGAACCTGCATCATTCTCTAGTGCAGGCTGAGGTTTCCGTCCTCAAACAAGGGGAGATCCGTCACCTGCCCCTCCTGCAAACCCGAGCCCGACCCCCTGTACAAACGGTAGAGATGTTGTACCTGGGCATGTTGGAGGATCGGTTTGTGGACTATGCCCTGCAAAACAACTGGCAGACCCTCTCCGTCGTCCGAGATCAGCCCGGTGGAGTTCGCTGGCAACTGCTGCCGGGAGGAGAGGCGGTTTACTCTCCCAAAGCGACCGATCTGTTTCCTGTCTATGCCCGAGGTTTTGTGGTCCAAGCTTACTTTGGCCAGCAACGGCTGATCGGGTTTCATCTAGTGCGCCATCCTGAGGAACCTGGATTTGAAGTGGAGGATCTGGTACAGCTGATCGAGGCCTGGTTCCCCGATAACCGCCTGCTGCTCCGCTACCAACTGCTGCCCGATGATCGCAGTCAACAGGTGATCACCGCCTACTTGGGCACGATCCCCGCAGCCTTCATCTCCGATGTGGGACGAACCGATGTCCCCTTCTGTCAAGCCTTCTTTAGCCCTAGCAGCCTGACCCCCATAGTCCCTCCTGCTCTCGATCTGCCTCCCCAATGCCCCTCATTCGCAGGTCGACGGGAGGAGGCAGCCCTGATCGGTCAGGGAGATTAGCCCCGTAGCCACTGGATAAAGTACTGGGCGGTGCCAGGCCGGATCACCCCTTGCTCAGCTAAGGCTTCACCCAGATGATCAGGGAGGAGGGTGGGGTAGAGTTGTCGAATCATCTGGAGATCTGCCTCTGTCACCAGATCGGCGGCTAAAAGGATCTGAGGGAGGGTCTGAGAGGGGGTCAGATCGCCCTGGGATTGAGTTTGAAAGAAGGTGAGTGTGGCCTCAGACAACCCCAGCTGGGTGGAGAGGAATCGGGTTAGATCTTCTACCTGTGGAGTCCATGATTGAAGTGTCTGCTGAATCTGAGCCTCGTCGATCAGAGCTGCTGCCCGGAGGCAGGCCAATAGAGGTTCTAGGGCCGCAGTGGGGACAGAACCCTCGACCGACGGATCCAAGGGCTCTTGGGGTGAGGAGGGAGCCTCTTGAAGTTGGATCAGCTTGGCGGCTAACCAGCGGTTCTGAGTCTGCTGGGCTTGGAGCTGTTGCTGTAGCGATTCCAGATCCTGTTGATAGACCTGCACCAAGTGATGGGCGTCCCGCAGCTGCACCTGCAGATCCTCAACCTGAGGTGAGGGGGTTGGGCTTGAGGTTTGGGCTAGGGCCTCCTTCAATTGTTGAATCTCCTCTTCAGACTGTTTCTGGGTCTGATCCTGGACAGTGTAGGATTCCGCCAGCTCTAGAGTGAGGTTATCGATGCACTCCTTCGCCCGTTGCAGCCGGGTGTGCAATTCCGTCTGTTGGGAGGTCGCCTCCTGCTGTTGTTGCTGCATCAGGACCTCGGTCTCCTGTAGCTGCCGTTGATAGTGGTGGTGCAGATCGGCCTGTTCCCTTTGACGTTGCTCCTGGGCTTGTTCCAACTCGGCCTCCACCTGTTTGATCTGGGCCTGTAAGGTGAGGATCAGGGTTTGATCGGTGCGCTTCTGGGCCTGATGACTGGCCAGATCCGCCTCCAAGCTCTGGACCCGTTGTTGATAAAACTGCAGTTGATGTTGGGTGGGGATCTGTTCCTGCTGTTGCTGTTGTAGTTGCATTTCCAGATCGGCGATCCGTTCCCGATACCGGGCATGAAACTCAGCCACCTGCTGATTCATCTGTTCAGTCAGGGCCTGCCACTCCCGCTGTTGCATATCCATTTGCAACTCCAGGGAGGCGATGCGGCTCTGATACTTGGCCTCTACCGCAGGCATCGCGGGCATCTCTGCGGGGGAGGTCTGTCTCGATACCGACTGACTCGTGGCCAAGTTGGGAGCCGTGTCCGGTTCAGCGGGTGCTGATGGGTGTGATCCGGTTTTGCGGACCCGAGAACCCGTGTCCTTGGCCTTGCCGTTCAACTCTGATTGGGCCTGGAGATGGCTAGGGATCTGGAGTAACTCTGGCTGGGTGCGACGTTGGGGTTGGGAACGGGAGGGAGCGGGCTCCGAGACCTGTCCTGGGGAGGATTGAAGTTTCACCTGAACGGTTTGCAGAGCCTGCCAGGCATCCAGATAGAATAGCTCCCGGATCTGGGTTTGTTGATCAAGGGCTTCGTCGAGGGTGCCATCGTCGATCCAGCCCAGGTCCCGGAGGATCTCCCCTAGCTTACGATCGGTTTGATCGGACTCCCGCTGTTGAGCCAGGGCGGTCTTCAACTGTTCAAAGGTCAGGTTACCCCTCAAGATCAGCAGCTCACCGAGACCGAGACAGGTACTGGGCAGCAGTGCGTATAGATTACTGGGCGTGATCCAGCCATGCTCTAGACAGACCTCCCCTACCTTGAGATAGTTCTGCTTTTTCTCCCGCAGGGCCTGGGCGTTCTGAGCATGAGTGAGCAGTCCGGTCTTCAAAAGCCGCTGGCCGATCAGGATCTGGTCGGGGAGCTTCTCCTCGACTGTGGCGGGGGACCGTCTGGGTGGATTAGATCTGCTGGAGGGAGGAGTGGGGCGGTACATGGCTCAGTCTCTCAGGGGACAGATGGTTGGGCTTAGGACTCTAGGTTGAAAATTTACAGGAACAGTCAGGGTTCAGAGGGGACGGGTAGCCCCATTCATCTTACACAGAGCTTAGCGAATTTCATGGGGAGGTGGAGTGAGGGATTGTAACGTTGGCTGCAGGTGGGAACTCGGGGTCTGTTTCCCCTTGAGGATCAAGATCTGATGCTTGGCGGCGGCGAGTTCAGCGGTCAGGGTCTGGACCATGGCCTGACTTTGGGTCAGGGACTGGCTCAAGCAGCGGTTCTGATCGGCCAGTTGTCGGTAGCGGTCAGCCAGGGGACGCAGGCGGTTGAGTTTGTCACTGTGGCGCTGGATCTGAGCTTGCAGGCTGGCGTTGAGGGTTTCCAACTGCTGACGGGACTGTTGTTCTTGACACCACTGACTGTGCAGAGATTGGATCTGTTGTTGATAGTGGGGGTCAAGGTCGGGATGAGGAGGGTCCTGACGATCCTGTTGGCAACGGATCTCCTCCTCCAGGGAGTTAATCTGAGCCTGACTATGACCCAGCATCTCCTGGGTCTGCTGATGTTGTGCCTGGAGTTGGGTGATCTGAGCCTCCAGGGAGCGAATTTGGCGTCGGTAGCGCTGGATGATCTCCTGTTGTTGCGTTTTGTTTTCCTGCTGTTGCCAGCGCAGTTGTTCCTGCAATTGGGCGATCTGACGTTGATAGTCCCGTTCCGCCCCAGTCCACTGCATCTCCAAGTTTTCCACCTGGGCCTGCCATTCCCGTTGCTGCATCTCCAGTTGCAGATGGAGGGCCGCGACCTGAGCCGGTAGTTGGGGCTGGCGTCCCAAGGGACGGGTCTCTGGGGTGATCCCCTCCAGCTGATCCTCCTGATCTGCCCAGGGTCCAGGTTGGGTATCGGGGATCTCCAGCTCCTCTAGTTCCGGTACTTGGATCACCTGCAACTCTTGAATGGCCTCCCAGGCATTGGCGAACTGTGGGGATTGAGCCCTCTGTTGGATCTCGAGGATCTCTTCTAACTCGGTGGCCTGTAACCACCCCCGCCAGAGCAGGATCTCTCCCAGCTTGCGCCTATAGCGTCGTTGCTGAGCCAGGGCCACCCGCAATTGATCGAAGGCCAAGTGGCCCCGCAATATCAATAGCTCCCCCAGACCCAGGGTGTAGCTGGGGATGTGTTGATAGAGGACCTCTGGTGTGATCCAACCTCGTTCTAGACAGGCCTCACCAAACTTAAGATGAGTTTGTCGTTGTTCTCGTACTATCTGATTGATCTGAGCTTGCGTCAGCAGACCCGACTGTAGGAACCGTTGCCCCAGCAGGGTAGGCTCTGGGGCTGGGCTGGGGATCCAGCTAGGAACAAGGATCTCAGGGTGCATGTTGCCTAGCGCCTCCTCGTAGGTCATCGCTTGCATCGTGGACTGGGCGGGAGGCTACCGTTCATCCCTAACGGAATTGGGCCTTGTCCTTCCCGTTTCTTTCATCTTCTACTAAGAAAGCAGATCAGACCTCTAGCATATGTGATCTGGATCTCAACTCAGCCATTTTGCGGATATCGGCTTATCCCATGGTAGTCAATGGTCTTTCCCTCCAGCAATCAGGGGCGGGCTTTGATAAAACGGTAGCCAATCTGGCGCAGAACAGTTGATCGAGGGATGGGAGGTGGCGGATGAGGCCGAGCGAGATCCTGGGGGTGAGATCCCTAACTTTAACTGAGGTATTCGAGCAGGCGAGGCTCCCGCTGCCCCCAGTGGCCCAAGCCCAAGGACGGGTGAGCGGCATCAGCACAGATTCCCGCCAGATCCAGCCGGGGGATCTGTTCATCGGTTTGCCTGGGGAACAGGTGGACGGCGGCTCTTTCTGGCGGCAGGCTCTGGCAGCAGGAGCGGCAGCAGCGGTGATCTCGGAGGCGGCAGGGCAGCAGACAGAGGTATCTGCAGAGGTCGATCCGGTGATCTGTTTGCCAATGGATCAGGTTTCTAAGGCCTGTGCCCAGCTGGTGACGGCTTTCTATGGGTTCCCAGGACGAGATCTCTCGATGATTGGGGTGACGGGCACCAATGGCAAGACCACCACTACTCATCTGGTCGAGTATCTGTTGAATGGCGCAGGCCGGTCCACAGGGTTGATCGGCACCCTCTACAGTCGTTGGCCGGGGCAGACTCAGATCATGGCTCACCATACAACGCCGTTTGCGGTAGATCTACAACGCACTCTGGATCAGATCCGGGGGGCAGGGTGTGATCAGGTGGTGATGGAGGTGAGCTCCCATGCTCTGGCCCAACAGCGGGTCTGGGGCTGTCAGTTTGCGGTGGCGGTCTGGACCAATCTGACTCAAGATCATCTGGATTTCCATCCCACGATGGAGGACTACTGGCAGGCCAAGGCGACCCTGTTCAGTCCGGAGTATTTACAGGGGCGTGGCATCATCAACCAAGACGATCCGGGAGGACGCCGGTTATGTCAGCAGCTGCGAGCAGAGGGAGCAGAGCTCTCTCCTTGGTCCTATTCGTTAAGTTTTGATGCAGAGGCACCTGCAGATCTATGGCCGGAGGCGGTGGAGTTGGGATCGGATCGGATCCAGGCCCAGTTACACACTCCCAAAGGCGAGATCTGGGTTCAGATCCCCATGGCGGGGGCGTTTAATCTGGCCAATCTGATGGCAGCGGTGGGAGCGGTCCTACAGGTGGGGATCGAGCCTCAGGTGATTCAGGATCTACTGCCTGGGTTTCCGGGGGTGCCGGGGCGGATGGAGATGGTGCAGGTGGCCGGAGCGGATCTGACGGTGATCGTGGATTATGCCCATACGCCAGATGGCTTGGAGAATCTGTTGCGGGCGGTGCGGCCTACGGTGCAGGGCAGGCTGATCTGTGTGTTTGGCTGTGGGGGGGATCGCGATCGGACCAAGCGACCCCAGATGGGACGGCTTGCAGCGGAGTGGTCGGATCAGGTGATCGTGACCTCAGACAATCCCCGCACGGAGGATCCGCAAGGGATCTTGACCGACATTGTGGCGGGATTTGATCCGCAATCGGTGCCGACGATCGTTGAAGGGGACCGTAGACAGGCCATTGAGGCGGCGATCCGAGAGGCGAATTCAGGAGATACGGTGGTGATCGCGGGCAAGGGACATGAGGACTATCAGATCTTGGGAACGACGAAGATCCATTTTGATGATCGGGAGGTAGCCCGGCAGGCTTTGCAGGATCGGCTGGGTTGACGTTGTTTGCGGATCGACCTGAGCTACTCAAATGATGGCAGTTGCCCCATTGCTGAGGACATCACGATCGTCTGACCTGAGGCTAAGTAGATCAGCAAAAACGTTTATACAGGCTATATAGTGCATGTCAAAGCAATTTTGCCGATCTACTTACGACTGATGCGGGTGTCTCAATCGGAGTGGTGACTGCAATGACTGCAATAATAGAAAAAAGGGATCGCTACCGATCCCGAAAACTAGCAGTTGCAATCAGTAGATCGGCAAAATCACGTACAGAGAAATCTATCGCGCGGCGTAGGCGGTATCAGACTCCAGTAGCCGGTTGACCAGGTTGTTCTGACGCAGGAAGATCTCGGGCCAGTCCTCCCCTTGGGTGCCCTGATCCAACATCTCCTCCTCTAGCCAGGGGCGCTGCACCTTACCGATGATCTCCACCTCCAGTTGATTCTGCTTGCCACGGCGGATCACCGCATAGGGTGCATAGGCCTCCGAGATGCTCATGGCCTGATGGGCTCCCTCCCGACAGTAGGAGGCGAAGGCCGGGATCGCGTTGCCGTTGTCATCCCAACAGAGCTGTTCTGACTGTTGCCAGTCCCGCTGCCAAACGATCTCCAGCAGTTGCCAAGGAGCGGACAATCCAGGTAGGTTCACCGGATCTGAGTCCGGATCATTTTCCTCCGCCCAGAAAGCCGCCTGTAGATCGGGGGTTTTCAACACGGAGAAGACGAAGAAGTTATGAACGGCATCGAGGGCCTCATCATCCCAGTATTGAGCCACCATCAGGATCGCCGATCTCAGCTCCGGGTGGCGATCGAAGCAGGCGTGCACCGCAGGCTTGACCCACTCCTCCATCAGGTGTTGCCGCAGTTGAGCCGGTTGAGCCAGGGCGGTGTTGGTGTACATCATCACAGATCTCCTCTTGAGAACAAACCAAGCATGAGTCGAAAACGAAGGGGATTGAAGATCAGAGTCACTCTATCCCGTGTAGCTGTCAATGAATACAGAGAATGGGGTAGGAAACCCTGGATATCCCTGAAGTTCAGATCCCTAGGCATGGATCGGGTTCCTAAGCGCTGGAGGCCGATTGCAGACAGAGACCTTTGGCTGTCAAGATGCCATCGTAGAAGGCCAGCATATTGGCCCGCGCCTGACCACTGCGGGTGTAGATCACATAGCCACATTGGATCGCAGTCTCTCGTCGTGGCAGATGGGTCAAGGTGGATACTCGATCCAGCAGAGCCTGTCCTGTTAAGGGTTGTGTGGGTATCATCGCCTGTGCCTCCACTCCTAAGTTGGGGTCCGATCCAGGGAATGACACTGGCAACGAGAGAAGCTACAGTCAGGTCAGTCAGGAGTCCAGGGCTGTCTCCCCTCAAAATCCCAAAACTTGAGATCCGATCTGGCTGCTTTCCGCCAAGCATTCACTGGATTCCGTGAGCATGTCCCTAGATTATCCGTAAGCTGTGGAGCTGTCAACGGGTTTAGTGAATCTGTTTCTGGATTAAGGTGTGGCACAGACTTTGCGGGTCTGATCGAACTCAGGATTGAGCCAGGAGAAGGCAAAGTGGCTAACGCAGGGCAGTTGGGGGAAACGAGCCTGCAGCTCCTGCATCTGTAGCTCCAGCATGGGCCGTTGATCCAAAGATTGGCCCCAAAGACCGGCGATGGCGGGACAGATGAAAGTCTGAGGGGCGGCTGCCGAGACTACCCGTTGTACCTGATCCCCCACACAACCGGGCTGATCGCATTTGGCGTAGGACATCGGATGCCATTCCAGGGCTGGATCGAACTGATCCCAGGGTGGCAGGCGGGAGTCATTGCCCCCCTCTCCGACACGGGCGTTGCCCTTGGGAAAGAAGACGGCTCCGGCGGCTAGACCTTGTTGCCTGACTGGGGTGGAGACGGTGTTGAGATAGTCCACGATCCCGAAGCGAGCGAAGTCCAGGGCCAATTGCCAGAGCTGGGGTTGTAGGGTGCGG
>CAYSEO010000014.1:0-25318 GCA_964429885.1 uncultured bacterium
GCTAGACACCATCGACCAGTGGCTCGCCTCACCCCCAGACCAAGGGCCAGAGGTCCAAGCCCTCCAGAATATCGAGGTCGAACGCGCCCGGCGGGCCTTACGGATGCTGGCCCCAGCCCAACAGGATCAAGATGATGCCGCCGGAGATCAGAGCCAGGATGATCCCCAGAGCCATGGCCTCCCCCCGTGAGGTGAGATCGATATCCGTGAACAGTCGATAGATCTGAACGGGCATGGTGCGAGGATAGGTGGGACCCAACAGAAACGGCACCTCAAAGGATCCAAAGGTGAAACCAAACACGATCACGCTGGCGGACAGGATCCCCGGCTTCAACAGCGGCAAGGTGATATGCCAGAAGCACTGCCAGGCATTCGCCCCCAACACCCGCGCCTGCATCTCATAACGAGGCCCGATCCCCCGTAGCACCGCCAACAGGATCAGGGTGACAAACGGGATCTCCTTCCACAGGAAATGGATCAGCACCCCCAGATTCCACGGATCATTGACCAACAGGGGAAACTCCTGATCCGATTCGATCCAGCCCAGACCATAGAGCAACCGCGCCATCAGGCCACTGGGGGATAGCAACATCAAGATGCCGGCCACCCCCACCAGATGGGGAATAGGTAAAGTGAGCTGACAGGCAAAACTGGCCCACCGACCGGCTCCCCGCAACAACAGCGCCAACCCGATACTACCGATCACCCCCAATCCCGTTGCCGTCATAGCAATGTAGAGGCTCACCCCCAGGGAGCGAAAGAAATCCGGATCACTCAATACCGACCGGTAAGCCTGTAATGTGAACTGCCCTGATCCCACCAGCCCCACCAGTCCTAGACTCTGGAACAAGGCCAGCAGCAATCCTCCCCCAAAGATCACCCCCACCACGATCAGGGCTGGAGCCAGCAGTAGATAAGCTTGAGCCGCCTCCCCCCAGGACCGGATCCAGGTCAGAGCGGTTGTTACGGCCTCTGGACCCTTGACCTGATCTGTCATGGCTGACCTCCCGTTATTCCAACCAATCCACACATCTACACTCCTAGATATGTAGAGCCCATAGATACTGTAGCAAGCTGGGCTGAAGAGAAATGAGAGTCTGGTGAATATCTGTGCAGAATGATCGGAGATCGGATAGCTGGGTCAGCCAACCTCAATTTGTAGGTCAAGATGAGTAGATCTCAAGCTCGTTGAAGTTAGAGAACGGGTAGAACCTGTGCCTCTCGATTCCAGCCAAAGCCAGCGCAATCCTTCGGAAACTGAGTTTTCCTGAGTTTCGGATTGAGTCGGTGTGCTGTGATCTGAGTTTTCCTGAATTCAGCTCGATTCGAGTTCCTCAATTCTACAGAGTTCCTGGTCTGATCTACGTTCTATGCTGGTCTACGAAAACGCTAGCCGCAGTTAATTCTATACTGCATTGGATTTGAGGATCTAAATCAGCTGCTTCGTTGCTTAGATCGCCTTGGTTAGCCAAAAACTGAGTCAGGAGGTACAGAAATGCCCCATGTGACATTAACTCGCAGATTTGTTCTCACATGTTTGCTCACTGTTTTGGTAAGTCTGATTGGGCTTTTGCCTACTCAACCAGCTTTCGCAGACGCCACGACGACGGATAGATATCGCGTGTATACCTACGGATTTTTGGGCAAAGAGCCCTACCAAAAGAGCGCTTCCGAGGATCTGGCCAGTGCTCTCTCGTCCTACAATACCGCTGCTGACTTTAACTACACGTCAGTGTTGTTCGATGCCGCAGATCTGGCACTTGTCAAGACTTACAGGAGCTCAGCGGCGGCAAAGGGTGATTCGGTCCAGAAAGTGACGCCGATCTTGGATCAATTTCAGGGCGGCACCACAGCTGAGGCTGTTGCCATCGCCAATCAAGCCCTCACGACCCTGGGTGACGCGGGTGATCCGCTAGCGAAGGCCATCAAGTTGGCGCTGCAGGATTTTGTGGCCGAGACGAGTCCCTTTGTCAGCTCAAGCCCCAAGTATGACAACGAGCAGATCGTTTTCATCTTGTCTTGGCTATCGAATGCAGCCTCTAACGACTCCGGCACCCAAAACCAGTTGCAGAGAAAGCTAGAAGAGCGCGTCAACGGTGCCCTCAGTGATCCCAAGGTTCAGGAATACATCGGCAGTTGGGAAGTGGTCTGGGGACCTG
This sequence comes from uncultured bacterium, assembly GCA_964429885.1. GTDB lineage: Bacteria > Cyanobacteriota > Cyanobacteriia > Thermostichales > Thermostichaceae > CAYSEO01. The sequence continues at coordinate 2,160 of CAYSEO010000014.1, forward strand.
TGGTCTATGAGCGTCCTCAGTCTGTGGTGGTCAACAACACCCTATATGTGGCTCGCAAGGGCAACCAGTATGTGATCGCCACCGCCGGGACCAATCCCCTCTCCTTCTATGACTGGTGGGTGGAAGACCTCGATGTCTCAACGCAGGTGCAGTGGCCTTACCGGAAGTATATTCCCACTGGGCTGGATCCAAAGATTGCGCAGGGCACTCGCTTCGGGTTGGGATTTCTCCTGGAGATGAGCTCGGGGGGACAAACCTTGCTCGACTTCTTGAGCGATGTCATGACCGACGCGGAGCAGGAGATCGATCTGGTTGTGGCGGGGCACAGTCTAGGAGGCGCTCTGTCCCCAACGTTGGCGCTGGCCTTGCTCGATCAACAGGATCAGTGGGCTCATGATCATCCCTTCACGATCTCCGTGGAACCCTCGGCGGGGCCAACCCCTGGCGACGCTGACTTTGCCACCTACTACGATCAACGGCTGCGCAACACCACCACACGGATCTGGAACGAGATCGATATCGTGCCTCGGGCTTGGGAAGAAGACTTATTGAAGCCCATCCCCACCCTGTATGAGCCTCAGATCAAACCAAATTGGTTGATCGAAACCCTGGTGCAGCAAGCGGAACTCAACGCTGCCCAGGGAAATTACCAGCAGCTCGTGCCCTATACCGCCCCATTGAAGGGGAAAGTAGACGTCCATCCTCATACCCCCACCTGTCAACCGGCCAATCGAGCCGGACTTGAGCTGGCTGTAGATCCCTCGCAACCCCTTGATCTCGACGCTGTGGCGGAGCAGATCGCTACCCACCTCAAGCCTGGGCTCACCCAATTGATCAAGGAAAAGCCTGAAGCCGCAGCCCAACTGCTGGTGATCTCGGGGGCCAGTCCACAGGGAGGTATGGAACTCCTCCAACAATCCCCAGAGTCGTTCAATCTCTCTGCCTATACCTGGCTCAAGGGTCAGATCAAAGGGCTGTTGACGTTCTTCAGTCAGGTTGGCTATCAACATACCACCGAATATAGCCATCTCCTGGGCATTGATGAGCTGACTACCTACATGGCCCAACAGTGCTATACGGGGGACAATCTTAGCAAGTGGAGCATCTTCACTGACTCTGCCTTGGCAGCCATTGAGAAACGGATCTGCCAGTTGATCTACGACGCCACGGGAACCTGCCTGTGTGGCGGTTGCTAGACGACACCTTGAAACGCTCAACTCCTCAAGTGGTAGGAATGACTCCTCAGGGAGGATCTATCGTTCCTGGTGGGTGTTGAGTTCTTCTGCACCTTTGAGTTAGAACTCTGAAGGATCAATGCCCAACTCCTGCAGTTTGGCCCAAGCCCGATCCCGCTCGGCTTGAGCTGCATCCCGCTCGGCTTGAGCTGCATCCCGCTCGGCTTGAGCTGCATCCCGCTCTTCCCTGATCAAAGTTCGCTCCGCTTCCCACTCCTCCGGATCCTTGAAGATCTCTCCTGAGGGATGAAAAACTGAGAGACCGTCCTCAAAGAGCTCAAACCGGATCCCGAGGAGCGGGGAAACCCACGGGAGAGTCAAAGAGGTGATCAGTTGAAAGGAGGCCGCTCGGGTCTCTCGTACAAATCCCCAAAACTCATAACTCTCCGGATCGTAGACATACATCTCCAATACCCCATACTGCTCATAGAATGTCTGTTTCTTGGCAAACTCCGGCACGGAGTTACTGGGGGAGATGATCTCAAACACGACTTGAGGGGCGATCCCATCCTCTTCCCATTGCTTGTAGCTGCCTCGATATCCGGCGGGACGACCTAGGGCGACCAGGACATCGGGGGCTTGGGAGGGAGGTTTGACTCCGGCCTCTTTCACCTCCACCGGATACCAGAACAGATCTCCGGCGACAAAGGCGGTTTGATCCTTGAGTAAGATGCGCAGGTTGGAGACCAAGCGCACGATCCACAAGTACTGTTCAGTATTTTCCGCCATGGGTTGACCGTCAGAGTCGGGATAGAGATCGGGGACTACAGATTGCAGCATGATCGCTCCTGCTTGAAGGCAAAGGTAAGCAGATCGGCAAAATTGCTTTGACATGCACTATGTAGCCTGTATAAACGTTTTTGCTGATCGACTTAAGTCTGATTATAGCCAGATTGATCGAGGCCACTCCGAAGGGTTCACCATCGGTGTTGCAAGGGCTCTGCTGGGAATGAGTCTGCCAAACTCCGGGTCAGAAGGGATCTATCGTTCCTCCTGGGTGTTGAGTTCTTCTGCACCCTTGACTTAAAGCTCTGAGGGATCAATGCCCAACTCCTGCAGTTTGGCCCAAGCCCAATCCCGTTCGGCTTGAGCTGCATCCCGTTCGGCTTGAGCTGCATCCCGCTCGGCTTGAGCTGCATCCCGTTCAGCTTGAGCTGCATCCCGCTCTCCCCTGATCAGAGTCCGTTCCGCTTCCCACTCCTCCGGATCCTTGAAGATCTCTCCTGAGGGATGAAAAACTGAGAGACCATCCTCAAAAAGCTCAAACCGGATCCCCAAGACCGGCGAGATCCAAGGCAGACTCATCAGCGTGATCGGGCGAAAGGGGGTATCTATTGCGGATCGGACCCATCCCCAAAACTCATAGCTGTCCGGATCGTAGACATACATCTCTAGCACTCCATACTGAGCATAGAAGTCCTGTTTTTTGATTAACTCAGGACCGGAGTTACTGGGGGAGATGATCTCAAACACAACTTGAGGAGCGATCCCGTCCTCTTGCCATTGCTTATAACTACCTCGATATCCGGCGGGACGACCTAGGGCGACCAGGACATCGGGGGCTTGGGAGGGAGGTTTGACTCCGGCCTCTTTCACCTCCACCGGATACCAGAACAGATCTCCGGCGACAAAGGCGGTTTGATCCTTGAGTAAGATGCGCAGGTTGGAGACCAAGCGCACGATCCACAAGTACTGTTCAGTATTTTCCGCCATGGGTTGACCGTCAGAGTCGGGATAGAGATCGGGGACTACAGATTGCAGCATGATCGCTCCTACCTTGAAGGCTACAGTAAACCTGATTATAGCGAGGAGGTTCTCATGGCCTGTCTAATCCCTTCCAGATTTCCGTAGGCCCCGGCAATGTGGGGATGACCCTCTGGTCAGATGGTTTGAAAGATCCGCAACGCTGTCTCTATCCACTGGGATCTCACCCATGACTCCTGCATCGTACCCAGAGGTGGGGGCCGGAGATCAGATCCAGGTGTTGGACAAACCCGATCATGCCCTGACTGTTCATGACATCGTTCGCATCTACAACCCAGATCGAGCTGAGGCCGGACGGTTACTGGAGGTACCTCAGGTATCCGAGGGTTGGAGAACATGGGCTGAACAGCAAGTCCAGCGGAGGGTCCTGATTCCGGCTGACCAAGGATGGGTTAGGGGACAGCTTAAGGATTGGCATCCCCAAACCACTTGAGCACCAACTGCTCCATCTCCCCACTCTGTTTCATCTCCGCCAGGATGCGATCAAACTCCTCCACCAACTCCGATTCCTTGGGGAAGGCCACGGCTGATCCGGTCGGACCATCGGTGGCAATGGGGGTGAAGGTCAGCTCTGGGTTGGAGGCCGTGAACCCCTTGGCGACCGTATCCTCAATGATGGCCACATCGATCTGATCGGACTTGACCTGCTGGATGATCTCCCCCAAGGTCTCCAGAGAGACTACCTCTAGATCAGGGATCGTTTCTGCCAGATCCTCCGCCTTGCCCTCTTGAATACTGTCCAGCTGCACCCCCACCCGTCGTCCTTCTAGATCCTCGGGGGAGGTGATGTTGCTCTCCTGCTTGGCCACTAGGGTGGGGACGGCCCGGAAGTAGATCTCGGAGAAGTCAGCCTGTTGCTGCCGCTCCTCAGTGGGGGTCATGCCCGCCATCACGAAATCGACTTGCCCAGCCTCTAGGGCCGATAGCAGCTCACTAAAATCAATGGCCTCGATCTGCAGCTCCAGGCCCAACTCCGCCGCGATCTGGTTAGCGATATCCACATCAAAACCGATGATGGTCTGTTCGCCATCGACGGAGCCATAGAACTCATAGGGGGGATAGTCCGGCGAGGTGCCCATAACTATTGTCTGGTCGTCCCCCGAGCCGCAACCTGAGATCCCCGTCCAGACCAACCCAGCGGCTGCCGCTCCCAACACCCATCTTCGTCCGCTCATCCACGACCTCCCAGAGGAAAGAAACCTTAGAACCAGCCAGAATGGATCGCTACCTCCAACAACAGGATCGTGATGACCGCGATGCCCATGCCCTGGGTCAGCATTGTCAAGAAGAACTCAACCATGGATGACTCCTCCATCACCTCAGTTAGGCCCTCTACAGGGTAAAACTGCAGACAGCATAAACGCCTACCGTGCGAATCAGCAGACGCCTTACCAAGGATAGATCAAGGATGGGCAAAAGTCTTCCCCCATCTCTAAATCTATCGCATCTTTACATTCCTGAGAAGGGTAGGGAACCCTAATTTTCCTTGGATCCTTAGGCCTTACAGCTCTCTGGCTCCCGAGCGATCTCGGCCCCGCTGTAGCCATCTCTCAGGATCTGGCAAAAGGGTTGGCGACTACCAATGTAGTCAGGAATACAGACGCCACATCACCACCCGATTAGGGCAGGGATCAGTTGAGCTGATCTACCCGGACAGACCCTTTAGCGAAATGTGCGATGGCTAAAGGTGGCATCAGTGCGGCGACTGATAGTGACGAAGTATCCAGGCTCGATGGGATCGACCCCTAGGATCTCGGTCAGCAGTTGGGCATGGGCAAAGCTGAGATCAAAGATGCCCACGGTTTTTCCCACCCCCAAGACCCGATCGATCAGATCATCGGAAAGCCAGTCCTCTGGGCCTAGTCCCCGGCCATCCAATAGGTAGACATCGAACTCAGTGGGATCTTGGGAGCCGTCGAACTTCACCACCTCCGCCCACTGCTGCAGCTCCAGAGCCAGCTCGGGCTCAAGATCTTCTTTGCAGAGAAGTTTGCTGTGCGTGTTCATGATCATCTCTCCTGGAGCCAATAAGAAAACCTGTTGCGTGATGGGCATGGAGCTGGACTCCACCTGACTGGGAGATCCGGGGTCCGTGGATCCGGGCTGTGCTGAACTTTATCGTAGAGGAAAGAGTCAGTTAGCCTTGTGAGTTGGATCACTTGAAGTCGGTTGCTCTTGCCTAGGCACTATCTTAATGAGATCAGCCGGTTGACCCTGTGAGCCAGATCACTTGCAGGTCAGCTGAGAACCCAAGCTCTGTAGGCAGGATTGCGCTTTTGCGGCTGCCTCCACAGATGGCTCAGGATTTAATGTCGGGAGAGATCTGATCAAGAACAAGAATGTCTATGCGTGGATGGGTGCTACTGCTGAGTGGGATGATCCTGATGTCAGGAGCTCTGCCCGCATCGGCTCAGGAACCAGAGGTCTATAAGCTGAGGATCGCCTCCGAGGGGGGGGGAGGATTATCCCTACCGATCCCTTTACCCATGCCGATCCCGATCGATACCAGTCGCCAGGAGTGGATCGTGATCACCGTGGTGGAAGGACAAGTAACCCTACGACATACCACCAGCGTGGTCAACCTAATCGGCCTCAGACAATGGCATGATCATCCCGCCACCTCCGTTCGGATCTGTCGCAGCCAAGGCTTCGATCTGTTGGATTGCACCACCGCCGAAGGGGACACCGCTCCCTTACCCCTAGGGGCTAGCATCTATGATGTCCTGATCGAGTTTAAGTATGTGGAGGGGGGCTTGATCCAGAACCAGCGGTTTCAGATCGCCCGAGATATCGAGCCGGAGCGGGGCTAAGCGGGCCTTAACACAGAGCTTGTATTCTAAAGACGGACACCGATCCTGTACCGTCTCACTACGGAATTATGGACATCCCTGTAGTGAAGATCCCCACCCAGATCATCCACGCCCAAGAGCTGCTGCCCCAACCCCCAGAGTTTAGAGAACAGCCGCCGATTAAGCCCCAACCCCCACAACGGTTTCAGTCTCGCCTGATCCTGATCGAGTTGGGGGCTCTATTGCTCCTCTGTATTCTGATCCTGCCTTTCTTTTTGTGGGTTGCGGTTGGGATCCTGGTGTTCTCCCTGGTGGGGATCGGCATCCAAACCCTGCTGCAGCTGCGCAGCTACGCCCAGCGTCAACACCAGTATCGGGAGGCTCTACAGGTCTATCAGGGACGGGTCAAGCGCTACCAAAAGATATTAGAGGAACATGAGGAGAAGCTAAATTTCTTCCAAAACCCAGAACAGGTGGCTCGCTACCAACAGCAGCAGTTAATAGCTGAGTTGAAACGGACCCGAGGGCTGGATGTGCCGGTGCAGAGCGATCTGGACAAGCCCCTCCTGCAGTTCAAGCAACGGCTGGAGACCTTCTTCCCCGGCAAGATCCTGGATCGGCGCATGGGTTTCCGGATCACCGGTACCTCCAACAACCTCTATATCCCCGATATCGTTTACCTGGACAATGCCTCTGGCCTCCGCATCGACATCGAGGTGGACGAGCCCTACGACCAGCGGGGACCCCGACACTGCTTCGGATCGGACCAGGATGAGGATCGGGATCTGTTCTTCGAGCAGAAAGGTTGGATCGTGTTGCGGCTGGCCGAACAGCAGATCGTCTGCTGGCCCGATAGCTGTTGCAAGCTGGTGGCGCAGGTGATCGCTGATCTGTATCGGGATTCAAGCCCACTGACCCCCTTTCAGTCGATCCCCGACCTCAAGCGCGTCCCCCACTGGGATTATCAGGAGGCCATGATGATGGCGGCTCGTAAGGAACGCCAGAATTACGACTGTGGCTAGATCCTGAGGGATCTGTCCCTACGGCCAGAGACTTTCGTTTACATCTTGTTACGATTCTTAGAATTTGTTAGACTGCAGGGCATCACATTGCAGGACAGTTAATATGGCTTCTTCACAACGCTTAACGAACATGCTTTCCCTGGTGTTGCGTCAGGACAGCGTCTCCCCCCGGTGGTCTCAGGCGGGCTGGGCGCTACTGCGAGTCACCGTCGGCTTGATGATGATCCACAACGGCCTGGATAAGTTGGCGGATATTGAGGGGTTTGCTGCGGCTTATGTGGAGGTGATCGGCTTGCCCTTCCCGATCTTCTTCTCCTATCTGGCTGCCTACACTGAACTGTTTGCCGCACCGATGTTGGCCATTGGCCGGATGGCTCGTCCTGCGGCTCTGGGCCTGTTTGGCACGATGGTGGTGGCCATGTATCACCACGTTAAGGTGGCGGGTTTGAGCATCCCCTACCTAGAGCTCTCCTCCATCTATGCCGCTTGCTTCCTGTTCTTCACCATCAATGGGGCTGGGGCCTACTCCTTTGATACGCTGATCGCTCAGGCCCTGGGCTTGGTGCAGCGGGAGCAGCAGATCGAGTCCCTGAACAACTCCTACCACGCGACTGAAGAGATCATGCAGACCTCTGAGGATGTGGCAGCAACCAAATGATGGTCGGGCCTGCTGGCCGACTGACCGAACGGATCGATACACCGATCCAGTGAGAGGGGGCTGAATAGGCCCTCTTTCCGTCTTCATGTTCACTGAGGGTCGTGATCACAGGTCAGATCTGGAGCGAGATCGGCTCTGTAGTGCTCTCAATGTTGCTGGGAGACCCACTGGATCAGTTGCTGCTGGGTGCTCCGCTCAGGTTGATCGGGATCAGGGCGGCGTTGGGCATAGGTGCCATCAGAGCGTAGCTGCCAGGCTTGCCGGTTGTCCTCCAGAGAGAGGGTTAGCAACCCCTTCAGATCCTGGATCAGATCTGGTTTCCGAATTGGGGTGACCGCCTCCACCCGTCGATCGAGATTGCGCGTCATCCAGTCGGCACTGCCAATGTAGACCTCCTCCTCCCCGCCGTTCTGGAAGTAGAAGATGCGAGAGTGCTCCAGGAAACGACCGATCACACTGACCACACGGATGGACTCACTGAGGTTGGGGATACCGGGACGGAGACAGCACATGCCCCGCACGATCAGATCGATCTCTACCCCAGCCCGGCTGGCCTCGTAGAGAACCGCGATCATATGGGGATCGACAAGGGAATTGATCTTAGCGATGATTCGTCCCCCTCGTCCCTGGTGCTGATGCTCGATCTCTCGCTGGATCATCTCCTCCATACAAGGGCGCATCGTCACGGGTGAGACCAACAGACGGCGATAGTCCCGGTGCCGGGAGAATCCGGTCAGATAGTTAAACAGATTGGTGACATCCGATCCCAACTCCTCATCACAGGTGAGCAGGCCCAGATCGGTGTAGAGTTTGGCGGTTTTGGGGTTGTAGTTGCCGGTGCCGATATGGAGATAGCGTCGAAGGCAATCCCCCTCCTGTCGGATCACCAGAGCCAACTTGCAATGGATCTTGAGCCCCGGTAGGCCATAGGCCACATGCACTCCAGCCCTCTCCAGAGTCTTGGCCCACAGGATATTGTTCTCCTCATCGAAGCGAGCCTTTAACTCCACCAGTACCGCCACCTGTTTGCCATTCTCCGCCGCATTGATCAGGGCCTGTACCACGGGGGAATCGCCGGAGGTGCGATAGAGAGTTTGTTTGATGGTGAGAACCTGAGGATCAGTGGCAGCGGCCTCCAGGAAGTGTTGCACGCTGGTGGTGAAGGACTCATAGGGATGATGCACCAAGATATCCCCGGCCCGGATCTCTGCGAAGATATCTAACGGCTCCTCATTGGCGTAGGCCATGGTCTGGCGCAGTCGGGGATGGCTGACGGGGGTCCAGCTGGGATCCTTGAGATGCGGCTTATCTAAAGACAGAAACGACATCAGGCTGCCCAGATTCAATAACCCCTCAACGGCATAGACATCCTGAGGCTCCAGTCGCAACTCCTCCCGCAGGCGATCTCGGATCGAATCCGGCATCGTATGGGCCACCTCCATCCGTACCACGGAGCCAAACCGACGTTTGCGTAACTCCTCCTGGATCGCAGACAGCAAATCATCCGCCTCATCCTCTTGGATCTCGATATCCGCATCGCGTGTGATCCGGAAGGGATGGTATTCCAAGATCTGCATGCCCACAAAGAGGGAGTCCAGATTATGGGCGATCACCTGTTCCAAGGGCACAAAATCCAGATCCTCCCCCAGGCGTACGAATCGAGGTAGCAGGGCCGGCACCTTGACGCGGGCAAAGTGCACCACCTGGGTTTGAGGATCCACCACTACCACCGCCAGACTGAGGCTGAGGTTGGAGATATAGGGGAAGGGATGACCCGGATCGACCGCTAGGGGGGTCAATACTGGGAATAATTGGGTGTCGAAGTAGTGCTTGAGAAACTCCTGCTGTTGGGCACTCAGCTCCGGATAGTCCAGGATATGGATGCCCTGTTGAGTCAGCTCAGGTTTCAGCTGCTCATAACAGCGATGATGTTGTTCCACCAGGGGATGGAGATGATCATGGATCAGGCGGAGCTGCTGGCGAGGGGTCAGGCCATCTGGGGTCAGAATGCTCACCCCCGTCTCGCTCTGGCGCCGGATCACGGCTACCCGCACCATAAAGAACTCATCCAGGTTGCTCTCAAAGATAGCCAGAAACTTCAGCCGCTCCAACAGAGGCGTGCGCGGATCCAAAGCCTCATGCAGGACTCTGGCGTTGAACTGGATCCAGCTCAGCTCACGATTAAAGTAGTGTTCGGGAGCCGCATAACCCTCATGCACTGGGGCACTGGCCACCTCAGGGATCTCCTCCTCAGCGGTGGGAGGCAGCAGGGCATCGTCGATCTGTAGGGAGGAAGAAACCATAGCCAGGCGGAGAGGAGACGACCAGAGCAATCAGAGGATCCAGACACGATCCCCCTGATAGCCTACAGGAAGATGGCAAGGTCCGGATCCGTAGTCCTCGATCGATTGGTTGAGATCACGGCCTGATCAACATATCCGAGATCTAGCCTAGCGATAGTCCCGCTGGATATCCATCTCGTTCAGATCCGCCATGGGCAGAGCGGCAGGATCGGAGGAACTCTCCCCTGAGAGCATGGCCAGACGACGGGAGACCTCATCATCCATAGCCATGTTGTCCAACTGAGCGGAGAGCTTCTCGGTGGGATCCTCGTTGAGATCGTTGACCGCCTGCACCTTCAGCTGACGGCGACTGACTGCATCCTTAGCAGCCTCAAACTGGTTCTTGGCGGAGTCGATGTTGTAGCTGTTGTTGACACGGGTCATCTGCTCCAGAGCCTGATTGACCTCGTTGATGTCCTTCATGTTGTTGAGCTCACTCTTATAGGTGGCCAACTTCTCCTTCTCACGGGCCAGCTTCTCCTTGGCCGAGGTCACATATTTCTCCGCTGTCTCCACATTCTCCTTGAGGGGACCCAGCACCTGCTCGATCTGCATCGCCCGAGACATGGCCAACCGGGCTGCCTCCTGGTTACCCTGCTGCATGGCTAGCTTGGCCTTGCGCTCCAGCTCCTGGTACTCCTTGACCTTGAGCAGATACTTTTGCTCAGCCCGCTGGTAGGATGCCACCTGGGTTGCCACCGCCTCGGTTAACCGCTGCACCGACTCCTGCATGGTGCGTAGGGACTCCTCAGCCACCATCACCGCACTGGCTCCTCCCTGCTCCACAGGCATGCCCCACAGCCAGTTCCAGGTGCCCACAATGACACTGCCTGCCTTCTGACCAAAAATGCCATAGATAACCTTGCGTGCGCCCACGGCTACCCCCTTACCCGTTTGTCTATCAAAAGTATACTGCGATCCGAAGGAACCTAAGTCTGCCTGCATAGTAGCTGCTCAGAGGGGAACAAGTCACCCTTTCTACCTCAGCCGTGGTTGGCTCCCACACCTGGGCTAACCACCGAATCCGATCCCAACCGATGGAAAGCTGATGTTACACTCAATGACGGCAGACCCTTCAAGATCAGCTCAGAGCAGCTCTTGATTCGGTAAGCTGCTGTTCCATGGTTAACGATCAAACGTGGCTTCTAGGATCCAAGATTTGCTCTATCACCGCCACTTCGCTGCCTGCTCTGCTTTGCCCCTGCTAGCACTGTCCCTTTGGAGAGATGCAGGAGTCGTCGCTCCCAGCCGATTTCAAGTCGAGGATCGATGATGTCTCTCCCTTCACAAGACCGTCCTCAACGAGCCCTGATCACTGGGGCCAGCCGAGGCATTGGTAAGCTCTCAGCTCAACAACTAGCAGCCCAGGGGGTGGCGGTGGCTCTGGTAGCTCGTTCGGCTCAGGCCCTCGATCAGGTGGTGCAGGAGATCGAAGCAGCGGGCGGGCAAGCCCAGGCTTATCCCTGCGATCTAGAGGATCTGAAGTCAGTGACTCCCCGTCTACAGGAGATCTTGACCGGGTTTGGGCCAGTGGATCTGTTGGTCAACAATGCGGGCATGGGCTATACCGCTCCCATCGCCTCGATTCCCCTAGCGGATTGGCAACGGGTGCTGGATCTGAACCTGACGGCCTCATTCCTCTGTGCTCAGGCGGTGTTGCCGGGGATGCGACAGCTGGGGCGGGGCACGATCATCAACGTCATCTCCATTGCAGGCAAGCAGACCTTTCCGGAGTGGGGGGCCTACTGTGCCAGTAAGTTTGGGCTGATGGGCATGACCCAGGCTCTGGCTCAGGAGGAGCGCTCCCATGGGATCCGGGTGATGGCCTTTTGTCCGGGTCCGGTGAATACGGCCCTCTGGGATAGCGAGACCGTGCAGGCGGATTTTGATCGCTCCCAGATGCTGCGGGTGGAGCAGGTGGCCGATAGCCTGGTGCAGCTGGCCCTGCTGCCTCCGGGGGCGGTGGTGGATGAGATGGTGTTGATGCCCGCGGGTGGGGCGCTGTGATCGGGTGATCGATCCGGTGGGAAGCGCCCAGATGTTTAGCTGTGTTCTGGATTTACTTGGAGGAACCCTCTGAATCATGACGATTGCTCAAACTGGCCCTAATTTCCTATCCCAAGGATTCGATGACCTCGATGGCGAGGTGGATGCGGAGATGATCAGCGCGGTCAAGACGCTGTTGCGCAAGGTGGGAGAGGATCCGGCTCGGGAGGGGTTGCTCAAGACCCCCAAACGGGTGGCCAAGGCGCTGCAGTTTCTGACCAGTGGTTACGATCAATCCTTGGAGGAGCTGGTCAACGGGGCCATCTTCGATGTCGGTCATGATGAGATGGTGCTGGTGCGGGATATCAATCTGTTCAGCATGTGTGAGCACCATATGTTGCCGTTTATGGGTCGGGCGCATGTGGCCTACATCCCCAAGCAGAAGGTGGTGGGCCTGAGCAAGATCGCTCGTATTGTGGAGATGTATGCCCGGCGTCTACAGGTGCAGGAGCGGCTGACTCGCCAGGTGGCGGAGGCCCTGATGACGATCCTGGAGCCCCAAGGGGTGGCGGTGGTGATCGAAGCTACCCACATGTGTATGGTGATGCGGGGGGTACAGAAGCCCGGCTCCTGGACGGTGACCAGCTCCATGGTGGGGGTGTTCCAGGAGGATCCCAAGACCCGTGAGGAGTTCCTGAGTCTGATCCGGCATCAGCCCAATTTCTGAGGGTTAAGATCGGGGCGGCAAGGCTCAGCTCGGGATCGGTGGGTGGGTCTTGAGAGGATAGCCCAGGGAATCTGGACTAAACTGAGATAAGACGGACTGAGTACGTATAAGCGAGGTAGACCCATGGCACAGGCTTTGGAACTGAGCCCCAACAATGTGGAGCAGGTGTTGGATGAGTTGCGTCCCTATCTGCAGGCGGACGGGGGCAATGTGGAGTTGGTCGAGATCGATGGTCCTGTGGTGAGGCTGCGGCTCCAGGGAGCTTGTGGCTCCTGCCCGAGTTCCACCATGACCTTGAAGATGGGCATCGAGCGCAAGCTGCGGGAATCGATCCCGGACATCTTGGAGGTGGAGCAGGTTTTCTAAACAGGCTATCGATAGTGGGGGTGATCCTGAGGCCCTTGGGATCACTCTTCTAAAGAATCGGATCTGTAGGGTTGAGAATGGTAGAGGTTCTGGATCCTGTGATTCCCTTAACCCAAACGGCAGGGTCACCCGCAGTTGTCCCCATCTGGTACTGACACTAAGGATCGAGTTTATTCATGTTCGTTCTGATCTCTATTGGGATTCTGGCCCTGTTGATCTTGGTGCACGAGTCGGGTCACTTTGCGGCGGCGAAGCTGCAGGGGATCCATGTCAATCGCTTCTCCCTAGGATTTGGGCCAGTGCTCTGGCGATTGCAGGGGCAGGAGACGGAGTACGCGGTGCGAGCCTTGCCTTTGGGAGGATTTGTAGGCTTCCCGGATGAGGACGAGGATTGCCCCTATCCCAAGGACGATCCAGATCTGCTCAAGAATCGACCGGTTGGGGATCGGTTGGTGGTGATGAGTGCTGGAGTCATGGCCAATCTGGTCTTCGCCTACATTGCCCTGGCCACCATGTTTGTGGCGGTGGGGATCCCAACGGTTCAACAATACGAGCCGGGGATCTTGATCCCACAGGTAACCCCCGCTGGAGCGGCCCAGGAGGCTGGGGTCAAGCCTGGGGACATTGTGTTGGCGGCTGAAGATCAGGACTATCGGGATGTGGATTCGGCGGAGGAAGCCAGCCAGGTGATCGAGCAGTTTCAGGGGTTGATCCAATCCCATGGGGATCAGCCGGTGCATCTGACGGTGCAACGGGAGGATCAGATCCTGACTCTCACGGTGGTGCCTGAGCCTCAGCCCTCTGAGAAACGGGCTCTGATCGGGGTACAGTTGGCGGCTAATCAAGAGATGGAGTTTCGCCCCGCTGAAGGGATCGGTGAGATCATCACGGAGTCAACGTCCGCCTACCAACGGGTGGTGATGGTCAATATTCAAGGCTTTAAGCAGCTGATCCAGAACTTCCAGGATACGGCCAGTCAGGTGTCGGGCCCGGTGGGCATTGTCAAGATCGGGGCGGATCTGGCGGAATCGGATTCGGTGAGCCTGTTTAACTTCACGGCCTTGATCAGTATCAACCTGGCGATCTTGAATCTGCTGCCTTTGCCAGCTTTGGATGGGGGACACATCGCATTTCTGTTGCTAGAAGCGGTACGAGGCAAGCGGCTGCCGAAGCGGTTTGAGGAACGGGTCATGCAGACGGGCCTAGTGCTATTGCTGGGTCTGGGGGTGGTACTGATCTTCAAGGACACGCTAGCTTTGGTGTCAGGAGCGGGCTGATGGCCAAGATCGCAAAGCGACGGCAGCAGCAGCGGGCTCTGGAGATCTTGATCCGGCTTAAGCAGGAGTATCCTCACTCCACCTGTTCCCTGAACTATCAGACGCCGTTTCAGCTGTTGGTGGCTACGATCCTCTCCGCCCAGTGTACGGATGAACGGGTCAATCAGGTAACCCCAGCCTTGTTTGATCGATTTCCAGATGCAGAGACCTTTGCCCAGGCGGAGCTGACAGAGATCGAGACTTTGATCCGATCCACTGGGTTCTATCGCAACAAGGCTAAGCATATTCTGGGATCGGCTCGCCTGATCCTGCAGGAGTTTGGCGGCCAGATCCCTCAGACCATGCCGGAGCTGCTGAGGTTACCAGGGGTGGCTCGCAAGACGGCGAATGTGGTGTTGGCCCATGGCTTTGGCATCCATTCTGGGGTGACAGTGGATACCCATGTCAAGCGATTGACGCGGCGATTAGGACTGACGGAGCATACGGATCCCCTACGGATCGAGAAGGATCTGATGCAGTTGTTACCTCAGCCGGATTGGGAGAACTGGTCGATCCGGTTAATCGATCATGGACGGGCCATCTGTAATGCTCGCAAGCCGTTATGTGAGCAGTGTTTTCTCGCCGATCTCTGTCCCAGCAGTTGGGTGAATCCAGAGTTGCAACCTGAGGTGCCGGTGCCGCAATTATCTCAGGGATCTGTTTAGAAAATGGGGAGGTCGGGGCGATCGATTGAGCTGTGGACGCTGGCGACGGTGGGGATCGCGGCGGTGATCCTGATCCCGATCCTGTTTGTGCTCAGCAGTGTGTTCGCGGATGCAGGGGAGATCTGGGCACATCTGGCCTCGACGGTATTGCCGCGCTATCTACGCAATTCCCTCTGGTTGGTGCTGGGGGTAGGATCAGGGGTGCTGATCTTGGGGGTGAGCACGGCTTGGCTGGTAACGATGTGTCAGTTTCCAGGGCGGCGTGGGTTTGAATGGGCGCTGTTGTTGCCGCTGTCTGCGCCTGCCTATGTTTTGGCTTATACCTATACGGATTTTCTACAGTTCTCAGGGCCTCTACAGCGAACGTTGCGACGGATCTTCGATCTACAACCAGGGGACTATTGGTTTCCGGATGTTCGATCTTTGGGTGGAGCGATCTTGATGTTGGTACTGGTGCTCTATCCCTATGTTTATCTATCAACCCGAGTGGCGTTTCTGCAGCAGTCGGTTCAGACATTAGAGGTGAGTCGATCCTTAGGGTGTGGTCCCTGGCGTAGTTTCTTCTCGGTGGCCTTGCCATTGGCGCGACCGGCGATCATTGCCGGGGTGACGTTAGCGTTGATGGAGACATTGAATGATTATGGCACGGTACATTTCTTTGGTGTAGACACCTTCACCACTGGGATCCATCGCACCTGGTATGGTCTGGGGGAACGGGTAGCGGCGGCGCAGTTGGCCTCATTGTTATTGCTATTGATCTTGTTTTTGATCTTGTTGGAGCGAGGATCACGACGTAGAGCTCGCTATTTTCAAGCCTCGGCTTGGGGACAACATTTTAATCCTTATCGATTGACAGGGATGCGGGCTGGGGGGGCTGTGCTGCTCTGTAGTTTACCGATCGGTTTAGGCTTCTTACTTCCAGGGGTAGTGTTGTTATGGATGAACTGGGATAACTGGGATCAGATCGCGCGGGGTCGGTTCTGGGAGTTTGCTCAACACAGTCTGATCCTGGCGATGGTGACGGCGATCTTGGCGGCTGTAATGGCATTGATCATGGCCTATGGACAACGATTAGCGGGCGATTGGATCGTGCGGTTGGCCAATCAGATCGCGGCGACGGGATATGCGGTGCCCGGATCGGTGATCGCGGTGGGGGTGTTGGTGCCGATGGGGCGATTTGATAATGCGGTGGATGCATGGATGGAACGGGTGTTTGGTATCTCCACGGGGTTGTTATTGAGTGGCACGATCGGAGCGTTAATATTTGCCTATTTGGTGCGATTTCTGGCGGTGGCATTTGGATCGGTGGACACTAGTTTGACGCGGGTGCGACCCAGTTTGGATGAGGCAGCCCGTAGTTTAGGTCATGGTCCCACCAGTACATTGATCAAGATCCATGGTCCGTTAGTATTACCGGGGATTCTGACCTCGATGTTATTGGTGTTTGTGGATGTGATGAAGGAGTTGCCTGCGACTCTGGTGATCCGTCCATTTAACTTTGACACTTTGGCAGTACGAGCTTATCAGTTGGCCTCCGATGAGCGGTTGGCGGAGGCGGCGGGTCCAGCGTTGGCGATCGTTGTGGTGGGGATCTTGCCGGTGGTGGTGTTAAGTCGACAGATCGGGCGATCTTGATTGTCTGGGAATCTGTCTGTGATCGTTGCTATAGTAAACTCAGAAGTTAAGTTAAATTGGCGCGATCATGGCTTCCATCTCCAAGCCTCATCAGCTCCTGATCATCTATAGTCAGGAGGACGCCCCTTGGCTGGCAAGACTTATTAGACACCCCATTCTAGCAGATCAGCCGACTACCCTTTGCGATGTTTCCAGTTTCCCTCCTGGATCTGTTTGGAAACAAGAGATCGATCGCGTTCTTGGAACAGCTCACATCATCATTGTTCTTGTGAGTTCCAGACTGATGATCTCGGATCTATTTGTGGAAGAATTGCCCCGTTGGCTAGAAGCAGCCACTACTCAGGGATCTAAAGTTTTCTGGATCGCACTAGACCCTAGTCTCTATAGACCTAACTCCAAACAGAATTTGTGGATCACTGATGCTTTAAGCTCATTAGATAAGGACACTCAAGATCAGATCTTATTCGAGACATCCAAAGAGATCGCTCGGGTTGCCCAAAACCAGTCAGAGATGCCAGAGTTGGAGATAGACCTACAGTTCCATCACATTCGCTCCACTTCAGATCCTGATCTTCTTATGGGTTTGAGTCATGGAGAACTGCTTGCTTTATCTGAGGGGATGCTAACCCCAGTTACCCAAGCTCATTTGGATGATCTTCTCTTTCGCAATAACCAAGGTGCTCTGACTCCTGATGAGATTGATGAATTGGATCAGGTGTTGCAACGGATCGATCATCTCAATCTACTAAAGGCCAAGGCTCGCTACACGCTAGAGCAATATAGTACTGGATCTGCATCGTGAGCACCTACATTCCTGTCGGTCTACAGGCGAGACTACGGAAACACTTTGCTGATCGGTGCGGTTATTGTCAAACAGCTGAGAGATTGACTGTTTCCATCTTCGAGATCGAGCATATTATTCCTCTCGCGGCAGGAGGTGAGACAATATTTGAGAACTTATGTCTGGCGTGTCCGAGCTGCAATCGTTATAAAGGAACTCGTCGAGCTGCACAGGATCCCTTGACAGGAGAGGAGGTTGCTTTGTTTCATCCCCATCAACAGATCTGGAGAGAGCATTTTAGTTGGGCAAAGGACGGAACTGATCTGATCGGCTTGACTCGTGTAGGCAGAGCGACGATCGCAGCTCTCAAGATCAATCGTCCTCAGATGATCCAGGTTAGAAGGCTCTGGGTTATGTTGGGTGAACACCCTCCCCTGGAGTAGCATGCTCATCAGATCTCTTGCTTGGGTCGTTCAGTTGGTTGCTTGCTAGTGGAGGCGGTGGGTATAGCTTTGGCGATCGCTGGTGGGGATCTTGCCGGTGGTGGTGTTGAATTGGCAGATCTAGATCGACCAGCCTGAACATGCTCTCGCACAAACTTGATCAGCCAATCCACGTCATAAACACGGCGACGCCGAGCCCAAGTCTTAATAGTTCTTGGGATCACCACATGAGCTTTCTCAGGATCAGCGATCATCAGATGATAGAGACTCTCGACCTCAGCTACAAAAGTCCCCTGTCGACTAAAGTAGGCCACTGCACGAGCCGATAGATCCTGATATTTCTTTTGATCTCGTTCCCAGAGTTTAGTCAGTAGTTGAGCTCGGGTCAGATCATGAAGTCGGTGACCGCGACCCTCAAACTCCTCTACATAACTCAATGTCTGTAGCTCTGCATAGATCTCCTCTACCTGATCGGCATGATCTGGACACAGCATAGCTAGGACATCTGCGTTAAACCAGTGAGGGACCGCTGCAGCCCAAATTGCCTCTCTGATCTCAGGCTGCTTAAGACCCAAACCATACTCAATTACGAACCAAGATCTCTCCTCCTGGTCCTGTATCTGGAGCAATTGTTCTAGGAAGTCGTTCCTCATCTGTGCATTTCTCTGTATTCCAGTAAACTTTCCAATGCTGTAGTGATATCCCTGGGATTCCCTTTAAGACCTGGAATGAACGCCCAAATATCGCTTTCCTCAATCAGGTCAATACCTTGTTCTTTTACAGCAGTCCACCATACTTTTATGTCCCAGATACCTCCAACTTGAATGTCTTGATACAGATCCTCCCACTCATTTGAGATCTGAGGCATCTCTTTACCCGAGACAACAATGACCAAGTCCTGAGTATCCTTCACACCGGAGAGTAGAGCTTTGCTCGTCCATCCTGCCACATCTGCCCCGCTCTGATCAAAGTTGTCCAGCAATAACACGATCCTCTGTTATTGAACAAGATCTACAGTCCAAGATCTACATTGGTTATATCCCCGGTTTCCAGGTGCTCATACTCAAGGGGAAACGTTAGTAGATCTGGAGCAGAACTTACGAGAGGGAATCCGGATGCTCTGGGAGGAGGGTGAGGTAGACTTGAAGGCAGAGTTTATTGGGACCCGATCAATTCAGATCTAGATAACTATAATGGATAGCCTGCAGACTGAAACTTTCGAGCTAACCTCCCATCGACACCCATGCCTAACTCTCTGGCCTCGATCCTCAAAAGCATCAAGCCTTGGATCCAACGGATCGTGCCCCTGCTCACCCTGATCTTTCTGGGGTTAACTCTACGAGCTCATGGTGGAGAGACCATAGGGATCACCATCCCTGCTCAAGGGTGGTTGCTCCTGAGCGGATCCTTGGGGATCACCGCTTTAGCTCATCTTTGTTCTGGCTGGGCTTGGGGCTTGATCCTGGAACTCTTGCAATGCTCACCCCCTCCAGGATGGAGTATTCAGATCTATCTCAAAACAAATCTGGCCAAATATCTTCCGGGCAACGTCTGGCATTTTTATGGCCGGATCCAGGCAGCAACTCAGATCGAGATCCCTCTAGGGATCGCCGCCCTCAGTGTGGGATTAGAACCGATCCTGATGCTGACAGCCGCTCTGATGTTGATCCTGCTGGTGCCCCGAGCCGATCTCTGGCTGCTACAGCTATTGGGACTGGGACTCCTATTGGGGGGGATTCATCCCCGGATCCTGAATCGGGTGATCCCCTTGCTCACCGCCAAACCGACAGAACCCTCTGTGGAGACCCGTCCCACGGCCAGATCCTACCGGATTCAACAGTATCCCTGGATCCCTTTGCTGGGGGAACTGTTGTTTGTCGTGCTGCGGGGTCTGGGGTTTTGCTTGGCCCTATCGATCTTCTTCCCTGGGTCCTGGAGAGATCTGCCTCAACTGCTCAGCTCCTTTAGCTTGGCCTGGGTGCTAGGATTGATTGTGCCGGGAGCTCCAGGAGGATTAGGAGTATTCGAAACCTCGATCCTGCTGTTGCTGGACTCAAGCTTCTCCCCAGGCCCACTTCTCAATAGCATTGCATTGTACCGGATCAGCAGTCTGCTGGCGGAAACCTTTGGAGCAGGTCTTGCCCTGCTTCTCCCCTCCAGATACCCGCGCTCCCCTTAAAGATCAGCTCACCTCATCCACAATCGCATCTCGCCGCCACCCTCTATGGGAGAGAACCATGACACAACACCCCTTAGATCCCTTACCCCGATCTGAGGAGCCTTGGGTCTCCGTGGTGATCCCGATCTATAACGAGGTGGAATCACTGCCCCTGCTGATCGAGGCGGTGACCACCGCACTGCAGGCTCTGCCCTATGGCTACGAGATCCTTTGTGTGGATGATGGTTCCCAGGATGGTTCTGCTGAGGTGTTACGAAAATGGGCTCACCAGAGAATGGATCTGAAAGCGATCTTGCTGCGTAGAAACTATGGCCAAACAGCAGCGATGGCAGCCGGTTTCCATCAAGCCCAAGGACAGGTGATCGTCACGATGGATGGCGATCTACAGAATGATCCGAGAGACATTCCTCGGCTACTCAATAAGTTAGAGGAAGGCTACGATCTGGTGACAGGCTGGCGGTATGAACGTCAAGATAATCGATGGACCCGACTCCTTCCTTCCCAGATCGCCAACAAGTTGATCGCCTGGACCACTGGCATTCACATCCATGATTATGGCTGTTCCCTCAAAGCTTATCGGGCTGAACTGATCGCGGATATGCACCTGTATGGAGAGTTGCATCGCTTTCTACCCGCTCTGGCTTATATCGAAGGGGCTCGGATCGTTGAGCTGCCGGTGACTCACCAAGCGCGCCGTTATGGTCAGAGTAAGTATGGTTTGGGGCGCACCTTTCGAGTGTTGATGGATCTGCTCACCATCTCCTTCATCAAGACCTTTCTGACCCGACCGATGCATATCTTCGGGTTATTGGGTCTAGGATCCCTATCCTCTGGGATCGGGATTGGTCTCTATCTAGTATTTCTCAAATTGGCCCTAGGTCAAGATATTGGGGACCGACCCTTGCTGATCCTAGCGGTTCTGTTGGTGCTAGCTGGGATCCAGTTGTTTTGCTTTGGCTTATTGGCGGAGTTGTTGATGCGCACTTATCATGAATCCCAGGGCAAGCCCATCTATCGAGTGCGGGAGGTGATCTCGGGTCGTCCAGAAGCTCGATCTCAGGTGCGCCAACCTTAGCATCCACAGACAATGTATAGATGTCAAAGCCATTGAATACCATTACTCAAACCCGCTATGCAGATCGACACCCAACACCCTGATCTTAGGAGAGGTAGTCTTGTTTCATGTCCAAGATGATCTAATTGAAGCAGGCAAGATCGATATGCACAAACTCTAGCCTGTGGGTCGCCTGGCAGGAGAGATGTACTCCCATACCCACGAGATCTTTGAACTGAAGCGCCCTGTCGTCTGAAGTGAACGAATAAGCAGATCAGCAAAGATGTTCATATAGACCCTGTATAGTACATGTCAAAGCAATTTTGCCGATCGACTTACCCTTCAATCCTCCCTTAGGATCTTCATCCCCTGCCAACCAAACCGATCCAGATCGATCTGGCCTTGGGCATTGAACTCAACTCCCTCAGCCTCCAACAGGACCCGTTGTAGATCATCACTGCCATAGCGAAGTGGCGAGTAGGAGATCTCTCCCTTAGCATTCACCACCCGTTGCCAGGGCACATCCGTGTCTCGATCCAACAGTCGATAGAGAGCATATCCCACCTGACGAGCATAGCCGGGGTAGCCAGCCCAGCGAGCCACCTGCCCATAGGTTGCCACAGATCCAGCCGGGATCTGACGTACCACCTGAAAGATCTGCTCGTAGAGGGAGGTTGCAGGCGCCATCGCCAAGGATCGAGCCCCGTTGAGAATCAGCGTTTGGGCTGAGGCGTCACCATCTCAGGATGGGAGACCACTTCCCCGAGGGGGAGAGAGGGCACGGTGGATTCAGAGGGAGGGGGTGTAGCCACCTTAGGATAGGGGATCCGCTCATGGTTGGACTGGCGCCAGACCTCAATGAAGGCATCCGCCACCACATCCAGATCCCGTTGGGTGAGACCACACTGGTGCAATTGCTGATCTTGCCAGCGGGTCTCGAAGATACGACGGATCATGGCCCGAGCCTCATCGATCGCCTCACGGCTGAGGCATTCCGTTCCCATACTACGTAGGGCTGCCTCGCAGGCATCCGCCAACATCACCACCCCCGTCTCCGGGGTCTGAGGGATCGGGCCATCATAGCGGAACGCCACCTGCGGAACTGGCTGCCCAGCCGCCTTCAGCTGAGCTTGGTGATAGAAATAGGAGATTAAGATCGTACCCTGGTGTTCGGGGATAAAGGCTTGGATGGCCATGGGCAATCGATACTGACGAGCCAGCTTGAGACCATCGCTGATGTGAGCTTTGATGATCTGGGCACTGCGGTAAGGATCGTCGATCTGGGAGTGAGGATTGAGCCTCCCCATCTGGTTCTCAATGAAATACTGGGCATGTAACATCTTGCCGATGTCGTGGTAGAGCGTGCCCGTCCGCACCAGCTCTGCATTCAGGTTCAACCGTTGGGCGGCCCGTTCCGCCAGGGTGGCTACAAAGAGAGTGTGTTGGAAGGTGCCCGGTGCCTCCGTGGCCAGACGACGCAACAGAGGTCGGTTGGGATTGGCCATCTCCATCAACCGCACAGGGGTACATAGATCAAACAACTTCTCCAGATAAGGGGAAGCTCCCAGGGCGATGATGCTCCATCCCAGCCCTGTGCCCCCCGCCAGAGCCACCTGCACCAGATCCAATCCCCCCTCAAAGGAGAGATTCAACATTCCCTGGGTCAACATCTGACCCAAGGCCGCTCCTCCCCCCAACAAAGCCAACTCCTCCCGAGATCGCAGTCGCCGTGCTCCCAAACAGGCCACCAGACTCCCCACCACCAGAGGCACCAGGGTCCCCACCCCTGCCGGAGCCACCAACGGTAAGATCAGCGCCTCACCAGCCACCACCAACAATCCGATCCCCGTGCCATAGAAACTACTGGACAGCAGAGCCACCGCCGGCAATGAGGAGAATTGCACCCCAAATCCAGAGGCCAGGGGCGCCACTGTCAACACCAGCAATAACAGCAGCAACCGATCCTTATCCCCCATATGGGCATTCAGCCGCCGTTGCAGGGGCATAAAGATCACGATCCCCAGCCCCGTCAACCCCGCGATCCCCAGCAGTCCCCAAACATTTACCCCCCGCTGGGTGAGACCGAAATGATCCAGCAACAAGAACGTTTTGGGGGTGATCTCCTCCCCCGCCCGCCCCAACAACGCTCGACCGCGACGACATCCTTGCCGGGCGCGACGCCTGTCCGGTTGGCGAC
>CAYSEO010000015.1:0-25302 GCA_964429885.1 uncultured bacterium
TGCTTATCTGAATGGGCTGTTCTCAACTTAGGACTTGCAAAACTGGGATGCACCCTGCGGATATTATTGTTGGATACACCATCAATCTGGGTCATGAGTTGGGATGGATTAATGATTTTCCCAATGTACTGGCCTACCTGGGACGGTTGTTTGAGAGGGAACACTGCACGCTGGTGCGATATGGATCGTTCGCAGAGTTGCCGGAGTAGAGGCTGCACACTAGGCTCAAGGGAGCTCAGCTGCAGATCTGTCCAGGGATGGTGTCTAGAGAGGTGGTGGGACCGGAAGACGTCAGACCCTCCCCCTAGATCTGGGAGTTCTGCTACACTTGGGGCAATTTGTAGATGAATCCAGATCGCCGTGCTTCCCAAGTCAACCGTCTGCCCTACCTATTGGATTGATCCGCATCTGGGCTGGGAGTGCCATCGGCTCCTGGAAAGGTTTCCAGGTCTGGATCCTGTGGGTCTAGGGAGATTGACGCGGTACAGAGGGGAGGAGTGATGCGGATCCTCTCCATCACCCTACGGAATTTTAAGTCCCACGGGGATGCTCATCTCACCTT
Source organism: uncultured bacterium (assembly GCA_964429885.1). Lineage (GTDB taxonomy): Bacteria > Cyanobacteriota > Cyanobacteriia > Thermostichales > Thermostichaceae > CAYSEO01. The sequence continues at coordinate 563 of CAYSEO010000015.1, forward strand.
TGAGCGGGGGACTAACGCGATCTGTGGGGAGAATGGGGCGGGCAAGACCAGCGTTCTGGAGGGTATCGCCTGGGTGTTGTTCGATCACAATCCCTATGGAACTCAGGAGGATCTGATCCGGACGGGAGCGCCTAGTGCTGAGGTGGCGGTACAGGTAATCTCGGCTTATGACGATCGCACCTATGAGATCCGGCGCCATACGGGACGGGGTTATCAGATCCTGGATCCGCAACTGGGTCATCGGTTGGAGTATGAGCGCAAGACGGAGGTGTTGACCTGGCTGCGGCAGCATCTGGGGGTACCAGCGGGGACGGATCTGGCCAAGTTATTTAGCACCACGGTCGGGGTGCCTCAGGGAACATTTACGGCAGACTTTCTTAAATCCCCTCGGGAACGCAAGCAGGTATTTGATCGGATCCTAAAGGTAGAGGAATACCAACAGGTGTTTAAGGATCTGCTCAAGCTGGAGAATTTTAGTAAGGAGCAGGTGACCCAGATCAAACACCACATCGAGAAGCTTTTGGTGGAATTACGAGAATGGGATAACTTGCAGACGGAGCGGGAGCGGCTACAACGGGAGATCCAGGACTGTCAGATCGGTTTGGAACGGTGTCAGAAGAGTTTAGCAGAGCGGGGTCAGCAGCTGGCTCAGTGGGAAGCGACGGCGGAGATCTTGCGGCAATTGGAGGTGCAGCTCCAGAAGGCGGATCATGATCGGGCTCTGCAACAGATGCAGGTGACTCAGGCTCAGGAGGCTTTACAGGCGGCTCAGACTGCTCAGGCGCAGGTGGAGGAACATCGATCGGCTTTTCATGCCTACCAAACGGCGGAGCATCGATTACGGGATCTAGAACAAGCTTTTCAGGAGCGACAGCGGTTGTTAGGACAACGGGATCAGCAGCGAGAGCAACAACAGGAGAGCCACACTCAGATCACGCGACTACAGGAAAAGTTACAGCGCTTAGATCAAGCCGCTCAACAGCAGGAAGCCCTCCAACCCCAGATCGTCGAACAGGAGCGCTTAGAGAAACGAGAGCAGGAACTCAAGCATTTAGCAGAACAATGGATCCAGCACCAACAACAACTGCAGGTAATCGAGACTCGATTGGAGTCCACTCAAGGTCAATGCCAGCGAGCGGATCAAGCGGTTCAGGAGGCACAGCAGGCTCAACAATACTGTCAGGCGGATCTACAAAGCTACCAACAGTATCTGCAGGCGGAGGAGAAGATCGGGCAGCTGGAGCAAGGACTTCAGGATCAACAACAGCTACAACAGCAACGGGAGCAGATCCAAGATCGGATCCATAATCTACAGGTCAAACAGGCAAAGCTAGGACAACAACGGGATCAGTTCGCTCAGATCCAACAGGAGATCCAATCCTTACGACCTCGGATCCAACAGCAGGAAAAATGGGAGGCCAAACAGAAGGATCTCCGGACCCAGCTGGCTCACTTCGAGGCCATGGGTGTGCAGCTGGAGCATCAACAGACGGAACAAAAACAGATCCAGACTCGCCTGCAGGAACTTCAGGTCCAGATCCAGGATTATCAAAGCCGTAAAGAACAGGTGGATCAGATCCCAGAACTAGAGGAGAAGTTGGATCGGATCGGATCTCAGCTGAGCCGGATCGCGGCAGCCCGCCAGTTTCAGCAGGAGCTGGAGACAGCTTTACATCAGGGTCATCAGGGTCTCACCCAACAAACTCAAAAGGTACAAGGGGTCTTGAGGATCTTGGAACAGATCCAACGGGATTTCCCACACCTCAGCCCCCAACTCAGCTCGATCCCTACTGTCTTGACCCAAGGAACGGCACTAACTCACCAGATCCTCAAACAGATCGAACAGATGGTGCAGGATATCTCCCATCAGATCTGCCCGGAAACTTTACAGACAAAACAACGACAGATCCGAGAGCAACTCCAACAAAGCTATCAGGCTCGGGTTTGGGTGGATCAACTGCCGCAGCTGCATCAAGAGCACGGTGAACTCCAGGATCGGACTCAACAGGTTCAAGAGGCCATCGATGATCTGTTATGGGATCTGGAGGCGGAGGAAACCTATCAACGGCAATTATCCGAGGCGGAAACTCAATTACAAACCCTAGCGGATCCCCGAGCCCAACTCCAGGTACAACAGCAACGGCTCCAAGATCAACCCCAGGTGGAACAACAATGGCAACAGGTCCAAGGGGAGATCACCCAACAGCACCAACAGATCCAAAAGCTGGAGCAGCAGCTACAGGCCAGTAATGCTCTTCAGGATCAACTCACCCACCATCGGCAACAACAACAGCACCATCGGGCGGCTTATTTGCGTTATCTCCAGTCAGAGCCCCTAGCCAAAACCCTCAGCGATCGACAACGAGAGCAACAACAGATCCACACCCAACTGCGTCAGATCCAACAAGATCATCACCAACAACAACAGCAGATCCAGCACCTACATTCCCAAGCAGGCACCGCCGAACAGATCGCCACCGCTCGCAACGGGATCGTGCAGCAACTGCAAAAACTACGGGATCCACGCGGCCAATCCTATCGGTTGCAGGAGGAGATCAATACTCGACCCGATCTAGAACGGTCCTACCAACAGCTGCAGCAACAACTGAACACCTATCACTCTCAACTACAACAGATCAACCAGGAACTCACCCGCACCGATCATGTGGATGAGGAGATCCGCAAGCAACAACAGATCCGAGACACCCATCGCTCAGCCCATCAACTCTACCTCAATGCCCATCCGATCGCTGAGACCCTTACGGAGCGACAGCAAGCATTGCACCGATCTCAAGCTCAACTCAATCAGGCCACTCAGACTCTCCAAGATCTACAGGTGCAGAAACAGAAAGCCTCAGAGACCTATGATCTGGAAAAACATCAACAATTGCAGCAAGCCCAAAAGGAGGAGGAGATCGAACAGGCTCGACTGCAGACCCGCACCCAAAACCTGATCCCTCAATTAGAGACCGTCAAGGGGAAGCTGGAACATTTAACTCAGCTACGGGAGGAACAAACCCAGATCGAGGCAGATCTAAAGGAACGGGAGCGATTACATCGGTTCATCAAATTCAGTCGGGAGGTGTTTAAGAAAGCCGGTCCTAAGATCACAGCCCTCTATCTAGAGAATGTGAATTGGGTAGCAGATCAGTTATTTCGAGAGATCCTCAATCGCCCCACTCTGTCCTTAACTTGGGAGGCGGATTATGACATTGTGATCCAGGAAGGATCGGGAAGACGACGCTTTGCTAGCCTATCCGGTGGAGAACAGATGGCGGCAGCCTTGGCTGTGCGATTGGCGCTGCTGAAAGTCCTTGGGGAATTGGATGTAGCCTTCTTTGATGAGCCAACGACGAATATGGATCGGCAGCGGCGGCAGCGACTAGCGGAGGCGATCACCCATGTGCGCTCCTTCGAGCAATTGTTTGTGATCAGTCACGATGACACCTTTGAGCACATCACCGAGAACGTGATCTATTTGGAACGGGGGGAACGGAACCATGGCGATTAGAAGTGCTCAGGTCTTTAGTATTCTGGATCAGAAACGGGAGGCATTTGCCGCTTTCGATCTCAACATCACAGAGAAGCGGAAACTCTATGCTAAAGCCATGGGGGATCTGTGTTCCTGGTCCAGCCTTGAGATCGCAGAACGTCTGAGCCAAGCTCCTGCCCCTGGAGCCTTTGCCACTCTGGAATGGGATCACTATCAAAACTGGAGCATCCCCTTTCCCCATCGTTGGTCTAACTATGAGGAGAGCCGCGAGTGGGTAGAGCAAACGATCCGCAACATTCCCACCTTTGCCGTAGACGGATCACAGCTCTATCTCGATAAGGACATCTCCTTACCCATTGCCCTGGTCCAGATCGGTTGGTTCGAGAACCGCCATAGCCGGGAAGGGATCTATGAGAAAGACATCAGCATCGACATCATGACCCCCAAGGATCTAGGAGCCAGTAACAGTGGTGAGCCCAAAGCTCAAGCGATCAATCTGCGCCGGACCCAAATGGAGATCGATCGCCTCGTCGATTATATCCATGCCCAAATCGGCCCCCGCTCCGAGCACAGTCTGGCCTTCTTCGATGGAGCCCTCGTCGCCACCTTTGCTGAACCTTATGATCCTGATGTCCAAGATCGTTACGTTCGTTCCTTACTGAAACTCCTGAGAGCCAGCGAATCTCAACAGGTCCCACTGATCGCCTACATCGATACCACCTACACTCGGGATCTGACTAACATGCTTAAGTACTTATTTGATCTGCCAGATGCCCCTCAGATCCATGACGCTCAATTACTGGAGGGCTATCTCAATTGGGGGGATCGCACCCCATTATTCGTCTGTGCTCGCAGTGGCACCCAACAGGGCCATCAGGGCATCCTCACCACGTATCAGGAGATGCGAGATCGGATCGGGTTCATCTACCTGCGCACCAACGATAACTTTCCGGTGCGGCTGGAGTTTCCTCTGTGGATGGCGGAGCAGGATCTACTGGACTGGGCCATCGACATCGTGCGCTGTGAGGTGATCATCGGTAAAGGCTATCCCTATGCCATTGAGACCGCCGATCAGGTGGCCCTCTTACGGGCAGAGGATCGGAGTCACTTCATTCGGGTGCTACAGGAATGGTCTCAGCGGGAGAATCTGCCCCTGCGACTGTCACGCAAAACGGTCAGTAAGCTGCAACGGAGGCGGGTGCGATGAACGGATCACGGCTGGGCAAGGTGGTGAAATCCAATAGCCATTGCGACTACATCGTCGAGGTGGATGATCGGATGAGTGTGCGCTATCCCCCAGCCCCTGAGGCTTATGGGTTCGGCTGCTTCGTTAAATTAGAGACCGAGGATCGCCATTGGGGGGTGGGAGTGGTTTACAATACCCAACTGTTTAACCCCGCCTTTCTCAATTCCGGCCCCCGTCTCTCCAGTGATCCGAACCCCATCTACACCCCCGATCTGCAGAGTGAGATCAAGACCTTACTGTCCGTGGTCCTAGTGGGCACCCTAGAGCCTCCCGAACGGATCGAACATCTCAAAACCGAATCCCAGGAGCCGCTCCAGATCTTTGGCTATCAAGGGATCCCAAAATTAGTAGTGCCAGTGGACACCTTAGCTTATAAAATGAGTCAGGAGGAGATCCATCGCTTTCATCAAGACAGACAGGGTGAGCCGCAATTTGCCTACTACGGACTACTCCTCAACTGTGGAGGCACCTTCGCCGATCATCTCATCCATCAGGTTTTGGCGGAGATCATTCCGTTGTTTGACGGCAGCCAGCGGCGGGCTTTGGAGATCTTGAGTAAAGAGCTAGCTTGGAAGATGACAATGGGGGCCATGCGATGAATCAAGTGATAGGCACCGTCAAAGGTCCCGGTCAGACCTCGAATCAGTATCAGTTCATTACCTCCAACACCCAGGCGGTCAAGTCGGGGGAGTTCGTCTACTACGAGGTGTTCGAGAAAGATCTCAAGATTATCGGCAAGATCTCCGCCATCGAGTTGCTGGATCATCTCCCCGATCGGATCTTTGCGGACACCGATATCGATCCCACCGCCATCGTGGCTCTGGTGGGATTCAAACATGCCAACCCCGAGATCTACGGCGTCACCGTGGATGTGATCGGTTATTTCAACCCCAGTCTGGGATTCATCAACCCCCGTCGTCCGCCGGATCCGGGTGCCAAGGTGTTTCTGGCCTCCGATGCCATGTTGGAGGATGTCCTCAATAAAAAACAGCGACTGCAGATCGGAGGGGCTCATCTGGGCAGCCTGCTGTTGCGAGAGGAGAACGCGGTGCCGGTGGTGCTGGATGTGAAGGAGATGGTCAGTACCCACCTGGCGATCCTGGCGGGCACAGGGTCCGGTAAATCTTATACAGCAGGGGTCTTGATCGAGGAGTTGATGTTGCCCAAGAACCGGGCGGCGGTCTTGATCTTCGATCCCCACGGAGAATACGACACTCTAGCAGAGATGCAGGCCCATGAGCACTTCATCGGGGAGGATGGCTATCGGCCCAAGGTGAAGATCCTCACCCCAGAACAGATCAAGCTCCGGGTCTCCTCCCTCAGCTACCCCGACATTCAAACCCTGCTGCCGGAGATGACGGATAAGCAGAAATCGATCCTAGACAAGGCCTTTGCTCGCACTGGAGGACATGGGCGACATCGCTGGACGATCCAGGATCTGATCGATGAGGTGATCGCAGCGGATTCCCAACAGGACGGCACCCCTGGTCCCACAGCTACGGCCCTGGAATGGAAACTGGAGAGTATTGAACGATCTCCTTACTTTAGTAACTCTGAGCACTTGGCCCCCCGGGATCTATTTGAGCCGGGACAGGTAACGATCCTGCAGATGAACGAGATCTCTCAGGAGGAACAACAGGTGATCGCGGCAGCTGTTCTGCGGCAAGCCAATCAGGCTCGGATGAACACCCATAAGGGCAAGATCGAGGATCGAGACGAAAACTATCTTCCGTTCCCCGTCTTTATCTTGCTAGAGGAAGCCCACCGCTTTGCCCCCGCCCATGAGCCCTCACGGTGTAAACAAGTACTACGCACGATCCTTAGCGAAGGTCGTAAGTTCGGCTTGGGAGTTGGGCTGATCACTCAACGTCCCGGCAAACTGGATTCCGATATCCTCTCCCAATGTATGAGCCAATTCCTGATGCGGATCGTCAACCCCATCGATCAGGATAATCTCCGTCATAGTGTAGAGGCCGCTGGGCGAGATCTACTGTCAGAACTGCCGTCCCTGAGTAAAGGACAGGTGATTGTAGCAGGAGTCTGTATCAACACCCCGGTACTCTGCAAAGTGAGAAAGCGACTGACCCAACATGGCGGCCAGACCTTAGAGATCCTGGAGATGTGGCAGCAACATTTCGAGATCCATCGTCAACGGGAACGCTTAGCCAAATCCGCTCCCCTACGCCCCCGTCCTCAATCTCAGATCTTAGATGGTCTCAGCATTGAGTAGTAAGTAGATCGGCAAAATTGATTTGACACGCACTATATAGACTGTATAAACGTTTTTGCTGATCTACTTACCACCGCTCTCCACAACAGATCTAAGCCTCAGGGATGCCTCGATCTCCACAGGGTGTCCTTGGACCGGCGGGGGCACCTGGAATTAGGATCGGATCTTGAGGGGAGCCACCAGGATCGTCAGCACCCCCAGTCGATTCCCCGCCAATACATCCGTCAGGATCCGATCCCCCACCAACGCCACCTGATCGAGGGGCAGCTGCATCTGTGCAACGGCTCGTCTCAAGGCTCGGCGGGAGGGTTTACCCGCGCGGTGAATATGGGGAGCCCCCAGAGCATCAGCGATCTGAGCGATCCGAGTGCTGCTGACATTATTGCTCACCAGCCAGATCTGGAACTCGGGCATGATCTGGGCTAGCCAAGCGATCACCTCCGGAGAGGGCTGGGGTCGGCGCAGAGGCACCAGGGTGTCGTCCACATCGAAGATGATACCCCGGATCCCACGGTGGTGTAAGGTCTCGGAAGACAGCTGCAACACCGTCCCAGGGACCACCATGTCTGGTTTCAGCAGCTGAAAAAACGGTTTCCCGGCCATCCGATCTCCTCATTTTGGGTTACCCTAGGCTCCCTTCTGGTTAATGAACACGCCTTAATCATGACCCATGTTGAGGAAAAGTGGACCCCCAACCCTCAGGTCTGGCGACATCGGTTGCGAGCTGTCCCCGTGATCGCCGTCATCCGCTCTGCCGATCCCAGAACCATTGGACACCTGGCCCAAGTTGCGATCCAATCAGGGCTACAGTTCATTGAGATCGCGCCCTCCGTCCGGGAAGCGGAAGAGGCTGTCCTAGATCTGATCCAGGATCTGCGGCAACACTATCCCCAACACCAGATCGGGGCCGGCACAGTATTAACGGTGGAGCAGGCTGCACGGGTAATCGAGGCGGGCGCTCAGTTTGTGGTCAGTCCCTTTCTGGATCTGCAGATCGTCCAACACTGCCGCCATCTTGAGATCCCAGTGATCCCAGGGGCTTTGACCCCGAGTGAGATTTGGCACGCCTGGCAGGCGGGGGCCACGGCCATCAAGATCTTCCCGGTCGAGAGCCTGGGGGGAGCTGACTATCTGCGTCATCTCAGCAAGCCTTTGGGATCCTTACCGTTGATCCCTACAGGGGGTGTGACCCTGGTCAATGCTCAGGAGTTTCTCCAGGCAGGGGCTTTGGGGGTGGGCTTGGGGGGAGATCTGTTTCCCCCCGATCAGATCCATTCGGGGGACTGGCAGGCTATGCAGGAGCGGATCCGTCAATTCGTCATGACCCTTAGATCTGATCCGTCGTCTTAGTTCCTCCGGAGTTCGATCTTAGAATGGGGAGCAGAGAGGATCGTTGTGTGTAGCAGAGCACGTCAAACCAAGGAGTCCAGACCATGGCCCAATATCAGAAGGTGGAGTTTCGCATCGGCAAGGATGGCAAGATCACCGAGAACGTGATCAATGCCAGTGGATCCAGTTGCACCCTGGGCACCGCCGATATGGAGGCAGCCTTAGGATCGGTGGAGAAGCGGGAGCTGTTACCGGAGTATTACGCGGAGCCGGAGGCGGAGACAGCCTCGGAGACCTGGATCCATCAAGCTCAACAGCGGTAAGGGCACAGTTCGGGATCCATAGGTAGATCTATCGGATCCCGACCGTTGGGATGGGGAGGATTTGCTCTTAGACTCTGGGTAAGCGGACCCCCAAATGGCTTTGATATCCGTGCGTCAATGTTTTTGCCGATCGATTGAACTGTCCCGCCGCGTTGATATATACCCATGCTCTATCGTCGTTTTGGCCGTACCGAACTCCAGATGCCTGTGTTTAGCTGTGGGGGCATGCGCTATCAGCACAAATGGCAGGATGTCAACTGGCGGGAGGTGCCCAAACAGAATCAGGCGAACCTGGAGGCCACGATCCGGCGTTCTGTGGAGCTGGGTATCAATCACATTGAGACGGCGCGGGGGTATGGATCCTCGGAGATGCAGCTGGGTCGGATCCTGCCTCAGTTTCCCCGTGAGGAGTTGATCGTACAGACCAAGGTGGCTCCCTCCGCCCATGTCTCCGAGTTCCTCAAGAAGTTTGAGACCTCCATGGCCTATCTGAATCTGGATCGGGTAGATCTGCTCAGCTTGCATGGGATCAATACCGATGAGTTGTTGGAGTATAGTGTCCGGCCTGGGGGCTGTGTGGATGCGGCCCGTAAATTAGTGGATCAGGGTCGAGTGGGATTCGTTGGGTTCTCCACCCATGGCCCCACAGATGTGATCGTTAGGGCTGTACAGACCAATCGTTTCGACTACTTTAATCTGCACTGGTACTACATCAATCAGGACAACTGGCCCGCTATCGAGGCCGCAACTAAATTGGATATGGGAGTGTTCATCATCAGTCCCTCCGATAAGGGAGGTAGGCTCTACGATCCCCCACAAAAACTGGTGGATCTCTGTCATCCTCTCAGCCCGATGGCCTTTAATGATCTATTCTGTCTTTCCCATCCTCAGGTCCACACCTTAAGTTTAGGGGCAGCCCAGCCTAGTGACTTTGATGAGCATATTAAAGCGATCTCAATGATTGATCAGGTTGATACTCTATTGCCACCGATCTTAGAACGACTGGAGCAGGCCATGCAGGAAGCAGTCGGGGAGGAGTTTGCTAAAACCTGGCGTCAGGGATTACCCTCACAGGATCAAACCCCTGGTAACATCAACATCCCTCGGATCGTCTGGTTACGTAACCTGGTCAGGGCTTATGATCTGGTGGACTATGCCAAGGCTCGCTACAACATGTTAGGGAATGCCAGCCACTGGTTTCCAGGACAAAAGTTCGATCGAGCCCAGCTCAATCAACTGGGAAAGGCTTTAGATCGGAGCCCCCATCGAGAGCAGATCTTGGCTTGTCTTCAGGAAGCCCATCAGTTGTTGGCAGACAAGCAGGTGAAGCGTCTCTCCCAAAGTTGAAGTCTATGGCGAGCTAGTAACGATCGTCATGTCCTCAAGAATGTGGCGACTGCAATAGATCCTCATCTTTCTCTGAATCAGTTTGATCAGTATCGAGATCACTTCTAGACATAGAAACGTTACGCTCTGAATCAATTGCTGCCTATCCTATCCTGATCAGCGACCCGTTTTCACCAGCGGCTAAGTAGATCGGCAAAATTGCTTTGACACGCACTATATAGACTATATAAACGTTTTTGCTGATCTACTTATCAGATCTACTGGAGGACTCCTGCTTTGTTAATCTAGGTCATACATCCCACTCTCCTTGATCCCGTGATCCCTTCCCCCTTTCATCCAGGTCAACACCCGCTCCGACGTCTGCTCAGCTACAGCCGCAGCTATCATCCTCAGATCCGGCTCGCTACCCTCTGTTCCATCCTCAACAAGATCTTTGATCTAGCCCCCCCTGTGTTGATCGGTATGGCCGTGGATGTGGTGGTCCAGAGACAGGCCTCCCTGATCGCTCGCTTTGGGATCACAGAGCCCTTTCAACAATTCCTGTTCCTCTCGATCCTCAGTGCTGTGATCTGGAGCTTGGAATCCGCCTTTGAGTACGCCTTCGCCCGTCTATGGCGCAACTTGGCCCAAACCTTGGAACACGATCTGCGTCTGGATGCCTATGCCCATGTGCAGGATCTGGAGCTGGCCTACTTCGAGGAGCGCAGTACCGGTGGCCTGATGGCGATCCTGAATGACGATATCAATCAACTGGAACGATTTCTGGATATTGGCGCCAACGATCTGCTACAGGTGGCCACGACCGTGGTGGTGATCGGAGGAGCTTTCTTCGTGTTAGCCCCTGGTGTGGCCTGGATGGCGGTGTTACCGATGCCCCTGATCCTGTTGGGATCGATCCGGTTTCAGAGCTGGCTGGCCCCTCGCTATGGGGATGTACGGGAGAAGGTGAGTTTGCTCAGTAGCCGTCTGGCCAATAATCTGAGTGGGATCATCACGATCAAGAGCTTCACCACCGAGGACTACGAGGTGCAACGGCTGCGTCAGGAGAGCGACGCCTATCGAGAGAGCAACCAGCGAGCCATCGCCCTTAGTGCGGCCTTCATTCCTCTGATCCGGGTCCTGGTCCTGACCGGCTTCACCGCGACGCTGTTGTTTGGTGGGATCGCTGCGGTCGAGGGGCGTATGGCAGTGGGCACCTATAGCGTGCTCGTCTTCATCACCCAACGACTGCTCTGGCCCCTAACTCGCCTAGGGGAGACTCTAGATCAATACCAACGGGCCATGGCTTCCACTCAACGGGTCATGGGCTTACTGGACACCCCCATCCAGATCCATTCCGGCCAGATCCCCTTACCCGTGGACTCGGTCCAAGGGGAGATCCAGCTCCAGGATGTGTCTTTCAGCTACTCCGATCAGATCCCAGTCCTCAAGCACGTTTCTCTGGAGATGCCAGCCGGTCAGACCACAGCCATCGTCGGGGCCACGGGATCAGGCAAGAGCACCCTGGTGAAGCTGCTGCTGCGGTTCTACGAGATCGAGCAGGGATCGATTCGATTGGATGGTGTCGATATCCGGGATCTGAGACTCAAGGATCTGCGGCGAGCCATGGGCTTGGTCAGTCAAGATGTGTTTCTCTTCCATGGCACTGTGCGAGAAAACATCGCCTACGGAGGCTTCGAGGTCACCGAGCAGGAAGTGATCGAGGCGGCACAGATCGCAGAGGCCCATGAGTTCATTCAGGGCCTATCTCGGGGCTATGACACGATCGTCGGAGAACGGGGCCAGAAGCTCTCCGGAGGACAACGCCAACGTATCTCCATCGCCCGTGCTGTCCTCAAAGATCCCCCGATTCTGATTCTGGATGAGGCCACCTCCGCTGTGGACAACGAGACCGAGGCTGCCATTCAGAGATCCCTAGCCCGGATCACCAAAGATCGGACCACATTAGCCATCGCTCATCGGCTCTCCACCATCCGGGAGGCCCACCGCATCTATGTGCTGGATCAGGGGCAGCTCGTCGAATCGGGCACCCATGAACAGTTACTCAGCCGAGGAGAGATCTACGACACTCTCTGGCGAGTCCAAACCGGCGACAAACTGGGGGTGTGATCCTCCAGACAGGTCACTCTATCTCGCTGAGGGATCCGCAACCCGATGATGATCTATGACTTCTTCTTCTTGGGATTGATGGTCAGCGGTCCCGCGCCCATGCTGCCTCGCTCCCCCAGGTACTCCAGGTTCCGGCGTCGCATATTGGAGTCGTAGTCATTCTTGACCCGATCCTCCAACACCGCGACCTGTTGGACCGCAGTCAACAAGATGGAGGCCGCCTGATCCACCCGATAGCCATTTTGAGAGGCATAGCGGATCGCGAACTCATCCGCCGCGATCTGGGGCTTCTGACCCTTCTCCGCCTTCCGTAACAGGAACAGGGCCGAGGCCGCTAAGCCCGCCGCCAGACCCATACCCAGGTTGTCCCCCAGCTGTAGCTCCACCAAGATCCCCATGGTGCCCGCCCCGATCAGGGCTGGATAGAGCAGTAAGGCAGACCAATTGTCCCCTAGGGCCAGTTCCGTGGCCATCACCGCCTCCCGCAGGAAAAAGATCTTCTGCTGATCCTGACTCAACTGTTTCCAGCGAGACAGATCGACGGCGAAGCGAGAGAACTTCTGCCAGGGGAATCGCCATAGCGGCTGAACCACACGGGATTGATCAGGTTGGCCGATCTCAACCTGGACCTCGGGACGGATCTCCACGGGGAGGAACTGGATCAGGCGCTCGAACTCAGGGATGGTGTACATGCTGCCGTGCTACAGGTACGGTTGAGGGCATCGTCTTGGGTGCATCAGACGACAGTATAGATCATGATGGTCTTTACCATGTCTTAGGATTCTAGCGTTCCCCTCCTCCCCAGATCCAGATCCTGGCAGCTCCAATCCTCCTTAAGGCAGATCCTCTGCTGAGCACCGACAGCTTGATGTCTCTCAGTGCTTGAGTAGCCTATGTCAAGCCCTGCCCGATGTAAGTCAGGGAATTTACTGAAACCGAACACCTTGCAAAGGTCGATCACTTACTGTTGACGAATGTCGAGGGATTGGAGTTAATAGACCTAGACAGCGAGGTGTGCAGAGAGATCTCTGATACTTCACTAACTCAATAGACCGAGACATGGTCATTGATATCCCTTGACGACCGGCGAGTGCCATCGTTACATCTTGATTTCGGAACAGAACAACTCTCGGACGGTTCTGCTGAGGATCTGAAGGGGGTAAGTAGCCATGTTTTAGATCAACGACCTCCATTTCCTCATCCAACTTAAGCCCGATATGCCACCTTCCCCCAACACCCCTATCCCCTCCGAGATCCTCGTTAGGGTCGACGGTTACCCCATTGCTCCAACCTTACGAGAGAACATCTTCCAGGTGACTGTGGAGGAAAGTCTGCACCTCCCAGGTCTGTTTACTCTGGTGTTTCATAACACCCTTGGCTGCATAGAGAGTGGTGGCTCCTTGGAGAAGATATTTGTGATTGGCCAGGAGATCGAGATAGGGATCTGGGGGGGTATCCCAGAAGATAGCTCTAGGGAGAGGCAAGAGAAAAATCTATTTAAGGGCGAGATCAGGGTAGTGGAAACCCACTTCACCCATGAATCTCAAGGCGCTTTTGTGGTGCAGGGCAAGCTCAAGTTCCGTCGTTCCCAGCCAGAAGAAGTGCTGACGTTGAGGTGGCCACAAGACTTGCATTGCTTGCGGGCTCGGATGAGTGGTGCAGAACAACCCCATGCCCCTGAGCCCAAAGCACCGATCTCAGTCACCCATGGCTTAAGTCATCTGCTGATGCAACCCGTGTCTCATGGAGATCTCGCTCCCGGACTCCCCAGCAGTCCTCAGCCTAGACGGATCGGGATGGATCAGCCAGTGCTTTTCGCTGTAGAACCTGAGAGCCCCTCCCCCTCAGGATCCCAGGATCTGAAGGGTGAATCTGTGCAGGGGTCCGCCGCAGGACCAGGCAATCCCAAGATCCAGGCTGGCCAGCGGGTCCGGTTGCAAAACCTGAGCTTGGGCACAGGTGATCCTCAAGCCACCCATCCATTTGATGGGGAATATATCGTTACTCAGTGCCGTCATCTCTATCAGCAACACACCTACACGACGGAGTTCTTGGTCCGCAGTCTCCACGGCGAGGATCGGCTTAACCCCATCTCCAACGGGATATCAATATCAATGGCAGATCAAGATCTTACCGTCTGGGAGGGCAGAAAGTTTCCCCTGCTTAAGTTCGTCCAAGACGATAACGGTGGCCAGCAACAGGAGTATTCCTTGCAGATCCCTGGAGATCACAAGATCAAGGTCACTGAAGACAAGCAGCGGATCGAGCTGGAGACTGCTGGGGGGCTCAAGATCACCATGGATGACTCCAGCAAAAACATCACCCTCTCCTCCAACGGTAGCTTAGATATCAGAGCCGACGGCAACATCCGCATCAGAGGGATGAACGTCTACATCAACTAGATCAGGAGCAGTGCAGGGCATGACTCCGTCTTGACCCTCTAGACAACTCAGGATAGTCTAAACACATCACAGGGGCGGACACTCAATTATGAAAGGGATCTTTGAGGTAATCATTGATGGACAGGTTTGTCGGTTCACCGACTACAACCAGATCCCGAGTCGCTTTACCAACGTGATCCGATTTGAGCCTGAGATCCCTCCCTCTCCCCACACGGAGGCGGAGCATGAACTGATTGAGAGCTATTACGAGAAATTCCAGTCCCTTATAGAGATCGAGCACCATGCCAGCTGCGACCCGAGTCGGTGACGCCGACGTGCCCCACTGTTCACCGATGACCCGAGCTGAGGGATCCCCGGATGTGTTTGTCAATGGCAAACCTTGGTCCAGACAGGGTGACAACAACACCCCTCATCTCCTCCCCGGTAACCCCTGCCCTACCCATACAGCTCCAATCACAACCGGCTCGACCACCGTGTTCATCAACGGCAAGGGGGCAGGTCGAGTGGGGGATGCCCTGACGGGGTGCACCGCTGTAGCTCAGGGATCACCGGATGTCTTCGCCGGGTAACCTCGCCTCCACCGATTCAGCAGTCATCCACCCCCGCTCAGGCTGGCCCACAGTATCCCTTAACCCTCCCCATTCTGAACCTATGTCTGGCTCATCAAGCACCTACAAACCTTCCGACGTCTTCATCAAGGTGAATGGCAGCCCCATCCCTGTGCCCATTTACGAGAATATCCTGCAGGCCCTGGTCGAGGAGAGCCTCCACCTGCCTGGTATGTTTACCTTGGTGTTGGAGAATAGCTACTACCCCGGTCGAGAACAGGACGATCCCTGGTCTGGAGGGTTGGAGGATCTCTTCTCCATCGGTAAGGAGATCGAGATCGGCTTTGCCTCCAGCACGGGTGCTGCCGAGTTCGCCCAGGAGAAGAAAGATCCCTGTTTATTCAAGGGGGAGATCACGGCGGTAGAGACCCAGTTCACCAGCGAGTCTCAGGCTCCCTTCGTGGTGCGAGGCTATGATTTCTCCCATCGTCTGCATCGAGGTCGCCAGAACCGCTCCTTTCTCAATGTTACCGACACCGATGTAATCAAACAGCTGGCTCAGGAGAAGGGGATCCCGCTAGGGGAGCTGGAGGAAAGTGGGCCTCCCCATGATTATCTATTCCAGCAGAACCAGACCAACATGGAGTTCATGCGGGAGCGGGCTGCCTTGATCGGGTTTGAGTTGTTTGTCAAGGATGGCAAGCTTAACTTTCGCAAGCCCAAGCAGGAACAGATCCTGACCTTGAAGTGGTTACAAGATCTGCGTAGCTTTCGGGTGCGGGTGAGCAGCTCGGAACAGGTGAGCAGTGTGGAGGTACGGGGTTGGGACTATGAGAATAAGGAGGTGATCTCGGTCACTCGTAACTCGGAGAATGTGATCACCCAGAATGAGCATGGCAAGGGCACCCAGATCGCGGGTGTGTTTCGAGGCTGTCCACCCCCTAAGCTAACTGTGGTGGATCAACCCGTGTTTTCCATTGGGGAGGCGGAGCAGATCGCCCAGTCATTGATCGATGAGTTGGGGGGCGAGTATGTGCAGGCGGATGCCAGTGGACAGGGCAATCCTGAGATCCGGGTCGGCAAGGTGGTCAATCTCCTGAACATTAGCACTGGGACGGGTGGACCCCAGGCCACGATGGGCAAATATGACGGTCAATATTACGTCACCGAGTGCCGCCATTTGTATCATAAACGCACCTACACGACGGAGCTCACCGTGCGTGGTCTCCGGGGGGGCAATCTCCTCAGCCTGGTGGCCAGCAAGAAACGACTGGAGCCAGGACAAACGATCCTGGTGGGGATCGTTACCGACAATGAGGATCCGAAGAGCATGGGCCGGGTCAAGGTGAAGTTTCCGACTCTGACGGAGCAACACAATAGTTTCTGGGTGCGGGTGGTTGCTGCTGGGGCTGGGGACAAACGGGGCTTCGATGTATTGCCAGAGATCAATGATGAGGTGGTCTGTGCCTTTGAGCATGGAGAGATCCGGCGGGCCTACATGCTCGGCGGGGTGTGGAATGGCAAGGATAAGACCCCTGAACCTGTGGATAAGAGTGTCAAGGGGAATAAGGTGAACCTACGCACCTTCAAGACGCGGGTGGGCCACACACTACAGTTCGTCGAGGAAGATGACGGGGAGAAGAAGAAGGGCGTCTTCATCAAGACCGATGGGGGCCATAAGGTCAAGATTAGCGACGGTGACAAGAAGATCGAGCTGGAGACCACCCAGGGACATGTGGTTAAGTTGCAGGACAAACCCAACGACAACAAGATCTCGATTGAGACTGCGTGGGGACATCAGATCAAACTAGAGGATCTGGCAGGGCTAACACCAGAAGGGCTGGCTGGAAGTGCAATCAGTGCCATTGGAGGAAGTGCTGGCGTTCCCTTCAAGCGGGGCATCACCATTGAAACCTATGCTCAGTACAAGATCAAGTTGGATGATGTGGAACGGCAGCTCAAGATCGAGACTCCTGGAGAGCTGAAGATCTTGATGGATGATCAGAAGCAGCTCATCAAGATCGAATCCCCCTGCGCGGTTGAGATCAAAGCGGATAAAGAGATCGATCTCAAGGCGAAGAAGATCAACTTTAATCCTTAGGGTGGTAGAGATCCTTTTGGGGATGAGCATTGAGATCCAGATCAGATCTGGATCCCGCTAGTTGGGGATGTTAACCCTCAACTAAACCAGGGACGACTGAGATAGTACAGAGCTCGGTCCCGTTCCCGTCTCCGCTCCTGTTGATCTAGAACCTGATTAATTCGATGGATGTGCTCCAGCCTAGATCGGTTCAGGTCGGCAGGGAGCGAAGTTGATCGCTGTCTGGCCTCCAGTTGCTCACAGAAATCGGCAAACCTGACGTAGTAATAGATAAAAAACATGATCCACCCCCTACCCTCCAGAACACTACAAACATACTACAATCCTGTCTTACAGATCAATGCCCATCGGACTGATCTATGGCCGTAGTGGAGAGGATCCATAGATCAGACTGACTTTAGTCCCACAACGGGAGGCAAGAGGGAACCTGGGCCTGCTGCCAGATCTGCAGGAGATCCTGTTCCAGTTGAGGATCCAGTTCCACTGCCAGGACCCCTTCATCTCCATTAGGATCGGCGGTCAACCACTGACCCCAGAGGCTGATCTCAACGGTGTCAGGATCGCAGGGATCAACGGTGAGGGCGGTGAGCCGGGGATCGGTGCTGGCTTCATGGGGCAACAACATGGATCCACGGCTGGATTCCACCCAGGGGGTTTGTCCCACCTGCAGAGCAAAACGGATGCGGTGATGCAGCCAGTCCTGCAGAGAGAGGGGCACATGCTCCAGATGAAAGCCCATTTCGGTGTAGATCAGTTTCAACATGGTTCAGGGATCCTTTGGCTGAGCCTGAAGGTGTTGGCTGTGTCGGAACGGGGTCGGAGAGGTCAGGGAAAGACTGGGCTCTGAAGAGCATCGCCAACGAAAAACCCCCGCTCCATCGGGTGGGAAGCGGGGGCTAATCACAAGATCGGGTCTGTCTTGTTTTAGTCCGGTACAGGAGGGCGTTGATCTCTTCTGTACACACCGCTTCGACGTTGAGGTCGATTGCCTAAGGCTGCGAGAAAGACTGTCGGGCAGGGTTTGTCACCCAGATAGGAGCCCCATTCGGTTCTGGCTTCCGATCCTGATAGGCTCATCTCAGACTGGACAGTGCTCCTCAAGCCATACAGGCAGATCCCATCGCGATCCTGGACGCCCGAGATCCAGACACCGGCTCCCATGCCCTGGCTACTCTGAGCCAAAGCTAGGGGTTGGGGATGGAGGGTTTGGATCATGGAACGAATCATGGCTGCTCTGCCGATGGGTGAGTTAGGTGAAGCGATTGAGTTTGAGAAGACGAGATCCGGGCTAAAGTCTGACAACATACTACGTCTATAGTACAGAGATGTCTAGGGGTGGATCGGATCGATTTGGCGATTCATGTCAGGAGATCCTCATCTAAGGGACTGCAACAGCCCTGCCCCTGATCTGGGAGAATGGGTGAGTTCGCCGCTGAGGAGATCTTGAGCATGGGTGAGATGATCCAGTTCCAGCGCCCTGATGGGGTCACGGCTCCTGGCTATTATGCGGCTCCATCGACGGGAGATCAGGCCCCGGCCCTGGTGGTCTTACAGGAGTGGTGGGGACTCAACGATCAGATCAAGCAGATGGCGGATCGGTTGGCCACGGAGGGCTACCGGGTATTGGTGCCGGATCTGTATCGCGGTCAGTTGGCCACGACTCCCGAGCAGGCTCAGGGGTTGATGATGGCGTTGAACTGGGGGGATGCGGCTCAGCAGGATATTCAGGGGGCGATCCAGTATCTCAGCACCTCCGGCAGTCGGGTGGGGGTGATCGGGTTCTGCATGGGAGGGGCCTTGACGGTGATCGCGGCGGCTCAGCTGCAGGGATTGGAGGCAGCAGTGTGTTTCTATGGTATTCCCCCTCAGCAGGCAGCGGATCCGGCTCAGATCAAGATCCCGTTTCAGGCTCATTTCGCCACGGATGATGATTGGTGTACCCCGGAGTTAGTCAGCCAGCTGGAGGATCAGCTCAAGGCTGGTCAGGTGATCCACGATCTCTACCGCTACGAGGCGCAACATGCCTTTATGAATGAGCAACGGCCCGAGGTGTACAACCCGGAGGCTGCACAGCAGGCTTGGGATCGCTCCTTGGCGTTTCTCAGGACTCAGTTGGCTAGAGGCTAGGCAGGTTGGTTAGGATCGGTTTTGGTCTGAGTGGATCGAAGGGATCACGTTCTCAGAAAGATGGGATCATGACAGGTGATTATGAAAGGTAAACAGGTATTGCTAACCGGCGGCACAGGTGGATTAGGGCTGGGGGTGACCCCGGCAGTGTTGGCCCGAGGAGCGGAGGTGACGATCCCATATGTCTCCGAATCTGAGGTGACCCGGTTGAAGGGGAAGCTCTCCCCTACGGATCTGGAGCGGGTCAAGTTTGTCTCGGTGAATCTGTTTGATGAAGGGGCGGTGAAGCAGCTGATCGAGTCCATGCCTCGGGTGGATGTGTTGATCCATCTGGTGGGGGGCTTTTCCATGGGCAAGACCCCTGAGTATAGCTACGAGAGGTGGCGTAAGGATTTCGATCTCAACGTCAACACCACGTTTCTGGTGTGTAAGTACAGTCTGATCCGCATGTTGGAGACAGGCTATGGCCGGATCGTGACGGTGGGATCGAAGGGAGTGGAACAGCCAGGGGCGATGTTGGCGGCCTACTGTGCCTCCAAGTCTGCGGTGGTGGCCCTCACGAAATCGATCGCGGATGAGACCAAGGGGACCGGGATCACCGCCAATTCCGTACTGCCCAGTCTGATCGATACCCCCACTAACCGAGAGGCCATGGGAGAGGAGAATGCGGACGCTTGGGTAAAGCCGGAGTCGTTGGCTCAGACCATCTGTTTTCTGGCCTCTGAGGAGGCGAAGGATCTACGAGGGGCAGCAGTAGCTGTCTACGGCAGTCTCTAGACATCCGTATAAGGGCCATTCCACAAAGGAGCTTGGCTCTTGAATGCAGGTGAGTCCAAACTTAAGTTGAATCGGATGAGATTCTGGGTCCTCATTTCAGGAGGGTAATGATTAAGAGTGCTGGATCAGCCTCAGGCCAACCCAGCCAGATCGTTTATTCAGCTCGGTAGGAGGATCTACAGGGCCTCAGAGCCGCTGACCACCTCCATGATCTCCTGGGTGATCGCCGCCTGTCGGGCTTTGTTATAGACCAAACCGAGATTCTTGATCAGATCTGTGGCGTTATCGCTGGCATTGCTCATCGCCGTCATCCGGGACGCCAACTCACTGGCTGCCGACTCCTGCAGCGCTCGCAATAGCTGGTTGTTGATGTACAGGGGCAACAGAGCATCCAAGATCTGGACGGGATCTTGTTCAAAGATCATGTCCTGAGGAGGAGCCGCCAACTCTGCCGTCACCGTACTGCGCTCCACCGCAAACTGTCCCCCGCGCACTAACAGACGGAACACCTCATCATCCTGGGTGGTCAATAATGTGGGATCCAAAGGCAACAGGGTCTGGATCACGGGACGGTTGCTGATCAGGGAGACGAAACGAGTGTAGATGATCTCCACCTTATCGATGGATTCCGCCAGAAAAGCCGTCAACAAGGTATCCGAGATATCTGAAGCCTCATTGGCCGTTGGGATCTGAGAGAGATTGGTGTAGAGTTTGGCGATTGGGGCCTCTCGGCGGGAGAAATACTGATTGCCCTTACGACCCACCAGGTAATAGGAGACCTCGATTCCCTGCTGCTGTAGTTGCCGAGTGCGCTCCTCCGCCCGCTTGATCACGTTGGCATTGTAGGCCCCACAAAGACCTCGATCCCCAGTGATGATCAATAGACCGACCCGCTTCACCTCCCGTTGCTGCAGCAGTGGCAGATCCACATCCTCCAGCTTCAGACGGGTTTGGAGACGGTAAAACACCTGGGCCAAACGATCGGCAAACGGACGGGTGGAGTTGACCTGCTCCTGAGCCCGACGCACCCGCGCCGCCGCCACCAGTCGCATCGCCTCCGTGATCTTACGGGTGTTCTTGACGGACTTGATCCGATCCCGGATCGCTTTCAGGTTAGGCATGGCTCACCCCACAGGTCATGGTGCTCGATGATTCAATTCAAGGGCTTGAGTTGAGGATCAGGACCCTGAGAGCAGAGGCCCCGATCCTCAGATACGGGATAGGATCAGGACTTGGCCATAAAGGACTGCTTGTACTCCTCCAGAGCTTGCTTCAGCTCCGTAACCGCCTCATCCACCAATACCTTCTTCTCCGTGATGATCTCGGCGAACTTGGGTCGGGAGGTGCTCAGATAGCTGAACAGGCCCTGCTTGAACTCGCCCACCTGCTCCACCGGCACATCATCCAGATAGCCGTTGGTGCCCGCGTAGATGATCGCCACCTGCTCCGGTAGAGACAGGGGAGAGAACTGAGGCTGCTTCAAGATCTCTTGCAACCGCTGACCCCGCTCCAGCTGCTTGCGGGTGGCCGCATCCAGATCCGAGGCGAACTGGGAGAAAGCTTCCAGATCTCGGAACTGAGCCAGCTCCAAGCGGATCTTACCGGCCACCTTCTTCATAGCCTTGGTCTGAGCGGAGGATCCCACCCGGCTGACGGAGATACCGGCGTTGATGGCGGGACGCACACCGGCGTTGAACAGATCCGTCTCCAGGAAGATCTGACCGTCGGTGATGGAGATCACGTTGGTGGGAATGTAGGCGGATACGTCCCCAGCCTGGGTCTCGATGATCGGCAGAGCGGTCATGGATCCACCCCCCAGCTGATCATTGAGCTTGGCAGCCCGCTCCAATAGACGAGAGTGAAGGTAGAACACATCCCCAGGATAGGCCTCCCGACCGGGGGGACGACGCAGCAGCAGCGACATCTGCCGGTAGGCCACCGCCTGCTTGGACAGATCGTCATAGATCACCAGGGTGGCCTTGCCCTTGTACATAAAGTACTCGGCGATGGTGGCCCCAGCGTAGGGTGCCAGATACTGCAGGGTAGCAGGGCTATCAGCACTGGCGTTGACCACAATGGTGTAATCCAACGCGCCCCGATCCTCAAACACCTGAGTCACCTGAGCCACCGTGCTCTGCTTCTGACCCACCGCCACATAGACGCAGATCACATCCTCACCCTTTTGGTTCAAGATCGTGTCCACCGCCACTGTGGTCTTGCCGGTTTGGCGATCACCGATGATCAGCTCCCGTTGACCCCGTCCGATGGGGATCATGGAGTCGATGGCGGTAATGCCGGTCTGTAGAGGCTCGTACACAGAGCGACGGGCGATGATCCCAGGGGCCGGGGACTCCAACAGGCGGGTCTGAGCCGTTTTGATCTCACCCTTGCCATCCAGGGGCTCAGACAGGGGGTTGATCACCCGTCCGATCAGTTCGTCACCCACCGGGATGCTGACGATCTTGCCCAGGGCCTTGACCGAAGAGCCCTCTTGGATGTTGCGGCCCGCTCCCATCAACACCACCCCGATGTTGTCCTCCTCCAAGTTGAGGATGATGCCGTTGGTGCCGTCCTCAAACTCCACCAGCTCACTCATCATCGCCTTGTCCAGGCCATACACCCTGGCGATGCCATCCCCCACCTGCAGCACCGTCCCCACATTGGAGACCTGCACCTGCTGGTTGTACTGCTCGATCTGCTGCTTGATAATGCTGCCGATCTCATCGGGACGAATCTTGGTTGCCATGCTGCTCTCTCCTCGAAAAACGCTTGGGGATTGGGAGGGTCTTAGCCCTCAGGATAATACGGACAGGGACGATCCCAGGGATCCCAATCCCAGCCCATGGGATGCTTACGTTAACTGCAAAGCCATGCGGCGCAACTGACCTTTGAGGCTCAGATCGATCACCTGAGAGCCCACCTTCACCACCAGACCCCCCACCAGGCTAGGATCTTGCTTCATCTCCAACTCCACATCGTTGGCCTGATTCAGCTGCTTGATCCGCGCCCGTAGGGATTGCTGTTGGTTGGGGTTGAGGGGCACCACCGAGGTCACCTCTGCCAGTGCCACCTTGTTCAGCTGCCGCTGCAGCTCCAGATAGCGGCGACAGACAGAATCCAGAAACATGATCCGGCGCCGATCCACCAGCAACAACAGGGCATTTAACAGGATGGGATTGGCCTGACCAAACGCCTGCCGCAACAGTCCCTTCTTGTCCTCCCCAGACACCACCGGGTTGGACAGAAACGTGGCCAGAGCCGGAGTCTGTTCCAGGGTAGCCAGGATCGAGCGCAGATCCTCCCCAAAGGCGTTCACCAGATTCTGCTGCTTGGCAATGGATAACAGGGCCTCAGCGTAGGGATCCGCCACCTGTTGTGTGATCGCACCTGCCATCGACCTACCCTCCTATCTGTTGAATACACCGATCGATCAATTGAGCCTGACGGGCCTGATCCAGCTGTTGAGGCAGATCTCGCTCCACCTTGTCCAGAGCCTCCAGCACGATCTGACGGCGCAGCTCCTCCGCCACTCGGTCCTGTTCCGAGGACACATCTCGCTCCGCTCCAGCCCGGATCCGTTCCACATCCTGATCGATCTGGGCCAGGAGATCTTGCCGCAGCTGCTGGGCCTTGGTCTCGGCGTCCTGAGTGATCTGCTGGGCCTGTTGCTGAGCCTGAGCCAGCCGTTTCTGTTGATCCGCCAGCTGAGCTTCGGCTCCTTGCTTGCGCTCGGTCACCTGCTGCAGTTCCGACTGGATCCGACTGCGGCGATTGGCCAACAGATCCCCGACCACATTGCGGCCCAGGTAGATCAGTAGACCCACCACCACCACGATATTGATCACATTGCTATCCAGGATCTGTTCCGTACTCAGACCCGATTCCTCCGCCGTCTCCTCGACGCTCTCCCCCAGCTCAGCGGCCTCCGTGGCCAACCGCAGCATCCACGCGGGCATCATTCCCAGCCAAGCCATCATCTTCGACCTCCCATGATCCTCAATAACCACACCCCCCACCGACGGGTTGATCCCATCGATCAGCTAGGGGTACCCAACAATTTCCGGGTGATCTGCTGGCTGAGATCATCCACTTGGGCCTGCAATTGTTGCAGAGCTGCCTGTTTCTCCTGCTCCGCAGCCGCCTGAGCCGCCTCCAACTTGGACTGAGCCTCTGCCTGTACCTCCGAGATCTTTTGGTTGCGTACCTGGGCCACCTCTGCCTCGGTCTCGGACATCATCTGTTGCGACTTGAGGCGAGCCTGAGCGATCTCGGATTGAAACTGAGAGGCCAATCCCTCCACCTGCTCCAACTGTTGTTTAGCCTCAGCCTGGGCAGAGCGAACGAACTCATTACGCTGATCGATCACCTGAGTGAGGGGACCGTAGAAGATCTTATTGAGCAGAAAGGCCAGTAACAGAAACTCTAGAACGATCGTCGGTAGGGTGGCATTGAGATCAAACAGCCCCCCTTTCTCAGATGTTTCTGCGGCGAACAGCAAGAATGTGTGAACCATAGGAACCCATCAGGAGAGAGTCAGCAGGAGCAAGGGCGAACCCATCAGCAGCATAGGCTCGCCCGTGGGTCTGGATCAGCCCGCGAAGGGGTTGGCGAACAGCAGCACCAGAGCTACCACCAGGCCGTAGATGGTCAACGCTTCCATAAACGCCAAGCTCACCAGCAGGTTGGTCCGGATCTTGTCTTCAGCTTC
>CAYSEO010000016.1:0-25122 GCA_964429885.1 uncultured bacterium
AGACCGGCATAGCGATGGGAGGAATCATAGGTGTGATCCAACAGCAGCCGGTTCATCTTGTTATAAGCCCGCTCCTTATGGGACATCTCCGCCTCCACAGGAAAGGCATAATTGGGGATATTGTTCTCAGGGATCGCATCGAAGAACCGATCGACGATGATGTAATAAAGCACGTCGTTGCGGAGATTGCCTCGCCCTATATTCTCCGGATCCGACTCCACCTTGCCACCCGTTTCTGCCTGAGCCACATATCCCCCCTGATCCAGGGCTTGGGAGATGACATTGAAGACAGAGAAAATGGGGCTTGCCACCACGATCAGCGCGAAGAGGGCCAGGATAATCGCTACGAACGGAGCCAGATACTTTGACATTGATCGTCCTCCAATGGGTCACTGCATCCAATTCGACGCAAGCTGCTCAGCCGGTTCATCCCCCTGCACGAAGTAAAGTTGACCCCAGGCAGCAGGAAATCGATCCAACAGATCATCTGAGGGCAATAGGCTTTCAGAAGGATACCCCGTAGTTGACTGAGCCACCCGCTCGTAGTCGAAGTTTGAGAAGGTCTGAAAGATCCACTCCTTGACCTGATCGCTGATGGAGAAGACTGTCCCTGCAAAACCCGGCTCTAACCAGACCACGAAAAATAAACCTGCGGTGGAAGCTGTCAACCACCTCATGTTGATCCCATATCGCTGTAGAAACGGAGTGATGGAACGGGTTGCGATCGCGATCCTCCACTGCAGTTGACGGATCGAGATGAGTAGGGAAAGCACTGGACTATCCTGCTCTGGCATTAGGGATCGGATCCAAGCCTCAACGATCTCCATAAGCTCGATCACCCGTAAGTAGACGAATTCACCGATGTTGTAACCTAGGATGAACCCGAAGACGTTGACTAGATAGAACGCTAAGATCGGCAGAAATGTGAAATGGATTAGGGGAGCGAAGTTGATCTCCCCCGACTGAAAGTAGAGAAGGCCTACATTGTAAAGAGACCAACTTACCACCAAGGCTCCGTAATCCACGAAGGGTTTGAGGACCACCTGCCGGAGAGGCACGTTATAGCTGGTCGCGTTCATATTCTCATGGAAATACTTGGTAAAGACCTGTCGAAGAAAGCTTGGACGTCCTGTAAAACGATTGGGGACAAACTCCTCCTTGAAGGGGTTGATCTGGCCCTGCATGATCATCTTGGTGCCGATCAAGTAATAGACAGCATATTGAACAATAGTGTAGATGATCAGCCCTGACCAGGTAAACGCCCGTTGCCAGGGAGCGACGCCGGTGGCGATGATCAGAAATCACAGGTCCCCCCCGATCTTCCAGCTGGTGAACCCCAAGGCTAGATTGATCAGATATTCGTATTTGCCTGCTGGGGAGTGAGGATCAAGTTTCCGAAACAGATTGGCCACGGGACCTCTTAGACGCCGGAAGATCACCTCCTGGAAGAAGATATAGATTCCTAAAGGAAACAGGATCTGGAATAGCTTACTGCCCCCGAAGCTGAGAGCTGTGGAACTAAAGGATAGAAACGCTAGGCTAGACATCGCTCACCTCAATCCTAATCATCATCACCAACAGAAAGCTTTCTCAATACCAATAGGCTATTAGCCCCCAGGTTAAGCCTCAGGACATATTCCTGATTGGAATAGATGCCAGGCAAGGTCTCGATCTGAGATCCAGGTGGGTAAGCGGCTGGAGATTGCTGGTCCTGGCCATTGAGCAGATCCCAATCACCATCAAATAAGATCTCCCACTGACCCATCAACTCCTCGGAGAGTGGTAGCTCGTAGCATCGCTCAAAGCTAAAGCTCTTGGGTCCAAAATTAAAGATCACTAACAGAGTATGACCCGGAATAGTCGGGCAGAATCGCTGTAATCCGAGGATGGATTGATGGGGATCGCTATAGCAGATCTCCACCTGAGTTAGGGGGGAATGACTCGCTTCATCGATCAGGGTATGTTCCCGAAAGATCTGACGGAGCGTGATCATCTGGAGACGATGGAGGTTGTGCAGCCAGATCACTTTCTCCTCCGGGATCCCTCGCCCCGTCCAATAGGTGCGCTGATCGAGGGTGACCTCATCCCAAGTGACTTTCCATTGATAAGGAGCATCCAAACTGTCCAGGCTCAGGGAATCAACCGCAGAGACAAACATGTACCTCAACCGAGAGGAGAATAGGGTCAGAGCCTCCACTCCCCTGACGGTGCGGCGCACGAAATCCAGTAGATCCGGCTCCGTCAGTAACTCCATTGAGATTAGCTCCTCTCCCCGCCGACGAGCCAGTTCCGCCGGGTGTCCGCCATAGGCCCAGGGAACATGGGGGCGACCTGCCAGAATATGTTCATCAGTCCAGGTCTCATCATGCAGCTGAGCGTAGATGGCCATCCTCCGATCCGTATGGGTGGCATAGTCCAACCCAGGGATCATCTGCTCAATATCAGGGTAAAGGGGTCGATCCATCTTGCCAGGAGGCTTATAGAGTTCCTCGACGATGGAGAACCCGATCGGCACATAATAATCATCAATAAATTCCTGGGCCGCTGGGTTGTCGGCTGCCTCAAAGGCCTCTCCGAGAACGGAAACAGAGGGACAGACAGAGCGCAGCTCTTGTTTTAGCTCTCTCAATAGGATCTCCCCATAGTTAGGATCCCGTTTTGAGTATTGCAAAATAATGCCATCCACATAATCGACCCGGATCACCTCCAGTCGGTAGCGGGCCACAAAGGCTGTGATCTTTTCGATTACCTGTCTCCGGATATTGGGATCGGCAAAGTTGATCATCCAGGTGCCATAGTCCCGAAATAGATAGGCTTCCTTATCCACATAGACATGGTGCTGATCCGGTTCATCACCCACCTGATCCAGAGAGCCTGCATAGGGAGAGCGCACCTGATGGGCGAAGATCATATCCGGTACGAAGGTGATCTGATTCTTATGTAACCGGTCGAGCAAACGCTTTAGATCCCGAGCTGAGGCTACCTGCCAATCCACATCTGCCACATTAAAGGTGAGGTAATTAAACTTCGGATCCAGATGGGAACGATCGGCTACCGAGGGCAGAATCGGCACCATTAACTCATCGATCGACCAGTCCCGTAGTCGTTCTGGAATGATCGTCTTCAGGATCCGTTGGGCAATAGATTGCTGAAACATCTCCTCTTTTGATCGAGGGGCAAAGCGTCCCCCTTTGTACCCGGCCAGCAGACCCTCCAAAGTGGTCTCCAGCAGAACACTGGCATGCCGACGCTTCGGGATCGGGTTCTCCCAGGAATAGGTCAACTTGGGCACATAGAGGGTTCCCTGCACCCCCTCCAGATCATTGAGGGGAACTAGGGGACGCCAAGCCTCCTCCTCCCGATAGCGATATCGAAATCTCAGGGGCTGACCTTCCCGTAACTCGTCCAGATTGAGGGACCAATAGGCGGGATCCTCGACACTGGGAGAGAGGGACTGCCAGGGGGTGCGACCCACCTGCACCTGTACCTGAGTTTGAGGGCTACGGTAATCCTCGGGCAGATAAACGATAGCTTGAATAGAGATCTTACCGTCCGCAAAGATCTGGGTGACGTGGGATAGATGTTGGGGCCGATAGGGTGGGCTCCAGGGATAATCCAAGGACTCCTGCTTGCCGAGATACAACAGTTTCTCAAACAGAGCCAATGCTGATTGTGGCAATTGGGCTAGACTAACCATGATCATCCCAGCAGGTGGTGTTACGTCAGTTTATCGTTAAGGGATTGAGCTTGCCTCTTGGTAGGGTGGGGATCTGAGGGAAGGACTCTCGGGTGCCATCCCCATCGGTCCCAGGATAGACTCATCCTATCAGTTGTCGAGGATCTATCCGTTCATCTCCACCTCCTCCACTTCCTCCTCAGGTGCTGATGGCTCTACAAAAACAGAAGTAGTGCGAGCCGGGATCCGGAAACGACCCGTGTCGTGCTCAAATTGGGCGGTACGGGTGGTGGGATCAGAGGAGCTCTGTTGGATGGGATGTAGCATCAGGTCATGGCCCTTGAATGGACTCAAACTGAGGTCTTGATCCTGTTTATGGGCATTAAAGATGACGACGATTCGATCCAACTTGGGGTCGATGTCGCTGACTGAGTTGTCCTCAATCGACACGACGATCACACCATCCTTCTGATTGGATCCCTGGTTGTAGAACTTGACCTTATCCTGGATCTCTTGGCGGGTCTCTAGCCGAAACAACTTGGAGCTACGTCGGATCTGGAGGAGTTCCTTAAAGTGTTGGACTGAGGCCAAGATATCCGCTTTGCGGGGATAGATACTGCCATTGGTCAAGAGGGGTGACATCTCAGACCATCTGGACTGATTATCCCAGGCTGGAGGTAGACCCACTCCAAAGTTGTTGCGCCCATAGGTAAAGTCCACTCGGTTGAACCAATCCCCGGAATCGTAGCTGTTGTGATCTAGAGACTTAGACCTCAACATATCTGCCCCCATATGAATGAAGGGGATCCCTTGGCTGAGCAGGACCACATCGAGACCCAAATTCTGAGCCCGGATCCGCTCGGCCATTGAGGTGGTAGCCATACCCGTATTCCCCATCGGCATCTTATGGGCGTTGAGATCGAAAAGGGTCTCGTTATCGTGCTTGGAGGCGTAGTTGATGGTCTCCTGAGGATCTAGGGTGTATCCCGAGCCGCTCAAAGACAGACCTGAGATGGCATTGTTGTTTTGATCCTGGATCAAGTAGCTCTGCAAACTGCCCGCGATCCCGATCCGAAGTCGATCCATGGTGTAGCGCAGGTCACTGCGGAATCGACGGGAGTAGAAGTGACCGTTCCAATCATAGGATTGACCATTGATAAATCCCTGTCTATGGATCTCGGTGGGATCACCGGAGGCTCCGCCATGAATGGCATCCCGGATCTTGTCATTGAAGGTGCCGATGCCGGTGCCCGCCATGTTGTACTGGTTGGCGTATCGCAGACCTTTCACTTTGGCAGAGCCAAAATCCCAGCCCTCTCCATAGATATAGATCCCGGAGCCATCCACACCATCCTGCTCCAGAGTGAGGCTTTGGAGGGCATCCCGCACCGCGATCATGTTGTCCACCGTGTGGAAGTTCATCAGATCAAAGCGGAACCCATCCACCTTGTAAGCCTTGGCCCACCGTACCAGGGTATCCACCATCAACTTTTCCATCATGTCGAACTCTGTGGCGGTATCAGGACAGCAACTGTCCGTGAACTGATAGCCCTCATTGGTGTAGCGATAGTAATAGCCCGGTACGATCTTGTCCAACACAGACTGGGGATAGAGCTGATTGGTAAAAGTGTGATTGTAGACCATATCCATCACCACCCGCAGGCCATGCTGATTCAGGGTCTGCACCATCTCCCGGAACTCCAACACCCGGCTCTGATCATCGGGTTGAGTGGAGTAACTGCCCTCCGGCACCCCATAGTGATAGGGATCATAGCCCCAATTGAAGCTATCCATGCCCCGAGTCACACTGATAAAGGCCTGTTGTCGATCGGAATTGGCCGCAAAGTTACCCAGTAGCGCCTCACTGGGATCGATCCGAGCTCCAGGGTCCTCATTCACCGAGGTAAAGTCGAAAGCGGGCATCAGATGGATATGGGTCAACCCTGCCCGAGCCAACTCGATCAGATGGGACATGCCATGGGAGAGGGGTTGCTCCGCCTGACCATCATAGGTGAAAGCCTTAAAGGTCCCCCGATCCTCCGGTTTGACGCGCGGATCATCCCGACTAAAGTCCCGCACATGTACCTCATAGAGGACCATATCCTCAGGACTGGTGAACTCTGGCTTGTCCAGAGCATCCCAACCAGGGGGCTGCAGTTGCAGATCCTGGTCGAGATCTAAGATCTGGCTGCGCACACTGTTCTGAGACAGGTTGACGGAATAAGGATCGGTGGTCAGGTTGCTCTGGATCTCCCCGACCGTGGGCACATACACCTTCACCTCATATTGGTAATACTGCCGATCCCAGCTCCGATCTCCAGTGATGTTCCAGACCCCAGTTCTGGGATCGTAGGTCATGGGAGCCGTGATGCCGGGAGTGGAGGGGCTGGCGTTCTTGTAGCGATGTAGAGTGACGGACTTGGCGGTGGGTGCCCAGACATGCAAAGCAGGGATCCCCTCCTCGTCGTAGGTAACCCCCAAGGGTCCAGAGTAACTGTAGACCGCGTCCAAGACCCCCTGGATCTGAATGCCAGTGGCGTCCACCAGTTTGCCCTGTTGATCATAGGCAGCGATGGCGATCTCCCCTCTGAGGATCTCGGGGATCAGGGGCAGGGCGTCCTTGGGCAGCTTCCAGGCTTGGTAGCCCCCGATATTGGGAAACTTTTTATAGCTGTCGTAGCTGAGCTGACCGGCGGGATTGAGTGGGATCCCTAGGCCCTCCAGGACTGGGACCGCCAGCTCTCCTGCCGGATCGTAGTGCAGCTCATAGGTCTTGGCGCCGGAACGGTTCCAGGCAATGGTGTCCTGATCGAGCCAGAGGGCCTGAAAGCGGGAGGGAGATTCCGGAAAGGGACTGATGGTGAGCTTACCGTTACCCCGCTTCTGCCAGACGGTGATGGAGTTCTGTTCGTCCGTACATTGGGTCGTGTATTCGTAGAGACCTGTGCCCAGTCGCAGGGTGACCCGATACTCGTCGTTGTTGCCGATGTCGCCGTTGTAGACCATGGGAGTGACGATGGGCTTTTTCCAGACTCCCCCAAAGTTGGGCACCTCGCTCCAGTACAGGGTGCATCTCAGAGCCGGGGCTCGACCCATGCTCTCTGTGGTATTCGATTTGTAGACCTGGGTGTAGACCTCGAAGGGAAACTGCTCCACCAGCGTCGTCTCCTGTTTGGGTCCGGGGTACATATTCCCCACCCAGACCGTCGGCTCACTGCCGCCATTCCCAGGGGATTGTGTCGGGGTCTGCCCCGGAGCTGAGGCGGAGATCAAACAGAAGGCAAGACCGATCAGGAGGAGGCGAGCGGAGCGGTTCAGGATCGAGGAAATTCGCATCTTAGGGATAACAGGGTGCGTGGAAACTGTCCGAGCTCAAGTGCGACAGGGTAGACAAGCCGGACCAAATCAAGCGGTCTCTGTAAAGACTACCTTAAACTTGTCACGAGGTGTGAATCAAAGCACAGTTTTGGCTAGATTCTATTGCCTGCTTCGGGAGACGAGCTTGGCGGCCCACCTTTCAGGAAAAAAACACCTGCGGAGGGCAGCCTCAGATCCAGCCAGGTTAGGTCAGCTGGGGGAGGAGCCACAATCCACAGGTGGAGTAGATCAGTCAGTTAGGGAAACCACTTGGATCAGAACTAACCTTGAGTCGAGTCGTTGGGCTCGGTCATGGCCACGGGGGTCCCAGCATCCTGTTGAGCGAACACGGATTCATAAGGACCGTTAGGACCTGCAACCATGATCAGGCCAGGGGGCTGATGGCTAGGGGCCAGATGATCCGCCTGAACCGCAGCGACGACACCGTAGGAGCCTAAGAAGAACTCCAGGTTGTGCTCATCCGCCAGGATCTGTTGAGGGTTGTGGTCCTGGCCGCCGTACTGGGAGCGATCGCTATCCAGAGCCAGGCGGAAGTTAGCCGCCTCAGGATGGACCGGGATCTGGTAGTGGTCAAGGACCTGATCTCCCAGGTTAAGGGCGACATAGACCCGCTTGTCGTTGGCGAAGTCGATCCGCTCAAAGACAACCACCTTATGCTCGTGATCGATCCAGTGCAGCATGTGGCTGTGGATGTTGTAGGGAGCGAAGGCCCGCTCTGAGGTGTAGAACTCCTTCATATCCCGTTGCAGCCGCAGCACCTGAGCTACGGTATCGTTCTGCTCCCGAGACCAGTCGATGGCCGCGTTGCTGTTGAGGTTGCCGGTCTGCAGGGTCCACAGCTGGGGCATATCCAGGTAGTAGGAGCTGGCAAACATGCCCAAAGCCGACCAAGACTGGATCTTGCGGTTGTGGAAATCGCCGCCGTTGATGGCATCCACCAGATAGCGTCCCCGAGCCTGGAAGGCATTGCCAGGGTTGGCGAACTCATCATGGTTACCGGGGTAGTACAGCAGGGAGCGAGGCCAGTCGTTGAACAACATAAAGTCCAGTCGCCAGGTGTCGATCTCCTCCCGATGCTTGAGCAGATCCTCAGTGAACCATAGATAATAGCGATCGCTGTAGGTGGTGGCCATGCCCGCACCCCCGACGCTCAAGGCTCGGTTCAAGTAGGGATCGCCAAAATACCCCTCCGCGATCAGGATGGCCTGGGGATGATAGAGCATCACGGCTTCCGACAGCTCCCGCAGGAAGGTGCGTCCGTTGGGCTGGGCATCGATACCATTGACGTTATCGATCCGTAGACCATCGAAGCCATAGTCGAGAATGTTCTTCAGCGCCGCATCAATGATGTCCTGCCGGACCTGAGGGGTATAGGTAAAGCGACGGGTACCCCACTCGGTCCAGGGACCTCCATAGAGTCCGTTACCATCCTCTCGCTTGTATTGGGCGTAGCCCACACCCTCAAAATCCCGAGGGAACTCGTTGCCCTGACTGGGGAAGTGGCTATAGACCACATCCAACAGCACCGCCAGATCGGTCTTGTGGAAGGCATTGATCATGCGACGTAACTCGTCGGGGCTGCCGAAGTCAGCGTGCTTGCCGTAGAAGTTGATGGTCTGATAGCTGTAGCGCCAGTCCGGGAAGTAGGGGGCACGGGGCTCCCAAAAGTCAACGTGGGTGTCCAGGGGCATGAACTGGACCGCGTTGTAGCCCATCTCATCCAGCTGTTCCGCCAGACCACACTCGGTGACAAACTGGTACAGGTGATCGATATTCCCCGCCCCCAGCTGGCCATAGAAAGCGGACTGGGGATTATCACACACCCACTTGAGAGATAGGGAGACGATATCAGTCTCGGCGATCACCAAAGGCGTTCCCCTCAGATCGGGCCGCTCCGCCTTCTCCTCTGCCGGGATCGGGTGAGGCTTCCACAGCACGGCGTTCAGCTCATGGCCAGGTCGCCCTTCCTCGTAGAACCGCTCATTAAAAGCAGGAGTGGCAAACAGATCCGCATGTAGATCCAGACGCTGACGACCGTTGTGGTCCACCAGTCGGTACTGCATCTTGTGATAGTCCCCTGGGGGCAGCGTGATCTCATGGATCATCAAGTTGTCCGAGGTAGGCTGCAGCCGATAGTCGCTCAGATCCCCCTGCTGACCCCACTCATTAAAGTCACCGATCAGGGCCAGACGCTCATCATCATTGCCCACCAGCACCCGGATTGTGACGGAGTCATCCTCGTTGAACCGCACCCCAGCCTCAGGTTGGAAGGAGGCCGGATCCAGTTGGGGCTGCCGACCCAGCAGATCGATCGAGGTCAGGAACAGCTTAGCCGCGTCCGGGCTCACCACATACTTCTTGAGGGTGCGCCGTTGACTGGGATTGCCATCGATCTCCATATCTGGATTCAGAGCCAGGATCGAGTCCGCCGTCAGCTCGCTCTCGGTCACCCCAGAGGCGCTAGAGAAATACCACAGCTTCGCCTGCCAAGGATCATCCAATCCCGCCAGATTGAGCTCCGGATCCTTGATGCCATAGGCAGAGGTCTCCACCGTCTTGGGGATCTTGACCTCGGTCTCCGCCATGGCGATCTGCTGGGTCTGAGTGGAGCGAGGACTCTGAGGGGCAGGCTGAGGCTCGGCTTGAGCCACCTGGGTTGGGGCCGTAGCCGGTTGAACACCGGTCTCAGTCTCCTCAGGGGACTCCTGGGTCTCGATTGAGGTGGCGATCGCCTGAGGCTCCGATTGAGTGGAGGTAGGCTCCTGCTGGCCAAAGTCCGCGCCAGGCTCATCGGCGATCTCGACCTCAGCCTCACCCGCCAGGGCCTGCCAAGCTCGGCTTAAGCTCTCCAGAATGCTCTCGATCCGATCCATCAACCCTTGCAGCGGGGTCGCCGCCCACAGGGACGGAGAGGTCATCTCTGGAGCCGTCAAGGATCCTGGAGCCAGGGCGATCCCCTGAGAGATCGAAGCTCCTGGGCTCTGTGGCTCCACTTGGACCGCCATGGGCCTGCCGGGGAGCATGTGCCAGACGGGTGACGGGATGTCAACCAGTTGAGGGGGAGTTGCAATCAGATGAAGACATAAAAGAAGCGAAAGATGATTCATGATCGCCGTTACTCTCACAATGACTGTCCTGCAAAGCCCTGTCGCTGCATCACTGCAGATCGACCGTTACCACCGGGCCGAGATCCCTCTCGGGTAAGAACGATCTCTGGCCATCCCCATTGCTGCTGTCGCAGCGCAACCCTCCATCTAGGCTTTGTCCATCGAGTGTGCGGGCCACACGGTTGTGTTGAGCCCTGTTGACAAATATAAAGAATTGCTTTCGTTCACTTTACCAGATGTCATGTTATTTGTCTGGGCGGTAGTTAGGTTAACTCAAGATCACGAAGGATTGCCGTTCGTTAAGCTATAGCGCCCGATCAGGGCCTCGATCCGTAATAAACTGTAGTATTGAATACTATTTCTTCGTTAAGCTCTGTCCAGAGTCAGATCAGGGTTGGGGAGGGGAGATGGTACGGGGGCCGCTACGCCGCCTGGTGATGGGGATCGTCTTTTTCTTCTCGACGGTATTGGTGGCGGTGACTGGCTACCTGCTGGCGGGCTGGAGCCTGCTAGATGCTCTGTACATGGTAGTGATCACGATCTTTGGGGTGGGCTATGGGGAGGTGAGGCCCCTCTCCCCGGTCCTGAGGGTATTTACGATCTTGGTGATCGTGGCGGGGACTTCGGCAGCGGTCTACTCCGTAGGGGGCTTTGTGCAGCTGGTAACCGAAGGGGAACTGAATCGACTGCTGGGGGCAAGACGGATGACACGGGGCATTGAGACCTTATCGGATCATGTGATCATCTGTGGCTGGGGACGGGTGGGCCGCATCCTCGCTCGGGAGCTACAGCAAGCCCATCGGGCCTTTGTGGTGATCGATCAGGACCCGGAACGGGTGGCGGAGGCGGAGGCTTTGGGTTACTGGGTGCGGTTGGGGGATGCCACGGAGGAGGAGGTGTTGCAGGCGGTGCGGATCGAGTCTGCTGCCGTATTAACTACAGTACTGCGCAGTGATGCGGCTAATGTGTTTATTACTCTAACGGCTCGGGGCCTGAATCCGGAGCTAACGATCCTGGCGCGGGGAGAGAACCTTTCCACAGAGAAGAAGCTGTTGCAAGCGGGGGCCGATCATGTGATCATGCCGACCGTGATCGGGGGAACGCAGATGGCCCAGTTGATCACCCACCCGGCGGCGTTAGATTTTCTGGAGCAAAAGGTCTCACGGGGGTTATTAAATGAGCAGTTGGCCCAGTTGGATCTACAGATTATGGATCTGGATATTCCGGCGGGATCTCCTTTGGTGGGTCAGACTTTGGGATATCTGGAAGTACGGGGACAACACCTATTTTTGATCGTGGCAGTGCGACGAGCCCACGGCAATACTCAGGCGCAGCCGGATCCGGAGCTGATCTTAGAGGCTGGGGATCGGGTGATCGTCCTGGGACGGCGACAGGATCTACCTCAGTTCGCCCAACGCTATCAGATCCAACGGCAGATCAAGTATCGGGGGACAGGGGCTTGAGGGTCACCCAAAGTAAGGGTGTAGGCTACCATAGTCATGCTTATGCACTTCCAGCTGGGACACCCACACCCATAAGGTGGTTTAGTTCACATTCTAGACTCAACTACGCCTGCGTTGGTCTCATCTCCCAAACAAAAATGGGTAGCCCTCCCAAAGGATCACCTGCCTGCTCATCGGTCAGTTTTATTGTGGATCAGAGATCTAACACCTGGATCGGCAAGTTAATGTGGTGTACTGATTATCAAGTCAGTCCCAGCAAGTCAGTCCCGGCAAGTTAGTCCCGGATCGTTAGCTTTGTTGTTTGATCGTCATTAATGCGCTCGTAAACATCTCCAATTGCGAAGCCATTTCTTTGATCTTTGCCTCACCCAAAAACTCAATAAATACCTGATCCAAATCTGCTAGTGCTGATCGTGCTGCCGATACCAGACGCTCCCCTTGCTCGGTAAAAAGGATCTGTTTTTGTTTCCCTCTTCCCTCCACCTGTTCCAGATAACCCGCCTGAGAGAGCTCCTTGACCGTTTTAGCCACCATCTGCCGAGACACATTCAGACGGCGAGCGATCTCAGACCCATAGTTGATGCCACAGTCGAGGGCACTCAGGAACTTAAGGGTGAAAGGAGAGATCGCCTCGAAGCCCTTCAGGCGCAGGTTCTCAGCCACATACTCAATTAGCCGCTCGTGGAGCCTAGCGGAGCCGAATACTAGCTGTAGGGAGTGGCTATCCGCCATCGGGATACCCTGGTTTGTAAACTGGGTTGACATGGGAGGGGATCTGTTCTAAGCTTATGTCAACTAAGTTTACAGGGATGTGGACGAGTCACCACACCCATTTTCTTGTGTTGGAGGTTGTCATGCACACCCGTTCCCTTCGCACTGCGTTGCTGGTCAATGCTTTATTCTCTGCGGTCTGTGGGCTATGGATGCTTCTCTGGTCTGGATCTGTTGAGACTTTGTTGGGTGTACAAGCCCCCGTTCTCCTACCCTTGGTAGGGTGTGGTCTTCTGATCTTTGCCATTGATCTGATCCACCAGGCCACACGGCCCCGGTTGGAGACTTGGCGTGCTCTCTATGCAAGTGTTGCCGATCTGCTTTGGGTGATCGGTTCAATACTGGGGCTGTTATTCTTCTCTGGACTGCTTACCAAAACTGGGGTGGCGATGGTGATGGTGATCGCTGGGGTCGTCCTGAGCTTTGGTATTGGGCAGATCTGGGGGATTGATCGTGCACATCAGGCAGAAAATTCCTCACTGCATCGACATTGTTTGGTGGTTCGCACTGAGGTACCGGCAGCTGACCTGTGGGAGGTGATCCGTCCCATGGGTGATATTCAGAAATATGCGCCGTCACTGGCCAGGTCGGAGATCCTGGATGACAAAGCCCCTGGAGTGGGTGCAGTACGGCAGTGCACAGGGCAATCGGGTCGGTGTTGGGCGGAAGAGTGTGTTGACTTTGATCCAGACCGTCGCTCGTTTACTCTACGTTTTGTTTCGGAGGCCCCAGATTTTCCGTTCCCAGCCAGCACGATGATCGGAGGATGGGAGGTTAAGTCAGCTGGCACAGGTTCTGAAGTGATGGTGTGGTGGGAACTGGCTCCCAAACCCCGCTGGCTGGCCCCGATCCTGTTGCCCCTTATGGCCTTGGGTATCGATCGTGATTTGGTCCAGATCGTGCGGCGCATGGCAGACGATGCGCTAGCTCAATCTACAACCGATCACTCGCTGGCTCAGAAACAGGCTAGGGTATGGATTGTACCTGTTTTTTGCTAGCCTATGTGGGGTTTACTTCAGAGTTTGATCATACATATGATGAAAAGCAACCTTGATGTCGCGAAACGATATTTAGCAACCCTTGAACGGATGGGAGATTGCAACGCCCTGGCTGAGTTCTTCTCCCCTGATGTTGTTCAGGAAGAGTTTCCAAATCGTCTTTTTCCAACCGGGGCTAAGCGTGATCTTGCTGCTATCCTAGATGGATGTGAGCAGGGTAAGAAAGTCTTATCTGAGCAACGGTATGAGATCAATAATGCGGTAGTCAGCGGGCACCTTGTGATTATGGAAATCTTGTGGACGGGTAAACTGGCCGTTGCGGTTGGCACTTTACCAGAAGGGGGTGAGATGAAAGCTCATTTTGCGGTGTTTTTAGAGTTTAATGAGGGCAAGATCGTTGCCCAGCGGAACTATGATTGTTTTGCAGCGTGGTAATCTGTGGCAGACATAATCACCGTACGCATAGTGATATCGATCGAGACCTCACAATCGGTTCCTCAACTTTAGCTGTAGATACCGATCTACTAACTGATCACTGATCTGATTCACGGGTGCATCCAAAACCATCACCCCCTTGTGCTTGAGCTGAGACATGGCCACCTGTCGCTGGGCCAACAGATCCAAAGCCACAGCCCGAGCATAGGCTCCATCTAAAGTTTGGGTCGGCGTATGGGCCTGATGATCTACCTGCGGATCCCGCAGAGCTACACAGAAGGGCAGATAGCGAGGGGACAACCGCATCAACGCTGCCAATAACTCCGAGGAAGCGGTGGCATCCACAATATCCGTCAAGATCACCACCAAGGCCCGTCGATGTTGTCGTTGGGCGAACACGGTGGCCGCGTTCATGTAATCCGGCTCCACAAAATCCGGCTGGATCGGAGTCAGCCGTTCGATCAATTGGGTGAGATGAGTCCGTCCCCGTTGGGCTGGGATCCAGGTGTGGATCGATCGATCAAATACGCCTACTCCCACCTTATCGCCTCGCTCCAGTCCCGCCAGAGATAGAGCTAAAGCGGCATTGAGGCCCCAATCAAACCGTTTCAGCTGCTGCACCTGGGCGGTCATGAGTCGGCCCCGATCCAACAAGATGATCAGGGTCTGCTCATGTTCTGGCTCCAGAACCTGAACGATGGGATGCAACCGACGGGCTGTCGCCTTCCAACTGATGGATCGCATATCATCCCCTTCGGAATATTCCCGCAACTCCGCAAACTCCGTGCCCATGCCTAAACGTCGGGCCTGCCGTAGGGATCCTGAAGACTGCAAGGTCAGCCGGATCGACAACGCCTTCAACCCGATCAGATCGGGATACACCGGCACTGACTGGGACTGATCCACCTGCCAACTATCCCACACCAACCCCCAACGGCTCAGCTGTTGGAGATGGATCGGCCCCCAATGGAACTCCCCCCGCTCCGGCGGGATCACGTGATAGATCAGATCCTCAGTTTGTTGGGGCTCCAGGGTGGCCCTGAGGGTGATCGGGGTGGCTTGAAAAGCTAGAGGAAACTGATCCCGGATCTGAACTTGCCATGGGGTCTTGAGATCCCTCGACCCTGGCAGCTGGATCTGTAACTGCACAGGATTCTCCCGCCCAATGGAGAGCCGCCCCAGCGGTTGACGCCGGATCTGAGCCCGTAGTGAGCGAGAGCGACGATGATCCCAAGCAGCTACTGCCAGCACCCCCAGATCCCAAACCAAACTGCCCCAGACCCCAGTGCTGGGATCCGTGCTGAGAGCGATCAGCCATCCCAAGGGCAAACCGACCAGGAGTAAACCATACAAACGCCAACTGGGGATCATCGCGGCACCGCCACCTGAGAGAGAAGTCCTGCGATCACCGTATCCGTTTCCAGGCCATCTAACTGGGCGTCCGGTCTGAGGATCAGTCGATGTCGGAGCAACGGTGGCCCCACGGCTTTGACATCATCGGGGGTCACAAACTCCCGTCCCGCTAACCAGGCATGCACCTTACTGGCTTGTAACCAGGCCACCGCACACCGAGGGGAACACCCCAAGATCACATCCGCATGTTGACGACTACGCTGCACCAGCTCCAGCAGATAGTTCATCAAGGCATCCTCCACCCGAGTGGCCCGCGCCGCCTGTCTGGCCTCCAGGATCTGATCCACCGTCGCGATTGGTTTGATCTGAGCTTGGGATAACTTACGGTCTTCAAAACCGGCCTGGGTATTGAGCAACAGCTGTTTCTCCGCCGCCGCCGCTGGATAGTGAACCTCCAGTTTGAACAGGAACCGATCCAGTTGAGCCTCCGGTAGCGGATAGGTGCCCTCAAATTCCAGAGAATTTTGGGTAGACACCACCCAGAACAGATCGGAAAGTAGCAAGGTTTGCCCCTCCAAGGTCACCTGTTGTTCCTCCATGGCTTCCAGGAGAGCGGCCTGAGTCTTGGGAGGAGTTCGATTGATCTCGTCCGCCAATAAAACCTGAGTAAACACAGGTCCCTTCTGTAGGGTGAAGGAGCGACTGTTGAGATCAAAAATATGAGTGCCCAGGATATCTGCAGGGAGCACATCGGGGGTGAGCTGGATCCGCCGAAAGTCCGCCTGGATCAACTTGGCCATGGCCTTGACCATCAGGGTCTTCCCCGTCCCTGGTACCCCTTCCAGGATCACATGCCCCCCGGTCACCAGAGCCGTCAGCAAAGCATCGATGATCGAGGACTGTCCCACCACCACCTTCTCCAAGGCCTGACGCATCCGATCGAACACCGGCACCAGAGTTGCAGAATCAGCAGCCATAGCCCCTTGTTGAAGGTTACCTCCCTAAGTTACCCTTTGCTCTCCCCATTGGAAAGGTTGGGATCAAGGTGTGGGGCTCGGGATCCGGAAGCCACCTGTCGCACCTGCTGGATCGTCTGTAGCCACTGGATCAGCTCTGCATCCGTCAAGCGGCGGGGACGAGATCGAGTCATTGCAGATCCCTCCGTCGCGGGTAGATACTGCAACAGTGCCTCCAGATCCGCTGCGGGTCTGCCGGTTCGCTCCGTCCAAGCCTTGAGCAAGTTGGGGGTTGAGATCCTCTGCTGTCCCAAACCTAGAGCCCGTTGTAACTGGATCCGTTCTGCCTTACCCAGGGTTTCCACCACAAACTCCCGACTGTTGGCCTTCTGCAACACAGCAGCCAGGGCTTGAATGTAGGTCTCGCTATTGGTGCGGGCTTCTCCAGGGGGTACCAGAGCCTGACCAAAGCGCCGATTGGCCGCCACGATGCCGATGCCCAAGATCACCCCAGCTTGGATCACCACGGGTAACATCGCTGAATTACCGAAGAACTCTGTCCAGGTGCGGGCCACGTTCTCTACCTGCTCCGGATCCCGATACCCATGAATATATTCATCGATCCAGATCGGTCCCCCAGCTGCCGTCACCCAGGACTCCAACAGCGGAAAGTTCCCCGCCTGATCCTGATAAGCATTGGCGGCCAGAAACGGGGTCACGACATAGATCACCTGTCCCTCTCCCTCCGACTCCGACCAGGTGATCCGGCCAAATTCATCTTGGAGCAGGGGCTCGCGGCGGGTTCTGGGGTGGCGGCGAGTGGTCTCGATCAGTACTGACCCGAAGGGAGTTGAGTGAGTGGAGCGAAAGTTAGCCTCAGTCACAGGAGCCCCCTCTCCCAAGATCACTAAGGTATTGCCCGCTTCCACCCAAGCCTGCTCGGACTCTGAGAGGGATGGCCTATAGGGGTGGTGGACCTGGATCAAGGTGGTCTCTTGATCGGTAGGCAACTGATCGTAAG
Source organism: uncultured bacterium (assembly GCA_964429885.1). Classification (GTDB taxonomy): domain Bacteria; phylum Cyanobacteriota; class Cyanobacteriia; order Thermostichales; family Thermostichaceae; genus CAYSEO01. The sequence continues at coordinate 17,159 of CAYSEO010000016.1, forward strand.
GTTGCTGTAGCCGTTGTACCTCGTGCCCCTGTTCCTGCATGTAGGCGAACCAGGCCCCATAGCCATCCGGCTGCCGACTGAAGCTCGATCCCAGCCGTTGATTCGATCCCGGAGGAGCCAGCAGGTTCAGGATCAATAGCAGGGCCAGTAGCCCCACCAGGATCAACCAGAGATTGGAGGACTTTTTCATGATCCAACGGGGGTGGAGGGTTGGGTGATCTGAGCCAGGGCTTGGAAACAGCGATCGACGGTGGTGGTGGAGAGGTCCACGGAGCGATCAAAACAGAGGGTCTCATGGGTGCGGATCAGTAGCTCATAGGGGGATAGAGGTTGGATCTGTTGGGCCAACAATCCCCGGATATACTCCCCATCGGTGCGACTGGGTAGCTCGGGCAGGATCTGGTGATCATGGAGATGACGCAGCAAAGCCAGATAGAGGCATCGACAGGCTTCTGCGTGATCCCCCTGCTCGCGGGCAACTTGGGCCATCTGCCACCAGTCCTGTAGGCTATGGGAGCTGAACGAGGCAGAAGAAGATCGGGAGGAGCGCATCCCCCTGAACTGGAATCGCCGTAGCTGGGGCCAGAGGATCAGAGCCAGTTGCCATAGGATCCACACCAGCAGGATCAGGGTCACCCCCTGGAAGAAGCGGATCACGATCTGACTGAGGATCTCGGACCAGACCCAATCTGGGGCCTCAGAGGAGGCGGGTCGATCAGACGTAAGGACCCGTTCCAGCCACTCCCAGAACCGTTGGTTGGCCTTAAAGATCTGCCAGCCGATGCCGTTGTCTTGAAACTCGCCCATGCTGATCTCATCCCAACTGCCTAACAGTTTGACCTGAGCTTAGCGACTGGGCAAGGCGAGCTGCTGCTGATAGGCCAGATACACCGCCTCTAGGGTGATCTCGGCGGTTGTGCCCACGGGCAGGGCGGTGAGTTGGATCTTCTCGGCCAGTTGGCGACGGAGATCAGAGGCCAGCTGAGCTCTTGCCTGGGGCTCCATCAGTGAGCGACGCCGGAGAAACTCTCGGATCACGGCAAAATCATCGGGGGTTAGTCGGGACAGGGCGCAGTACTCGGGCAATTGGGTCATCAACTGTCGAGCAGTCTCGGAGGTCGGGAATTCCGCCGCCTGCTCGGAGGACTGGATCTGGATCACCAAAGTCCCCGCTGCCCAATCCCCCAACCGTTTCTCCCGTTCCGTCAACAGGATCAGAAACACCCCCACGAAGAATAAATCATCCACCGGACGGATCAGGGTCCGTAACACCGCCTGTTTTAGACCAATGGGCCGACCATCCTCCCGCACCACCCGGATCTGGGCGTAGCGTTTGCCAGGGGATTGTCCTTGCCAGAACACCTCGAACCCGATGAAGTAAGTGGTGAACAGAAAGGAGGTGATCAGGATCTGGATGGCTTGCACCCATAGTTCCACATCCGCCTCACTGATATCGAAGCGATTGGCCAGATCGATGGAGCTCAATAGCAACAGATTAAACACCCACAACCCGATCACCAGCAAAACCCCGATCACCAGGTAATCCACCAGCAGGGCTAGGATCCGGTTGCCGATCCCTGCCAAGGTGAACTGCAGCTTAACGCTCTCGGGGGTCTGTAATGTGATCTGATTCAGCTGACGCATGGCCTGAGATCCCTTAAGTCAATTAGCAAAATGACTTTGACATGCTATGGATCCACGATCCACTTATCCCTCAGTCTCAGACAAGCGTAACCCCAATCCCTCCCGACGATTCAGCAGATCGAAATAGATCACCGCCTTGAGGGTCTGCCAGAAAGGAAGCACGAATCCCCCGATCACGATCCCGGTTAGGAGACTCACCACCAAGGAGAGCAATTCAAAGATCCAGAAGATCGGGGAGTTGGGCTCCAAGTTCCAAGACACCAGATCCAGAACCAATTGGGGTAGGTATCCTACAATGAACTGAATGGGAAAGGTAAGGATGACGGCCACGGTCGAGATCAGCAATAGCCGCATAAAAGCCCCTGAGGTCAGTTGCCAGATCCGACCGAGACTTGCAGATCCTGTCAGTTGAGACTCAGTGGCAAGAGGGAGCTCTGCCGCCATCAAACGCACCGAAACCCAGAGAAAGGGCAGGATGAAGAGACCGAGGAATGTTGCCACCATGATCAGCACCACCAGAACGATTAGAATCAATGGAGGCTCTCCAGAGGAAACAGAGGTTAGCAGACCAATGAAGAAAGCCGTGACAAAAACCAGGATCATTGCCACGATCACAGTCACGATCCAGAGGACAAAGTACAACCCAACCAAGATCAAAGCCAGCTGAACGCCAAGACTTAGGAAAGAAGTCAGTTTGGGAGTTACATGACGGCGAGCCTCCGCCTCACTCTCAGGTTGATTGCGTAATTCCTGATAGCTTAAGCGGGCGATCAGTCCAGAAAGGGTGAGAAATTTAGCCCAGCCAAACAGAGCCAACGGGGTGAGCAACAGAGTGACAAGACCTAACCCTGGACCTAAGGTGGACAGACCTTGTAGAAGGGGAGGAACATCCTCAAGATCCGGCGCCAGACCGGCAAACGATGCGAAGAATGTGGCGGCAATAGAGATGAACCACAGAGCTGTGAGAGGCCCTGACCACAGATAGGCCCGAATCGCGATCCAGAAGAAGGTGCGGAATTTGGATCGCCACACCTGGACCCCCAAACTCACCGTATTCCCCACACTGAGGGGGGCCAAGGCTAACTTGCCAGTCATACTTGCTTCGAGCTCCTCTAATCGCAACCTGATCCGAACCCTGGGGACTCCCTGGTGATATCTCAGATGGGTTATGGTGTCAGGGGATCTTAAACAAAACTTATGGATGTACAACGCTGGATCGCGCGGCGGGAGGCCAACTGGCGTCAGCTAGACACGCTGCTGAAGCAGGTGGAGAAGCAAGGGATCCACACCCTCTCTGCGGATCAGATCAAGCAGATGGCCAGTCTCTATCGCTCCGTGTCCGCCGATCTAGCTCGGGCTCAGACTCATAATGTGAGTCAAACCGTGATCGAGGATCTACAAAGCCTCACCACCCGTGGTTTCTCTCAGATCTATCAAGGCTCCCGACGGCAAGAGTGGCGTTCCATCCGGCAGTTCTATCTGTGGGGATTACCGGCCTTGATCCGCCAGACCTGGGCCTACCTGGGGATCGCCCTCCTCTTGTTCTGGCTCCCGGCCTGGGTGGCCTGGATCTATGCTTGGCAAGATCCCACCTTTATCCCGACCATCGTGCCGGAGCACCTGATCACTACGGTGAGAGATGAGGGGGAATTATGGATGGGATCGATCGTCGGGGTGGAACCAACGGCCTCCAGCGGCATCATGTCCAACAATATCTCTGTATCTTTCTTTGCTCTGGCAGGGGGGATGACGGCGGGCGTGATCACCGTCTGGATCATGGTGCTCAACGGCGTGTTGCTGGGATCGATCGCGGCGCTAGTGTCCCAAGGTAATTTGGCCTATCCCTTCTGGGCCTTTGTCTTCCCTCATGGCTCCCTGGAACTACCGGCCATCTTTCTGGCGGGGGCGGCGGGTTTACTGTTGGCCCGAGGGATCTTGTTCCCAGGGCCATATCGACGCAGTTATGCGATACGACATTACAGCTCCCTGGGGGTGCAGCTGATCTTTGGTATCGTGCCGTTGCTGGTGCTCGCAGGGGTGATCGAGGGGTTTCTCTCCCCCAATCCGGCAGTCCCCGATCCTGTAAAGTATGTAACAGGGATCGTTTTGTTCGTGGCGCTGGTGAGTTACTGCCTGCGTAGACCTGCCGGGGAGAGATCTTCAGCTCAGGATCTCACCGATGTTGAAATGACCCAAACGGCCTAGGATGGCTGATCTGGATCCATGATCCCGGACTGCTCCCGCACACTGCGAGCCATCGAGGAGATATCCTCATCCCCAAACCCACGGGCCACCAAGCCAGACTCCATCTGCTCCACAAAGGCGGCGATCGGTAAGGTCACCCCTAGCTCTCGTGCGGCCTCCAGAGCGATCTTCAGGTCCTTCTGATGAAACCGCACCCGAAACCCCAAAGGATATTGATTGTGGATCATATGCCCGGATCGATGCGTCAATCCCCAAGATCCTGCCGCGCCACCTCCCACAGCCTGGACCACTCGCTCCATATCCAGACCCGCCTTCAGTCCCAACGCGATCCCCTCCGCCACACCCCAGTAGGTGCCCGCAATGATCACCTGATTGATAGCCTTGGTCAACTGCCCCGATCCCACCGGCCCCACATGGGTCAGGGTCTTGCCCATGGTCTCCAAGATCGGCCTCACGGTCTCCACCGCTTCAGCCTCACCCCCGATCATGATCGAGAGGGTCCCCTGCTGAGCTCCTTCCGATCCCCCGGAGACGGGGGCATCCACGAGTTGGATCCCTGCCTCTCCCAACTGCTGGGCCATGGCTCGGGTGGCCACCGGGCTGATGGTTGACATATCCACCACGATCGTGCCGGGTTTGGCCCCCTGGATCACACCCGATTGACCCAACAAGACTTCCTCCACATCGGCAGTATCGCTGACACAGGTGATCACCACCGCCGCTGCTGCTGCTGCCTCCTGAGGCGATCCCGCCCGTTGGGCTCCGGCTTGTCCGAGCGGATCCTCTCGCTCACGGGTGCGATTGTGGACTGTCACTGGGTAGCCAGCCTTGAGAATATTCAGGGCCATCGGGGCTCCCATGGTCCCCATGCCGATAAAGGCAACCTGCATCGTCAGCTCCTTGTCCCCTGCGGTGGCAGTATCCTAGCACCCACCTGCGCCACCTGTTTGGCCAACTGCGAGATCGTCAGAGAGCTCCCTATCTTAGCAGTCTCAAAAGCTGTCAAATCTGTCCACCAAACCTGTCCACTCCTATCGCCTGATCAACATAAAGACGGCCACCCCGATCACAAAGTAACCAAACCAGATCTGGAGCTGTTTCCCGTCCATGAAGCGAGTCAGATAAGCCCCGATCACCGTACCAAAACTCGCGGCCACCGTAAATGATCCCATCAAGATCCAGTCTACTGTCACATGATCGACATAGCCCAGAAAACCTGTCACAGACTTAAAAGCAATGATCACCAACGAGGTGCCGATCGCTTCCTTCATAGGCTGTTTACCCAACAAAACCAAAGCGGGAATGATGGCGAATCCCCCACCGATCCCGACAAAGCCTGTTAAGATCCCAACCACAACTCCCTCTAAGGGAATCATCAGCTGTTCCGGGATAGGACCATGAGAGCCTGGATCCATTGTGATTCGATCAGAAGGACTGAAGTTACCCTCCGGATCAACAGGACCTAGATCGGGGGTGGGCACTGGTAAGCTCACCCTTGGGCTCACGGTTTGAGTCCGGCAGCCGTCTTTGATCATCAAAGCCCCTGCCACCAGCATCATTAAACCGAAGGCGATCAGTTGCAGGGTCCCACTGATAAACGGTAAAGTCGCGATCCGGGCTCCTCCATAAGCTCCCACCATAGCTGCTGGGGCGAAGATCGCAGCCGTGGGCCAGTTAACATTTCCCTGTTGCCAATGGGGCCAGATCCCCAACAAACTGACAGCTCCGACGATCACCAAGCTCATGGCGATGGCGGATTTGGTCGGCACCTGCATGACATAGATCAAGATCGGAGTCGCTAGGATCGAGCCGCCACCCCCGATTAAACCCAGGCTAATACCGATGCCAATGGCCAATAGATGACCGAGGATCCAGATCATGAAGCCTCCTCAAGACCCGATAGGGTACCGGCAGAATTCACCGCAGAGGAGTTTGAGGAATCAGTCGATCGATCGGAGCGAGCCATCCAATTCAGTAACCCTCGACAGGTGAGGGATCCGACTAAAAAGGCTGCGATAAACACCACAGGATTCCAGCCGCCTAAAGCCAAAGCTGCGATCGCTGGACCCGGACAATAGCCACCAATGCCCCAACCGATCCCAAACAGAGCCGCACCCCAGATCAACTGCGGATCCAGATCTTGTCGAGTGGGAAGTTGAAATTGATCTGCCCAGAAAGGTCTAGAACGACGTAGAACAAGCCGAAATAGGATCACCGTCACCGTCACTGCTCCCCCCAACACAAACAACAGGCTTGGATCCCAGTCTCCAGCTAAATCTAGAAACCCTAACACTCGCTCTCGGTCGATCATCTGGGACAGACCTAATCCCAATCCAAACAGGATCCCGGATCCGAAGGCCATGCCTCTTTGTTGTAATTGTTTCATCATCGATGCCTCATCCAAATCCTCAACCACGATGTAAGAGAAAAACCGTCACAAATCCGGTCCCCAGGAACGTGATCACAGCCACCAACGATCGAAACGAGAGCCGACCGAGACCACAAACCCCATGGCCACTGGTGCAGCCATTACCCAAGCGAGTCCCAAATCCCACTAAAAAGCCTGCCGCGATCATCAACCCTGGTGCAAACTCATATTGAGGTGTGGGCTGAGCTGCCAAGCCAAACTCATAGATCACGCCGCCCAGGATCAATCCCAAGAGAAAGAGCCCCCGCCAGATCCCCTCCTCACCCCAGCGGAGCGCTCCATTGACAATGCCGCTGATGCCAGCGATCCGACCATTAAAAGCCAACAATAACGTGGCACTGACACCGATCAACGTCCCCCCGATCAAAGCTGTCATCCAGCTAAACTCAATCATGTCTAACTCCTCGATTACTGATCAGATCCCAAAGATCAAACTCAAGACTGAACAGGCACCTTGCCACATTGCTCGTTGGCAGGCACCGCCTCCATGATCCGCTTCGGATCCGGTAGGTTCAAACTATTCATCAGCGCCATAAAACTCTCCCGGCTGCGTGGAGATCCCGTCTGAGGATCGACAAACCGAGGATTAAACCGCTTCTCCTCACCAATGGTGGACACGTGATGACCCCGATAATCATGGCCGGGATAGACCCAAGTGGTCTCCGGCAAACTCAGCAGCCGCTCGGTGACGTGATCGTAAAGCATCCCCGGATCACCACTCTGAAAGTCCGTCCGACCACAGCCTCGGATAAACAGAGAATCCCCAGTCAACACCCGATCTCCAGCCACCCGATAGCTGATGTGACTGTCCGTATGGCCCAGAGTCTGGATCCCCTCAATGCAGATCGTGCCCAACTGTAAGGTCTCCCCATGCTCCAGGAATCGATCTGCACAAGCGGCTTTAGCCCCAGAGGGCACTATCCCTAAACACCCAGTTCGCTCCCGTAGCTGTCCCGTGCCCGTAATATGATCCGCATGGACATGGGTCTCCAGACAGAACTTGAGGGTTAACCCCAGCTCCTGAATCAGCTTCAGATCCCGTTCCACCTGCTCCAGTACCGGATCCACTAAGGCTGCCTCGCCGGTCTCCGGATCCCCGATCAAGTAGGTGTAGGTCCAAGTATCTTGGTCGAATAATTGTCGAAAGATCATGGCAGTTCTATCCTCAGTCTCTATGTTAGATAACTATAACACTATACAGTTATATTGAGTAGAGGATTCCAGGGGATCGAGTCGAGTTCCAGGGGTCAATCTCAGGTCCGCTCCGAGGCATGATCAGCGGCCCATGATCGAGATCACAGCCCATGACCAACGACCTATGAGGGCAGTACCCGAGCCTACGACCCCAGCACAGGTCAGGGCTTCACCAGCACCACCACCGCAGCCCAAGGATCCGGAGTGACCAGCGACATCAACACGGTCAACAACGGCAGCTATGAGTGCAGTGTCTCCCAGGATCTACCAGCTCACTGTGTTGAGACCAGCTATTGATCGGTGCGACCCATAGAATACTGATTTAGGGTCCCCTTACAGACTCTGGATTCCCTGGATCAGACCCTGGCAAACTCCAGTGAGAAATTCCAGATCCAGAGTCTCCAGCCGATCGCTGATCCGATGATAGTGAGGGTTACGTAGGTTAGCTGTATCTGTGATCATGATGGCCCGATAACCCTGATCCCAGAAGGGG
>CAYSEO010000017.1:0-24822 GCA_964429885.1 uncultured bacterium
AGCTGGGTGGCGAGTACGGCGGGATCCTGAGCTGGTGGCCTGTCATGAGGGGGGAGGTAGTCCTCAAACTCAGGCGAAGCGGGTAGTGCGGCACTATCGCAATCGCTGGCGGTTGCTCAGTAAACATGGCCGCTTAGCTTGGCCCTGGGCTTTGAAACGGGGTTTAGCTGCTCGCCATGCCTTGGAGCTAGCGATATTATCGAGTCTGGGCCAGATCCTGTTCTCCAATCCGGCGGTGATGGAGGATAAATTGACGAGTCGGCGACAGTTGTTACGAGAGGTCTGGAGTGGGTATGGCAACGAACCCTAGTGCGGTAACCTCGCTACGGCCTCAGTATGACTTTCCGGTCCCTTCACTGACGGATGAGTTCAACTCGCGAGGGCTGGTATACCAACGTATCCCTGAAGGATCTCGGGTGCTGGATGTAGGTTGTGATACAGGCCGCTTTGGCCAAGTGTTACGTCAGGAGAAAGCTTGTGTTGTTCACGGGGTGGAGGCGTTCGTAGCGGCAGCAGAACAGGCGCGAGACCATCTCGATCAGGTGTTTGTACAGACCATCAAGGATGAGAGCTCTTTTGACCCTCTGTGGGACTATGATGTGATCTTATTTTTGGATGTGTTGGAGCACTTACAGGATCCTTGGGCTGTGTTGCGGGGCACCTATCAAGCATTGAAGCCAGGCGGATTATTACAATTGGTTGTCCCGAACGTGGCCCATCTGGCGGTGGTGAAGCGACTGCTCATGGGGAGATTTGATTATGCTCAGCATGGCACTATGGATCGCACTCATTTGCGCTGGTTTACCCGTAGCAGTCTACGGAATCTGTTAGCGGAATCGGGGTTTGAGCAGATCGAGATTCAAGTGACCCCAGCCGTACCAAAGCTTCATAAAAACAGGACTGTAGATCGGTGGATCCTAAAGCAATTGACTCGGCTCTGGCCGGATCAGGTGGGGGGATCGATTGTGGGTCGAGCCGTGAGGCCAGCCCAGAAACCAACGAGGGAGTGACTGGGGTTTATACTAATCGGACACTTCTCTCATGCGGATCCTCTTCTCCTCCTATGCGTTTTATCCCAGTGTGGGTGGCCTAGAGTCCGTTTCCTGGATCTTGGCTCATCAGTTCGTGGCCTTCGGTCATGAGCTATGGGTGATCACCCAAACCCCAGCCGATCCCAGTAGTTCCTATACGGATCAGGATTTTCCCTTTCCGATCCTCAGACAACCGGATCGACATCAGCTGTTTGAGAGCTTGCACTGGTGTGAGGTGGCTTTTCATAATAACATTAGCCTCAGCTTGGCTTGGCCTCTGCTCTGGATCAGGCGTCCTTGGGTGATCGCCCACCATACCTGGATCACCTCTACAGAGGGTCAATTTCGCTGGCAAGATCAGCTAAAACTTGCTTTGCTACGGTTTGCGGATAATATCTCCATTAGCCGAGCCATCGCTGATCATCTTTCTCTACCCTCCACTGTGATTCCCAACCCCTATCGAGAGGAACTATTTGGGATTTTACCTGATGTGAATAGAGATCAGGATCTCATTTTTTTGGGGCGGTTAGTCTCTGATAAAGGCGCTGATATTTTGCTCGATGCTCTGGGAAGGTTACGTCAACAGGATCTGATCCCTAACCTAACAGTGATCGGGCAAGGGCCTGAGGGAAACAGCTTACGACAGCAGGCTGAACAGTTGGGGATCTCAGATCAGGTGAGCTTCCTAGGCAGGCGAACGGGTGAGGAGTTGGTCCAGATCTTGAATCAACATCGGATCATGGTGGTCCCCTCCCGATGGCCAGAGCCATTTGGGGTGGTGGCATTGGAGGGAATCGCTTGTGGGTGTGTGATCGTGGGCTCGAATCGAGGAGGTTTGCCGGACGCCATCGGTTCCTGTGGCTTAACTTTCGCCAATGGTGATAGTATGGCTTTAGCTCAGATCTTGGAGGACCTGTTGTTGAATCCAGAGCAGCTAACTCGGTTTCGACTTGAGGCTAATCAGCACTTAGCACAACACCGACAGGAACGGATCGCTCGGCAGTATTTAGGGGTGATCGAGTCAGCCTCTGGAGGATGAGAAGGCTCTATTACCGTCAAGACGCTGCACACTGGGACACTCAGTCTCCCAAAGTTTGACGGAGACCTGGGTGCAAGGATTGACATAACAAACCTCCCCTAAACTAGGTCAGAAAGTCTTGACGATATGGGTTGTTATCTTTAATCTTTCTCAGCGTTGATCATCAGAGATGCCATCATTCTAGGCCGATCGCCGCCTCTGCTTCAGCTGGGGCTGTTTGGCGGAAGCTTGTTCCTCCAGATCCTGGGCAAAGAACTCTGATCCACTGGTGGCCACTAAGGTCGCGGCTAGCATGGCTCGTTTCTGGGCCATCTTACAGATCGTATTCTGTAGATCAAAGACCGTCTGCTTACCGTCTTGGATCTGGCGTAGAAACTTGCGTTCCCGAGAGTTACAGCATCCATCCCCTGCCGCAACACTCAGACCTCGGCGACTGAGTTGACAACGGTAGTGGTAGGCGAATAGCCCCTGCTGCCACTCCACATGAGACGAGATCAGATCGAACTGAAGGGTCAACCCAAACAGACGGATCAACTTCTCCGCCCCCGGTTTCAGCAGCGTCGGCTTACTGCAGCCTGGGATCCGACCATAATCGATCCCCTCTCGGAGCAACTGATGCACATAGTCAGCCAACACCTGATGGCGTTGCAGAGCATCCTCCACACTCAGGGCAGGCATCACCGGTTTGGGATCGATCTCGATGATCTCGGCAGTCATAGGCTAAGCTGTGGACACTTCTGAGAGATTAAGCAGCCTTGGGGGGTCCAGTTTCGGGATCCCTCATTTTCTAGGATACCGCCTATTCTGCCATGACTTTCAGCATTATTCAATCTTTTCTCAAGATCCCCCAGTTGGCTCCCAGGGATTCAAGCAGCCGATCGCGATCCAGTCCGTGATCTGAAGAGGTTGGGGTTCAGGTCTCTGCAGATCCCTTGGGCCGGTGACGGCGACAGCGTTCAGAACAGTATTTCACCTCGTCCCAGCAGGCCGCCCATTGCTTACGCCAGGTGAAGGGACGTCCACAGGTGACACAGATCTTGGTTGGCAGATCGGCCTTGCGCTTTTGACGGGCCATAAGGAGATCGGCAAAACTGCTTTGATATACATTATAGGGTTTGTATAAACACTTTTGCTGATCTAGTGGGTCGGACTATAACTCCTCAACCCTCAAACACCCCGATCACAGTGGGTCAGGTTCTGAAGGGGCTCAGAAGCTTAGGGCAGATCTGGGCTGTCGATGCCCTCACCCGTTACAGAATGTATTGCCTTTAACAGCCATAGCCCCACCTGTCTCGCTAACATCCCCTTAAAATCTCTTCGCTCTTTGCTGCCCATACTGGCGGCTGGGAGTGGGCGAGGCGGCCCTGATCTGAACCGTAGGAGGCGATCACCCGCTGCTCTGTTCAACCCTAGAGCCCAAACAGCCTGCCGTTGTTGAGACCTCCATCTTATGTCTGAGTTCCCCCACCGATCCACCTCCGAGACCCCCGTCACCGTGAGCTTCTCCACCAGCACCCAGTCCCAACGGGTGGGGGAGGATTCCGTGGGAGCCTTTCTACAAGCCATCGGTCGCTATCCCCTCCTCAGTGGAGATCAAGAGGTGGAGCTGGCCAAACAGATTCTGCAGGGCGGACCGGCGGGGGAGCGGGCAAAGCGGCATCTAGTGCGAGCCAACCTGCGGCTGGTGGTCTCCATCGCCAAACGCTATGTGAATCGGGGAGTGCCGTTCTCTGACCTGATCCAGGAGGGCACCTTGGGACTGATGCGAGCGGCGGAGAAGTTTGACTATGAGCGTGGCTTCAAGTTCTCCACCTATGCCTACTGGTGGATCCGCCAAGGGATCACCCGAGCAGTGGCCAACCAATCTCGGCTGGTGCGCATCCCAGTGCATATCGTCGAGAAGCTCAATCAGGTGAAACGGCTACGGCGGCAGCTCTCTGAGAGCCTGGGACGACATCCCACCCAGACGGAGCTGGCGGAGGCTATGGATCTGTCCATGGAGAAGCTCAACGAGGTGTTGGCCTCGGGTCGACAGACCCTCTCCCTCCATACCCGCGTCGGCAAGGAGGAGGACACCGAATTGATGCAGCTGATCGAGGCACAGAACATTCTCTCCCCCGAGGAGGATCTCGACGACACCCTGCTCTCCGATCGGATGGAGGAGGTCCTGGCTCAGCTCTCCCCCCGCGAACGAGACGTCATCGAATTGCGCTACGGCATCAGCAACGGTCAGATCCATACCCTCAACGAGATCGCTCAGCTTTATGGCCTCTCCCGAGAACGGGTACGCCAGATCCAGGCCAAGGCCATGCGCAAGCTGCGCCATCCCCGCCGTCAGGCCCTGCTCCAGGATTGGAAGTTCTCCTAAAGATCTCCCTATCCCCAGGTTGATCCGCTTCCGTGGATCAGCCATTCTCTATGTCAAAAATCTAACTTTTTCTTACATTCCCACCGCTGCATCCGGTGACTATCTAGGATCAAGAGGAGGCTCACTTACACCAACCAGGTCAAACAAAATGTACTCAGCAAACCTAAACCCTGATCTGCAGCAGATCCACCGTCAGCATCTCTGGCAACGACTCCAGCGACGCATGACATCGGCTCAAGGGGATCCCACCCGTCTGGCTCTCCTGGCTCGGGAGGCGAGGGCCCTGGGGTTTAGATTGCCCCTAAAACCTGGGATCCCGCCCTACACAGGGGCTACGTCCACCCCCGATCGGCTCACCCAAACCCTGCAGTCCCTGGCCCATCTGAGAGTAGAGCATTGAGATTCCGACCTCTAGTTGGATCCATGGATCAAGCCGATATGCTGTAGGGTGTAGGGATGTGATCCAGAGATAGCTATGGTCATCTCCAAGGAAGAGGCCTTGACCTTACTCCAGGTGGAGGAGGGAGCCTCAGAGCGCCGGATCCGGAGCCAGGTGTTTCGCAGATACCAAGAGGTGACGGTGGCCCTTTCCCAGTTGGAAGATGAGCGGCAGCGACCCCTGCTGGAGGCCCAGCTCGATCGGCTCAACGAAGCTCGGGATCTGCTACTGGCTGCGGACGCTCCCCCCGCCGAGGCAGCCACCCCTAGTCCCGCCTGGTTCTCCCCTCTCGATCCCAGTCAGTATGAAGATCTCCCTGCTCGGGTGCGGGTGTTGATCTATCAGGGACCTCAAGAGGGGATCCACACCATTCAGGTTCAGAACCATACCATTGTCGTCACCTTTGAGAGTGCCTTTGGGGCTCGTAAGTTTGCCCAGCAACTGGCTCAGAAGGGGTTCCCGAAACCTGTGGCGGAACTGATCGACACCGATGAGATCGTTGAGTTTTGCCAATCCTCAGGCTATGGTATTGTACTGGTCCCTGAGACTTCGACGGTGGAACCTTTGGAGACTAAGACGGAGGCCGTGGATGACTGGGATTCCCCCAGTTGAAGGTTGGGTCACTGCCACCCGCCTGCGATCCCTCTGAGGGTGAAGGATTTGTGGTCCCGTTACTCATGTCTCATGCTGCGCTGAGGGAGTCGCTGCTTCCATGACCCAGGCTGAGAAGATTCACGACGATCAGTTTCGAGAGATCTTAGGCTCTGATCTGAACCTCTGTAGCCATGGGATCGATCTGTTGGGCAGTTATCAGCTGCTGAAGCGACAACAACTGGTGTTCTGGATGGGCTCCTTGGTGATCTTAGGGATCTTGACAGGACTAGGGATCCTGGCCTGGAGGTTGGGGTCGGGTTGGGTTCTGCTAGGGGTTGTACTGGGGGTGGCGGGGATCTGTCTGGTGTTTCTATGGCGTCAGCAGATGCGTTTGAGTCGTTCCCTGCAGGGGGTGCGGACCCGGTGGCAGCAGACCCAGCTGATGGGCTGTAACCGTCGCATCGTGCAGATGGTCACGGATATGGCGAAGCAGGTGATCGCGTATAACCATCTGGTGGATCGGTTGGAGGCCCTGCAGGCGGGAGACTTCTGGCGTGATTTTCGGCAGTTGAGTGAGGCAGAGAAGGGCTATATCGAGTCCACTTTCGTTCAGGTGCGGGGACAGTTGTTGGCCGGACTACAAGCCTGTCGGCGGTTAATCGAGGATCCAAAGGCTGGAGTGGCGGATACCCTCTCCCAACAGTTGGTGTCACGGGATCAACATCTGGTGCATGAGTTCACCGCCAAGACGATGAGCTCCAATCAATATCTCAACCTGGCTCAAGAGCTATCCCAGATGGAGACGGCCCTCCAAAAGCAGTTGACCTCCTATCAATGATCTGGTCTATCCCCACAGGAGATGAATGGAAGTGCCCGATCTCAGCCTGGGGCACAGATGAGAGGATAGGGAGAGGATCACTCTCCTGGGAGATCCTGAGTCATCAGCCGGGAGCCCGGAGTCAAGTGTTGGGTGGATGAGATGAATATGGATCGGTTGGGATTGAGACCCATGTCCTGTTGTCCGAGCTGGGGAGTGTCTCGTGTGCTGCACTGGAGCCGGACTCTGATCGGCCTGGGGTGTCTGATGGTTGTCTGGGGCTGTGGGGATCCCAATGTCCCGCTTACCCGTCCTCCGGAGAATGCCTTTCGGGTCAGTTCCCCTCGCCCTCGCCGCATCGATCGGCCCAACACCCGCTCCCGACCCAGCCCTCAGCCCCGTAGCGGACCCGCCATCGCCCAGATCACCGCCGAGTTCCTCGGTATTCCCTGGTCCCCCTCCGCTACCTCCGTCTCCCTGCTGCGTCCGACCGCTGAGTTCCTCCAGATCCCCTTACCCCCTCCGCTACCTTCACCCTCCCCGGAAGCTGACTCGGGCTCCCCACTACCGAATTTAGGGGACGGTCCTGTGAATCGAGAGCAACTGGAGCAGTTGATTGAGCAAGCAGAGGGAGAGATCACAGAGGAACAACAGCAGCAGATCCAGCAGATGCTTCAGAATCAGGATCCAGAACAGATCCAGCAGATCATCCAAGACCGGGATCCAGATCTACAACAACTGTCTCCTGGGGCACCTGATCAGGAATCCCCTTGAGATCGAGATAGAAATCTTGGGTTTCAGGATCCCCGACTCCTGAACGATTTCTCTAGAAAGGCGACACCGTGATCTGCTCCTCGGTAAAGATCACCAGAAAGGACTGCACCTCCGAGGGCAGATCCACCTCTGTCGGCGACTCCAGATCAGCCAATGGGGTGAGCTCCTGTTGCTCAGCGGAGGTCTCATCCTGAGGATCCACCGCCAGGATCAGGCCGGCTGCATCCACCACCACCGCATAGCGGAGATCAGACTCTAGATCAGCAGGGGTCTGCCAGTCCTCAGCCAGCTGGGACTGTAGGGTTTCACCCACCTCGAACACGGATTGTTGTTGAGCTTGTCGAGCGGCTCGGAGGGTGGCGATCACATCCTCTCCGGCTGCGTCGGCTTCTGGATCGGTGGCCTGATCAGGGGAAAGATCCGCAGATTCCGCCTGGGTCTGTGCTCCCAGACCATTCAAGCTGGGGGCCTCAGGTTCAACCCCGGCAGGCTGCGAGGTTGCGGCGGACTCATCTGTAACCTCGGGCTGATCTCTGGCCTCGGGCTGATCTGTGGATCGGAAGGAGGATGCTGCCTCGGTCTCCTCTGCAAACTCCAGTTCCTCCTCGGTGGGAGCCGCCGCTAGATCGGCACTGGGTTCCTCACTGGCGGGATCAGTATCCCCCTGATTGGCTCCCACCTCGTCAGGATCGGGCGGTTCACCACTGGCCTGATCTGGGGCTGTGATCGAGGTACCGTTGGAGGAGGATAGGGTTTGCTCCGCTTCCTGGGTCCGGGAGGAGAAAAGAGTGGCCGCCGCGACCAAACCCACCCCCGCGATCAGGAGAGCGGCGATGGCTGGGGGCTGGGCATACCAGGAGGGCTGAGCTGCGGGCTTCTGTAAGGATTCCAAGGGAGGTAGAGATTGGGTCGCCTCCTCCACGGCCTCCAGGAGATCGTAGAGTTGGGTCATGGACAGATCCATCTGCACGATCCCCTCCCCCTGACGAGCGGTAAGGCGATGGTAAAGGAAATCCAGCGGGCGAATGGCCACATCCCCCGTAAAGGTGCCCTGGGGCTGAGCCTGTAGCTGATAGCCCAGGTAACGCTCCAGCACCCGAGCCAGATCTGAGAGCAGTCGCTGATCTCCTCGAATCAAGTGAGTGGTCTCTCCCTGCAGCACTTGGATCTGTAGGGTCAGAGCTTGGTCGATGGTGGCGGCATCAGGGGATGAGCTGGAGGATTCCCCTTCGAGCTGGAGCTTGATGGTGGGGTGATCGTACTGTCGAGAAAGGGTAGTCATGGTGAACGTAACTCCATCACGCAGGGATTGGTAAGGATAAGGGAGCGGATCCGATGACCCAGGCTGATCTCGGCTCCAGCTCAGGCCGGAGCCTCCCATCAGGTATCCGTATCGGGCTTGAGGATCTCAGCCTCCTGCAGCCCCGGATCGGCGTCCTCAGAGGTCTCCTCCTCCGGGAGTCCTAACATCTCTGGTCGATTGAGCAATGCCTGCCAGAGGCGATGGGGTCCCTGCTTGCTGCTATAGAACAGAAGATCGATCAGCACCCGCAGGCCCAGCTCCGTAATGCTGTGTTGATCGCGGTGATCGCCATCCACCATGCGGCTGCGGTAGTGGGAGTGAAACTCATCCAGATAGTCCCCCACCTTCGGCTCCTGAAAGGGAGAACGCTCCGCCAGCACCGCTTGCTCCAGATGCTCCATAGTGATCCGGATCAGCTCATGGTGTTGGGTGGCCAGATGACAGATGATCAGCACCAGGGCACGGGCCTCATCCACATCGATCCGTTTGCGTCCCCCTGTACTGCGTCGCAGCGGATTGGCATTGCGCAGCCGCCAGAGATTGACCCGATCGCTGACCCATTGATCAAGCTGTAGGGTCTGGGCCGCCCCCAATACCGCCTCAGAACTTTCACCACTCAGACACTCCAACCCCAACAACAGCAGATCGAGCTGCGCTTTGGTGGTCGCTGTTGCATCCGCAGGACTGCCTTCCGGTAAGCCCAACGTCTGCAGAATGGGATGCTTTGCCGCCACTGTCATCGCACCTACACGATTGTCTAACCACCTATGCTCTCCTGTTCGGGACCAACCCGCAAGCATGGGTCTTGAGATCTTGAGATCCTCATCGGTGGACTCCTTTACCCTAACGGCCCTCACCCTGGATCCAAACTCAGTTGCGAGTTTTGCAACCGATCCGGATCTCAAGGTCAGATTACCGGCCCTGCCCCTTTATCCTTGCCCCGTAGAAAGGCTATGATTCATCATGGCTTCATCTTGTCAAGCAGACAGGGCTAACCGTTCAGGGGGTCAAGTAGGGTGGATAAGATGTCATCTCCCCAACAATTGGTGCTAGTGATCGAGGATCAGATCGGCAAACGAGCGATCCTCTTGGACAATATCTATTACTCCATTGGTCGGGCGCCCACCAACCATATCCGTCTATTTGATTCCTTCGTCTCCCGCGAACATGCTCTGTTGATCCGGATTCCGGATGAAGAGGGAGAGGGATACACATATAGAGTGTTTGACGGCAATTCTGGGGCGAAACGGAGCACAAATGGTGTTTTCGTGAATGGCCAACCGATCCAATCCCACTCCCTTAGGCCCCAGGATCGGGTCGGATTTGGTCCACAGGTGAAGGTCATGGTCACGACCCTCGATCAGCTGCCTGCCCAGGGATTGATCAGCTCCGGATCTCTGCAGGAAGCAGCGGGACATACCCAGGTGCCCACCACGGAAGGATCGAAGGAATCGTTTAGCGCTGCTTAAGAAGAGTATTGATGTCCGCCCCCACCCCACCTCAGCTTCTGCCCTTCTGGCAGCATGGATTCGAGCTAGAGGCTCACCTGCAAACCTTTCTGCACCTATCTCCCGAGACCCTGAGGCACCGTCTGGATCAGGCTCAAGCGGAGCTGGCGGAGTTGGGGCATCGAGATTTTGACTGGCCGCAGGCCACCCAGTTCTATCAGGATCAGGTGGGTACGGCCTACATCCTGGAGTTAGCGGCTTGGCATCTCAGCAGCCGTGAGTACATCGGGGAGACGCTCCGGTTGATCGCCCATCAAGCCAAGGGGATCGTGCTGGATTTTGGTGGGGGCATTGGTACCCATACTTTGGGGGCGGCCCTCTGTCCGCAGGTGGAGCAGGTGGTGTTTTGGGATCTCAACCCTCAGCATCGAGATCTGATCATCTACCGGGCCGATCGGTTGGATCTAGGGGACCGGATCGTCTGTCCAGAGCAGTTCCCTGAGGATCAGGTGTTCGATACCATCCTCTGTTTTGATGTGTTGGAGCATCTTCCGGATCCAGCCCAGCAGTTGTTACAGTTCGAGTCTCTACTCAGCCCTCAGGGCAAACTGATCTTGAACTGGTATTTCTTTCAGGGGTTTGCGGGGGAGTTTCCCTTTCATCTGGAGGATCCGATCCTGGTGGAGCGGTTCTTTCGGACCCTGCAGAGTCGGTTTCTGGAGGTGTTCCATCCCTTTTTGATCACTACTCGCTGCTATCGGAAGTGGCCTTGGGAGGGAGAATGATTAGAATTGGAGGGATGGGCAATCGAGCCGAGCACGATGCAGTCTTATAGCCAGGATGACGTTCAGCAGATCCTCCAACGGGCCTTAGCCAAGCGGGGATCCGAGGAGGGATTGAGCCAAGCCCAGCTGCGAGAGATCGCCTGGGAGCTGGGTCTCTCCGATCAGGATCTGGAGGAGGCTCGCCAGGAATGGCTACGGATTCAACAGGAACAGCAGGAGCAACAGGAGTTTCAGCGCCATCGGCGGGGCAAGTTTCGCTCCCACCTGGTGCGCTATGGCATTGTCAATAGTTTCCTGTTGGGGTTGGATTGGGTGATCGCGCCGGGGCTGTCCTGGTCGTTGTATGTGTTGATGGGGTGGGGTCTGGGGGTGTCTCTGGATGGCTGGAGCACCTATCAACCAGAGAGCGAGCGCTATCAGAAGGAGTTTCAGAAGTGGAAACAGGGTCAGCAGTTCAAGAAGTTCCGCCAGGAGGTGGGCCAATCGGTCACTAGTTTCCTGAAGAAGAAGATCAATGAGTTGTAAATTTGTCTCTGGAGGAGCTATGGCAAATCTAAACCTGATGGGTTCGATCTGTCTGGTGGTTAGTCTAGCGACAAGCGCACATGCAGAACAGTTTACCCGTAGGACAATACAGGTTGAGGGACTGGAACGCACCTATTATAGGCACAAAAGCAATCAACCTCAGAGCTCTCCCCTGCCAGTGGTGGTTACTCTACATGGAGGTGGCGGAACGGCAGAGGGCCTGCGACGCAGCTATGGTTTTTTACCCATGGTCGATGCCGGTGAGATGATCGCGGTTTATCCGGATGCCATTAGGGGAGCATGGAATGTGGGAGGGTTGCCCTTATTAGGGGGTAGGCCTGCACCCACTCAAGACGATGTCGCTTTTCTAGATGCTGTGATCGATGAGGTCTTGATCACAGAAAATGTTGATCCCTCCCGCATCTTCGTCACGGGGGCCTCTCGGGGCGGACTGATGACGACCCATTTTATTGCCCGCACCCAGCATGATATTCGTGGCGCGGGAACGGTGATCTCTAGTGTTGTCCAAAGTACAGCAGAGAATTTCCAACTGCCCCATCCTGTGGACTTTGCGATCATGGCGGGCACGGAAGATCCTCTAATGCCCTACAACGGTAGTGAACAGGGACCCCAACAGTGGCGCACTCTCCCCATTGAGGACTTTGCTGAATTGATGGTGCAAGCGAATGGTATTGCAGCCCAACCCCAGGAAACTAGCCTTGGCAATGCCAACAGGTGGGATAACTGCACCAATGAACTGCGCTTCTGGGAGGATCCTGACTCAGGCGCTCGGGTGGCCCGTGTCAAAGTGATCGGGGGCAGCCATGTGGTTCCGGGTCGATGGCAATGTCGGGACTTTGATCATGCTCAAGCAATGTGGTCTTTCTTCAAGCAAGCCTGGGATGAGCCATGATGGAAGGAGTTTGCTTTCTTTAGGGAAGTTAGCCATGGATCTGATTAAGGGTGCGATGTTCATGGTGCGGCTGGGTCAGCTCTCCTCCCTCTGTCAAGAGCATGGACTGGAGTTCTCACCGATCTGGCGCGACTCTCAAATGGAGAGCCACTATCCCCATTTTCCCTGTCTGAGCATCGGTCACGATCGGTTTGCCTACAACATCATGACCGGGGACCATCAGGGATACCCCTTTACCGCTTTTGACTACCACTATCAAACCAGGAGTCGAACCCACTCTAGAGGTCGCCCTAACTCTGGGAGCTCGATGGATAGGGGTCAAGGTCTGCGTATCTCTTGGGGAGACACCGATGAGGAGGTGCGGGATCATGAGTTCTCCGCTGTGATCTTGGAGACAAGCTTACCCCTCCGTTCCCTCTCCCTGCGCCCTACCAACATGATTATGCGTGGGATCAGTGATTTCTTCGGCACTTCAGGAGTACAGTTTGAGCTGACGGAGTTTAACAACCAATTCCATGTCGAGGCGGAGGATCCCCGCTGGGCCTATGATCTGTTGTCCCAATCCACAATGGAGTTGTTGCTCAAGAGCCCTCAGTACATCCTGCAGATCGAAGCCGGTCAGGTGATCGCCTTTCGGAAGCAGCTCTTTGCCCCAGAGGACTTTTTCCCCGCACTCAACCTGATCTCAGGTATCTTAGAACGGGTGCCAGCTGATGTGATGCGAGAACTACAGGAGCCATAGCCATGGGAGCACTGATTATTTTCGGAGTGGTAGCCGTTATCCTCCTCCTATTCTGGGGGATCAGTTTATACAATGGCCTCCTCAAAACTCTTAATAGTTGTGATGAAGCCTGGGCTGATCTACAGACGGAACTGAAGCGCCGCTACGATCTAATCCCCCGTTTGGTGACCCTTGTCAGAAGTTATGCCGGATATGAACAGGAGCTGTTAGAGCGGGTCTCTCAATCCTGTACTCTGGCCCAAGCCAACTCTGGTTCCCCCATGGAACAATCGGTGGATGAGAATCTACTCACCCAAAGCCTGCGACAGTTGTTGGTCCTAGTGCAAGCCTTTCCTGATCTCAAAGCCAACCAGAATTATCTGCAACTGCAACAGGAACTGATCAATACCGAGGATCGGATCCAGAGGGCGCGTCGGTTTTATAACGCCAACGTGCGAGAACTCAACAATCGAGTAGATCTTTTTCCATCCAGTCTCCTTGCCAACGCCATGGCTACTCAAAAACGAGAGTACTTTGAGATCGATGAGGTAACTGTTCAGGATATGCCCTCCATCGATCTCAACCCCTAGCAAGACCCTATGGAACGTTACGCCATCTCGTAGCTCTCGATCGGCGGACAGGAGCACACCAGATTCCGATCCCCAAAGGCGTTATCGATGCGGCTCACCACAGGCCAGAACTTCTGCATCCGCGTCCACTCAGCAGGATAAGCCCCTTGCTCCCGAGGATAAGGCCGATCCCAGCTATCGGAGATCACCACCTCAGCGGTATGGGGAGCGTGCTTGAGGGCATTGTTTTGGGGATCTGACTCTCCGGTCTCGATATCCCGGATCTCGCCTCGGATGGCGATCATGGCCTCACAGAACCGATCCAGCTCCGCCTTGGACTCACTCTCCGTCGGCTCCACCATGATCGTGCCCGCCACGGGCCAGGAGACCGTTGGGGCATGGTAGCCAAAGTCCATCAACCGCTTAGCGATATCATCCACCTCGATCCCAGCAGACTTCTTGAAGCCCCGCAGATCGAGAATGCACTCATGAGCTACGAATCCTTGCGCTCCCTTGTAAAGCACAGGGTAGTAGGGCTCCAATCGTTTGGCCATATAGTTGGCATTCAAGATCGCCACCCGCGTTGCCTCTGTGAGACCTTGGGATCCCATCAGGGCAATGTAGGCCCAGGAGATGGGCAAGATGCTGGAACTGCCCCAGGGAGCCGCCGCGATCGCCCCGATCCCTTGTTGACCCCCAGTGGAGATCACCCCATGATCCGGCAGGTAGGGTTGCAGATGGGCTGCTACACCGATCGGACCCATGCCTGGACCCCCGCCGCCGTGAGGGATACAGAAGGTCTTGTGCAGGTTGAGGTGACAGACATCCGCCCCCAGCTCCCCAGGCCGACAGAGCCCCACCTGAGCGTTGAGGTTGGCCCCATCCATATAGACCTGACCCCCATGCTCATGGACGATCCCACAGATCTCCTTGATGGCCTCCTCAAATACCCCATGGGTGGAGGGATAGGTGATCATCAATGCCGCTAGCTGATCCTGGTATGATGCTGCCTTGGCTTTCAGATCCGCCACATCGATATTGCCCGCCTCATCACACTGGATCGTTACCACTTTCATGCCGGCCATAACCGCGCTAGCAGGATTGGTGCCATGGGCTGAGGTGGGGATCAGGCAGATATTGCGATGGGCCTCGCCCCGCTGCTGATGGTACTCCCGGATCACCAGTAACCCGGCATATTCTCCTTGAGATCCGGCGTTGGGCTGTAGGGAGACTCCTGCGAAACCCGTGATCTCTGCCAGCATGTCCTGGAGTTGCTTGAACAGGATCTGGTAGCCTTGGGTTTGCTCCCGAGGGGCGAAGGGATGCAGGCTGCTGAACTCAGGCCAGGTGATCGGGATCATCTCCACCGTGGCGTTTAGCTTCATGGTGCAGGAGCCCAAGGGGATCATGGAGGTGGTGAGGGAGAGATCTCGCGACTGCAGCCGGTAGAGGTAGCGCAGTAGCTCCGTCTCCGAGTGATAGCTGCTGAAGACAGGATGAGTCAGGTAAGGACTGGTGCGTTGCAGGGAGGCCGGGATCTGAGGCAGTCCCTCCGCCACCAGATCATCCAGGGAGAAGGAGGCGGGTTGCCCTGCCGTGAACACCAGCAAGAGATCGATCAGATCCTGCGCTGAGGTGGTCTCATCCAGACTGATCCCCAAGCTCGCGTCCTCGTAGACCCGCAGATTGATCCGGCGGGCTTTGGCTCGCTGCAGGATCTGGGGCTTGCTCTCGGGGTTGATCTCCACCCGTAGGGTGTCAAAGTAGGTAGTGGATCGGAGGCGGTAGCCCAGCTTCTGGAGACCTTGAGCCAGGACACTGGTCAGGTGATGGATCCGTTGGGCGATCTGTTTGAGACCCTCGGGACCGTGATAGACGGCGTACATGGAGGCGATCACCGCCAACAACACCTGGGCTGTACAGATGTTACTGGTAGCTTTATCCCGACGAATATGCTGCTCACGGGTTTGCAGAGCCAGACGGAGAGCAGGTTTGCCGTTGACATCATGGGAGAGACCCACCAAACGACCCGGGCTCTGACGCTTGTACTCCTCGCGGGTGGCAAAGTAGGCCGCGTGGGGACCGCCATAGCCCATGGGTACCCCGAACCTTTGGGTACTGCCCACAGCGATATCCGCTCCCATCTCACCGGGGGGCTTCAGGAGTGTCAGACTCAGCAGATCCGCCGCCACGATCACCAACAGCCCAGCCTGATGGGCTCGATCGATCAGATCGGTATAGTCCTGGATGCGGCCATCGGTGGTGGGATACTGCAGCAGCAATGCGAAGGCCTGATCGTTCAGATCAAAGGTTTGAGGATCCCCCACCTGGATCTCGATGCCGATGGGCTGAGCCCGAGTTCGCAACACCTCTAGGGTTTGGGGATGGCAGTCCGCCGCCACCAGAAAGCGATGGGCCTGACGCTTGGACTGGATCCCGTAGGCCATGGCCATAGCTTCCGCTGCAGCGGTGCCCTCATCCAATAGGGAGGCATTGGCGATGCTCAACCCCGTCAGATCCGTCACCATGGTCTGGAAGTTAAACAGGGCCTCTAAGCGTCCCTGGGCGATCTCCGCCTGATAAGGGGTGTATTGGGTGTACCAGCCGGGATTCTCTAAGATATTGCGTTGGATCACGGGGGGAGTCAGGCAGCCGTGATACCCCATGCCAATCCAGGATCGGAACACCTGATTCTGAGAAGCGATCGCCTTCAGTTCTGCCAATACCTGAGACTCGCTTCGATCCTCATCCACGGGTCGAGAGGGGATCCGGCCTAATTGCAGAGGACGCGGGGAGCGGATCTGGCTGGGAATCGTCCTGTCCATCAACTCATCCAAGGACTGACAGCCCAGAGCCTCCACCATCTGCTGGATCTCTGCAACGCTGGGACCGATATGGCGATGGGGGAATCGATCCAGAGGGGCCAGGGTTTGAGCGGAGGGTACATGGGTCTCTGCCCCTCCACTCCTGACCGAGGCTGCTGTGGGGATCGGATGAGTCATAACGTCCGGATTCAGCGTGAGATCAGTGCGAGGCTCTAGCATGGTCATGGTCCAAGTTGAGTGAAGGAACAGATTAGACACAGGACTACCATGGGCTGGGCCACGGAGGTCCGTCTATCAATGATTACAAATTATTGCGGATCTTTTCCACCTCCGGCTCCAGATCAGACCTAGATCTCGCCCCTGTCAGAGTTAGATCCAGAGGGGATCCGCCAATGATTACAAGTTCTTAACTCGCTGAAAGCCGGTCAGGATCGGGCTTGTCGGGTGATACGCTCATGTTTAGATGATTGATCCGATAGACATTCAGGTGCAGCGGAGATTAACGATATGGATCGGGACAGGGAGATCGTGATGAATGTGCGCAAGTTGACATGTTGGGGGCTGAGCCTGGTGTTGGCCCTGGTATTTTGTCTAACCTCTGGGCTGGGGATGGCTCCCGCCTGGGCCGGATCTATGGATTCTGACACGGGGATCCTGATCGCGGCTGTAGGGGATGAGGACGTGCCAGAGCCTCGCAAGATCCTGGAGACTAAGATCGATGTCAACAACACGATCTTACGCAACTACCGCAAGCTGCCGGGGTTCTATCCCACTCTGGCTCGCACCTTGATCCTCAATTCCCCCTATGACTCTCTGGATGAATTGCTGGAGATCGAAGGGTTGACGGAGGCTCAGAAGGAGTTGATCCGCTCCAATTTCGTCAACTTGACTTTGGGAGAGTACCGCGAGGGGGATAGCCAGCGGGAGAACATGATCAACAAGGGGTACTACGGCTGATCGGGGCCTGAGTCCCTGGCAGCGCAGATAACGTTAGGGAGGGTGATCTGGCCCTCCTTTTGTGAGTTAGGGGTGACGTGTGGATCGGATCCAGGTGGTGATCGCCGGCTATTACGGGTTTGGCAATGGAGGGGATGAGGCTCTGTTGCTGAGCTTGTTGGAGATGTTGCCGGAGTCGGTGCAGCCGATTGTGCTCTCCCATACCCCCAAGCAGACGGCCCAGATCTATCAGGTCAACACCTGTTCTCGTCTCAATGGTTTGGGGATCACCCGTTGCCTGCGGCAGGCCAAGGGGTTTATCTGGGGTGGAGGCGGGTTATTACAGGATCGCACCAGTTGGCGCAGTCCGCTGTATTACCTGGGGTTGATGGGGTTGGCTCAACAGATGGGGCTGATCACGGTGGCTTGGGCCCAGGGGATCGGTCCCTTAGAGCATCCCTGGAGTCGGTGGTTGGCCTATCAGGGATTGCGGGGCTGTAGGGCGGTGAGTGTGCGAGATCGAGCCAGTGCGGATCTCCTGGAGAGCTGGGGCATCCCCTACGAGATGGCTCCGGATCCGGTATGGACCCTCCGTCCTCAGGGAGCCCCAGATCCAGTCGAGAGCACGGCTCCTCGGATCGCGGTGGTTCTCCGAGCTCACCCAGGACTGACCCCTAAGCGATTACAGGCGTTAACTGAGGGATTGATCCAACTGCAACGGGCCACAGAATCTCAGGTGATCCTCTTACCTTTCCAGTTAGATCCTCAAGCTCCCCACCGCAGCCCGGATTATCAGATCGCCAAGGGAATCCAGAGCCAATTACCTGAGGTCAGTCAGATCCTAGTCCTGCGAGATCCTCGTCATTTGCGAGCCGCCTTTGAGGGGATCAGACTGGTGATCTCGATGCGGTACCACGGGATCGTCATGGGGGCAGCGGCGGGCTGTCGTTGCTTTGGGCTCAACTACGATCCGAAGGTGACTCATCTGCTGAAAGCTCTCCACATGCCGGGATGGCGGCTGGATCAGATCCCTCTGGATCCCCAACAGATCTGTCGAACCTGGCTACAGGCGTATCAGGAACAGGTGCCCCTCAATACAGAACAGATCCAGATCTGGCACCAGGAAGCCGCGAAACAGGGTCAGATCCTCTTAAAGTCATTGAGTTCCTGATCTCCATACTCTTCTCTCTGGATCAAGATCATTCTGATGGTTTTGTGATCGCCTGTTGGGGAGAGCCGGGATTGGAGGCGGCCCGAGAGTTGACGATTAAACCTGTGGTGGGGATCCCAGTTGTTGAAACGAACACCTCACGGGATGCCACCTGAGAGTCTTTGGCAGAGAGGGGCCAGATCATGATCCAAGCAGATCGGGTGGAAGCGATCTGTTTAGGATGTGCAGGCATGGGGGGATTAGCTGGCTCTCCGCTGGCTCCCCTGTAATCTCTTCGGTCACGAAAAGCCTTGTGGTGTAAGGGATTGAGTGGAATCGGGATGACAGGATTCGAACCTGCGGCCCCTTCGTCCCGAACGAAGTGCGCTACCAAGCTGCGCTACATCCCGAAGCCCAGATCAGCCCAAGGCCAACCTGACGCTGGATCAGTATAACAGACACCGATCCCAATGACACCCCTAGAGATCAGCCCTGAGTACTGCCGATCACTCCTTCCACCAGCCAGTCCGTTCGCTCCAGCTCCACCGCCGTCTGCTCATAAGCCTCACCTGCCGGGATCACCACATTGCCCTCGTTATCCTGCAGCTCACCCTTGTAGATCTGGAAGGAGCCCTCCATGAATTGGGCCAACACTGCATCCGCAGCCTCTTTGGCCTCATCGCTCACCGCAGGACCATAAGCGGAGAGCTTACAGAACTTCTCCTGCAGACCAC
Organism: uncultured bacterium; assembly: GCA_964429885.1. Taxonomy (GTDB): domain Bacteria; phylum Cyanobacteriota; class Cyanobacteriia; order Thermostichales; family Thermostichaceae; genus CAYSEO01. Next base: position 18,972 of record CAYSEO010000017.1, read on the forward strand.
CCCGGACCAGATGAGGGATGCCACCATTCATCAATGTCTTCCCCTCCCCCAGCTGGGTGACATAGTTGGTGTAGATGCTGCTCCAATCCCATTCTGCGCCAGTAAGGTATCCTTCGGGAGCCAGAGGCTGCTGGTTAGCGTGATAGCCACTGCAATAGATCCCTCGCCGCTCCGCTGTCTCCATGACGATCTTGGGGCTGTCCACATGGCAGGTGATGATATCGATGCCCTGATCCGCCATGCTGTTGGCTGCCTCCGCTTCCTTGACCGGCAAGGCCCAATCCCCGGTGAAGATGATCTGAGTGGTGATGTCTGGGTTGATGGAGCGAGCTGCCAGGGTGAAGCTGTTGCAATTGCGCAGGACCTGCGGGATCGGTTTGGCGGCGATGAAGCCCAAACGGCCTGTTTCCGTGGTGTGTCCAGCCACGATCCCAGCCACGTACTGAGCCTCGTCGATATAGCCGAAGTAGCTACCCACATTCTCCGGATGGACATCTTCCTGGTAGAGGCCGCCAGCATGGAAGAACTGCACCTCAGGATACTCCTCCGCCAGATCCAGGATGTAGGGATCGAAATAGCCAAAGGAAGTGGGGAATAACACCGTCGCCCCATCCAGCTCGATCATGCTGCGCATCGACTCCTCCACCGCCGTGGTCTCCGGCACATTGGCCTCATCCACAGTGGTCACCCCAGCCAAGCCCGCGATCGTCTCCTTGCCCTCAAAGTGAGCCTGGTTATAGCCGAAGTCATCCTTAGGTCCCACATAAATGAACCCGATGGTGATCGGCTCCTGGGCCTGGGATTGCAGTCGCCATAGCTGGGAGGTCAGAGTCAGGGCTCCAGCAGCAGCACCCGCCCGCAGGATCTGACGACGAGTGGCGATGGGGGAGAGAAAAGAACGGCTTCTGACCACGGGATCGGTCTCCTCAAAAACATTTGGGGTTTTGGTCATTCAACAACCCGGCTTACCTGGCTTTCGTAGCGGTTGTTACCTTAGTGGGAATTGGCCAACTGATCTCGAGCCGTACCGCAGTCCGACTGGATCTGAGCCCGCAGTTCCTCCAGAGAGCCAAACTTGCGCTCCGAGCGCACATACCCTTCCAGATCTACCTGGATCTCCTGACCGTAGAGATCGCCTTGCCAGTCCAGCAGATGGACTTCGAACGTGCGTTGTAATCCATCCACTGTGGGTCGCACACCGATATTCATCACTCCAGGGTGGGGATCGGGAGTGGTGGGGAGCCAGACCCAGACACTGTAAACGCCATCCCGTGGTAGAAATTTTTCCTCCGGCAGTAGGAGATTGGCAGTCGGGAACCCCAGTTGTCGCCCCCGCTGATCCCCCATGATCACCTTGCCCCGTAGGGGATACCGACGGCCCAGGAGCTGTCTAGCCGTGATCACATCCCCCTCACTCAAAGCTCCCTTGATCCGAGAGCTACTGATCCGGGCTCCCTGCATCTGGGTATTGGAGATCACTTCCACCTGGATCCCCGTGGCCTTACCCCACTGCACCAGAGTGTCCACATTCCCCGAGCGCTGGTGAGCGAAGTTGAAATCCCAACCCACACTGATCTGACGAGCTCCTAGCCCTTGTTCCAAGATCGTCTCGATGAACTCTTGGGGGGATTGCTGGGCGAATTCCGGGGTGAAGGCCAACTGCACCACCTGTTCCAAACCCAGGATCCGGAACTGATCCCGTTTCTCTTGGGGCGGGGTCAACAGCAATCGAGATCGGCCTGCCAATATCTCCTGAGGGTGAGGATGGAAGGTGAGCACCGTCTTGATCCCCAGCGTGGTGTTCAGGATCGGCTGGAGAACCTCTTGATGCCCCAAATGGATACCATCGAAATTACCAATGGCAACGGCGGTGGGCTGATGGACTTGGCTCAGATCGAAGGCAATATGCACGAGTTGGATCCTACGGGCGGGCGACCACTGGGTCCACTTTATACCCAGGGCCAGAGGGCTAGGCACAGACCACTGATCCCTAGGATCCAGAGAAAGGTGCGGTGCAGACGCCGTAGTATGGGTCTGATCTGGTGTTGCACGATCAGGTGATGCTGGGCCAGTTCCTCCTGAGATTTAGTGGAAACTGCCCCGTCATACCAACCACTTTCCTCGTAAAGCACCTCCGGGTTGAGCAGACGCCCCCGCACATACAGCCAGCCCAGATACAGCCGGATTAACACCAAGCTCAGCAATAGGTTAGAGCCCAGAACTGTCGAGACCAGCCAATGGCTGAGTTCCTGACCGGGGGAGAAGCTGCCGGAGGCTATCGTCGCCGTGATCACCCCTGTACCCAGCCAGATCCCAAAGATGCCCTTGAGATAGCCCCGTAGTGACAGCGTGGGCCAACGGGAGAAGAAGGAGTCCGCCAGCTCCTGGTACTGGTTGAGGGGTTGTTGTTCCTTGGGGATGGCCGGATCGGAGAGGGCAGGTGGGGTCATGAATTCCGGAGGGTATCGATAGAAGGGCTTGATCTGAAGGTCTCTTGATCATAGTGGGCGAATTCCGCTGACGACAATCGTCCCGATAGGTTACAAGGCGAGGGCGGGCAGAGTATCTTGTAGAGTGTAGTTGCGTTGCCTTAGTGCACTGCCTCCGATTAGAGATGCCTGAGGATTCCCAAACCACAGACCCTTATATCCTGCTCATTGGGGCGGATGGGACTCGGAGAAAGTTTGTTCTGAGTGAGGCTTCCGCATGGACGATGGGGCGGGATAGCGATAACTCCATCGTGATCCTCGACAACAGCGTCTCTCGTCACCATGCCATTCTGCAGTGTCTGGACAGCAGTAGCATTTACTTGATCGATCTGGGCAGCACCAACGGCTCCTTTGTCAATCAGCGTCGGGTCAGCATTCCCACCCTGCTGCAAAACGGAGATCATCTCACCCTGGGTCAGTCGGAGATCGAGTTCTACTCCAGCAATACCGCTGAGGAGGAGCCCAAGGACGAGACCATGCCAGGGCCGGGGCAGAAGACCTCGGTGCTACATCTGCGGCGTCTGATCTCCGTGGCGGTGGTGGATATCCGGGGGTTCACCCAGTTGACCCAGCGAGCCGATGAGCGGATCTTGTCTCAGAAACTGGGGGACTGGTTCCGACGGGCCGGACGGATCATTCGGGCTAAGGGCAGCAAGGTGGACAAGTATATTGGCGATGCCATCATGGCGGTCTGGCTCCACTCTCAGGATCCAAAGCGTAAGGGGCAGCCGACCCTGGATGACCAGGCCCCAGATGTCCTACAGGCCTTTGCGTGTCTGCAGGCGTTGTTTGAGATGACCCAGGAGCTGAACCGGGCGGAGCCCCTGTTACCGATGCCGATCGAGTTGGGGGCGGGGATCAATACGGGCTATGCCATTGTGGGCCAAATGGGCAGCGGGGAGCGACAGGAATATACCGTGATCGGGGATACGGTCAATGCTGCTTTCCGGCTGGAGAGTGCCACCCGCATGTTGGATGCTGATATCGCCCTCAGTGAGGAGACTCATGCCGCCCTCTGGGCTCAGCTGGGTCGATCGGAGGAAGACTCTTTTTTCCGTTGCAAGGATGTGGAGCTGAAGGGGTACACCACCGCCCATCAGGTCTATCACTGTCACTTTGAGGAGTTGAAGCAGTTTCTGGCTCAGCAGTTTCAAGTGTGAGCTGGGGTCCAGATCAGAACACGGAAAGGCGGTAGGCTGTTGAGATGTGCTTCAGTCCCCTACTTGCCCTATGCGCTCACCGATCCTGTTCGCCTTTACCCAAACCCTGGCCCCATTGGATATTGGGATCATTGTCGGCTTCCTGGTGTTGATGATCGTGATCGGGACGGTGTTGACACGGGTGGCCTCAGGGGGGTTGGAGGATTATTTCCTGGGGGGCAATCGTATCCCCTGGTGGTTGTTGGGGGTTTCGACGGCAGCCTCTAATTTCGATATGAGTGGCACCATGATCGTGGTGGCGGTGCTGTTTGGGCTGGGCTATCGCGGCTTTATGGTGGAGCTACGGGGTGGGGTGGGGCTGTCCTTGGCCTTCTCCATGGCGTTTCTGGGCAAGTGGTTGCGGCGCAGTCAGGTGATGACCTCGGCGGAGTGGATGAAGTTGCGTTTCGGCACCGATCGACCAGGACAGGTGGCCCATATCCTCAGTGCTGTAGCCAATCTGGTGCTCTGCCTGGGCCTAATCATCTATTTCGCCAAGGGATCCGGTAAGTTTCTCACCGCCTTTCTGCCCCTGCCAGAGGTGGCCTGTACCTCGATCATGGTGGCGATCGGGTTGTTCTATACCTTGCTGTCGGGACTTTACGGGGTGGTGTTCACCGATGCGATCCAGATGGCTTTGTTGATCTTCACTTCCCTGTTCGTCAGCGTCTATGCTTTCCGGATCCGATCGGAGGTGGAGCTGCCCAGTGGGTTACTGGATATCACCTTAGAGAACCCGCAGGGGAGTTTTGGTGATGTGTTGCTGGCTGCAGATCCCCAAGGGTGGGGCATGGTGTTTCAGCTATTTGCGGTTTGTGTGTTTGTCTGGTTGGCACGGACGATGATCGAGGGAGCTGGGGGGATTACGGGCTATACGGATCAGCGCTTCTTTGCGGCCAAGACGGAGCGGGATGCCAGCTTGGTGGGTATGGAGAGCATTCTGATCTCGATCCTACGTTGGACTCTGATGGCAGGGTTGGTGGTGATGGGGTACTCACTGCTGGCCCAAGGGGGACCGGAGGCGGAGATCATTCGACAGGATGCGGAACAGGTGTTGCCCACGGTATTGGCCTATGTGTTGCCGGTGGGGGTGCGGGGGTTGGTGATCGCGGGTCTGATCGCGGCGGCCATGTCTACTTTTGACTCCACGTTGAATGCTGGGGCCTCGTTTTTGGTGCGGGATCTGTACGAGACCTATTTGGATCCGGAGGCCAGCCAAGAGCGGTTGGTTTGGGTGTCACGGTTGGCGACGGTGGCTCTCTGCGCGGTGGGCATCGGGGTGGCGGCGTTTGTGCCTAATATCAATCAGATCTGGAGTTTGTTGACCATGGGGTTAGGGGCGGGTCTGTCGATCCCGTTATTGTTGCGCTGGTACTGGCCTCGGTTCAATGGCTATGGTTTTGCGGCGGGGACCGCAGCAGGGGTGATGGCGGCTTTGATCTTTAACGCGGCCTTGAACTGGCCAGTCTATCTTTCCTTCCCCGCGATCATCGGTTGTGGGTTTGTGGGATCAGTATTGGTCTCCTTCTTAACTCCCCCCACAGAGGAAAAGGTGTTGATCCAGTTCTGTAATCAGGTGGATCCTTGGGGACCTTGGGGACGGTGGCGACAGCAGAGTGATCGAGATCCTGAGGTGAGCCGTCGAGAACATGGGCGAGATGTCTTGAATCTGGTTCTGGTGATTGGGTTTCAGATCACCTCCTTACTGGGGGCGATGGCCTTGATCTGGCAGGATTGGTCGAATTTAGCCTGGATGGCCACGATCTCGATCAGTTGCGGGATCGGGCTCTACTTCACCTGGTATTTGAGATTGCCTGCTCCTGGCGTAGAGGAGATCTCATCCCCTGAGGAGTCCTTGAGTTCTAGCCAAGGTAGGAGGCCAACATAAACAACACACTACAGAGCAAGCAGTGCTGGGACATGTCATCTTATAGTTCTGACGGTGACGGGAACGGAGGTACTGTTGTCGCTGAGCCAGGGATCCGATCGATCAACCTTCAGGAAGAACTTGGGTTAAAGTCCGATCTAGTTCTTAGTTGTATCAATCTAAGGAGATTCCAGCTTGATCTTATGGAAAGCGAAGAAGATATAAAAAAATCAGATTATGGGAAGTCGCTAGGCTAGGGTTAACAGCTAGTCCGTTTAAGACTCCTGATGACGACC